>JBNJEA010000176.1:0-5473 GCA_051745395.1 Thermodesulfobacteriota bacterium | reverse complement strand
TACATGTGACCCGCGAATGGTTTCTTCAAAGGCAGTTGTAAATTCTCCGTCACTGAAATGAGTCAGGTTTATTTTTAGCTTTCATCCCTTTTTTTTTCCTGGCATCGTTAATTGCCTCAATGGTTTCGATGAGCTTCCCGATGATATCGCCGAGGCATTCGGCATGGTGGACAAATGAACCTGTTTCTCGACACCCACATGCTGCTGTGGTGGTTGGATGACAGTCCTTGTCTCGCCGATGCCGAACGAAATGCCATCGCTGACCCCGGCAACCTGATTGTGGTAAGTGCTGCCGTGATCTGGGAAATGCGGATCAAGCAAGCGCTTGGAAAACTGGAAATTTCAGCGGATTTTTATCCCGTTATCAAGGATCAGGGCTTTGAGCTTTTATCCATCACCCCGGATCATGCATATGCGGCAGGCGGTCTGCCGATGCACCATCGCGACCCCTTTGACAGAATGATTATCGCCCAGGCCCGACTGGAAAAACTGTGTATCATCACCCGCGACAACATATTCAGCAAATATGATGTTTCCGTTTTTGCGCTTTGAGCAAAGGCCATAAACCCCTGTTCTGAAGCGCGACGGTCCCGACTGTTCACAGATCAGGAGGTCCGTGTATCAAAAGATCCAAAATCCTGAAAAGAAAACACGTCAATGAAGCGCTGAAAGAAATCTTCCACCACCCCCTTACCCTTGTGGAAGCCCCCATGGGCTACGGCAAGACCACGGCGGTGAAATCCTTTCTTTTGGCACGGGACAATCCCGTCATGTGGATTTCTTTTCTTGCTTCGGAAGACACGGCCGCCTTTTTCTGGAACCGACTGACCGACCAAATCGCAGAAGGCGACCCTGCTGCCGGCACGAAACTGAAAAATCTCGGCTTTCCCGCAAACGCCCCCCAGATAGCCCACATCCTGTCCGTTTTCAATCAGATGGCCTTTGAAAACAACACCGTCCTGGTAATCGACGACTACCATCTCGTCAAGGACCGCCGGATCGGACAGTTTCTTGTATCGGCAGTCAAGGAAGAGCTGCAAAATTTTCATATCGTCGTCATCACCCGGGATATCACCCACATTGATTTCGCCGACCTTGCCGCCAAGCAGCTCTGCCATGTCGTATCCCGGGATCAGTTAAGATTCAGCGATGACGAAATCAAGCGCTATTGCGCCCTGGCGGGATTTACCCCCTCCGAAGGCGAGCTGGTGCAGATCAGCGAGTACACCGGCGGCTGCATCTCGCTGGTCTACCTGATCCTGCTCGGCCTGGAAAAAGACATGCCGGTGGGCTTAAACACCACCGTCTACGAACTGATGAAGAAAAACCTCTATGATGCCTATGACGAACGCATCCGCGGGTTTTTGCAAAAACTTGCCGTGATGGACCGCTTTACGCCGGAACAGGCCGCGTTCGTGTCAGGGGAAAAAGACGCCGAACCCCTGTTGAGAAAACTCTACCGGGAAAACGCCTTTATAAGCCGCGACGAAACGGCGGGGACCTATCGCATCCATAACGTGTTTCTCGATTTTTTACGAACAAAACAGACCGACGACAGCGCATTGCGGGCACTTTACCACCGGGCGGGACGGTGGCACCTGAAACAAAAGGATTACCAGGCCGCCTACAAGTACCTCTACCGGGCGGGAGAAACAGAGGATATCCTTTCGCTCCTAAACGACGAGACCAACATCACCAATGCTTTTGCCGCTTTCGAGGGGTCCGATGAGATGTTTGCCGCAATGCCTCCGGCGGTGCTTTTCCGGTATCCCCTGGCCTACCTGCAGTACATCGGCATACTGCTGCTAAGCGGCGATGCCGGGGCCGCCGAAGACGGCGCCATGCGACTGGACGCGCTCCAAAAATTTTATGAACACGACGCACATGTTCCCTTGGCCCGCAAAAAGCGCATCCTCGCAGAAATTAACGTGATCCGTATTTTCGCCGCATTCAACGAAGTGGAAAAGATGGTTGCCTGCAACAGCAAGGCGCTCGACCTGCTGGCAGGCGGCCGTTCCTGCCTGGTCAAACGGGAAAGCGAGTTTACCTTCGGCTGCCCCCATTTCCTCTACGCCTACCACAGGACACCGGGCGAACTGAAGCCAACCGTGGACCGCATCGTGTCCGGATTTCCCGCATTTGCGCAAATTGCCGACGGCTGCGGCACGGGCTGCGAATACGCCGCCCCGGCCGAATGCGCCCTTGAAACCGGAAACCGCCAACAGGCCGAGGAAAATGCGTACAAGGCCATTTACAAAGCAAGGGCGTTCGATCAGACCGGGATCATCATATGCGCCCGTTTCACCCTGATCCGGTTGTACCTCCTCGAAGGCAAAACGGCAGAGGCGCTGTCGCTTCTAAAACAGCTCCGGGCGGATGCGGAAAAGGAAAACAGCGTGATCTACAATACCACCCTGGACATGTGCGACGGCTATGTCTTCGGATGCCTCGGACAGATCGACAAAATACCGTTGTGGCTGCAGAAGAGCGACCTGTCCCCCGCCGATCTCCTCTACCAGGGCATTTCATTTAACTGCATTATCCACGGCAAGGCGGTGCTGCTTTCCCGAAATTACCTGGAACTCGAGATGCTTACCGAAACTTTTGAACAGCATTTCGCCGTATTCGGCAACCAGATCGGCTTTATCCATAACCATGTCTTTGCCGCGGCGGCGAAATACCGGCTGTACGGCATGGCCGCGGGCCGCAGATCCCTGCAAAAGGCGATCGATATCGCGGAAAAAGACCACATTGTCCTGCCCTTTGCCGAACACGCCCCCGCCGTCTTGCCCCTGCTAAAATCGATATACGACAGGGGCGCAAAAGACGACTATGTAAAGACGCTTCTTGCCTGCAGCGAAGAATACATGGAAAGCGTAAAGGGGCTGCCGCAAAGCACGTTTTCCCTGTCGGCAAGAGAACGCGAAGTCCTGGGCCTGGCGGCGGAGGGGCTGATACGCGATGCCATCGCCGAACGGCTCGGCGTGTCCACGGGCACGGTGCGAACACACCTTCGAAACATCTATCAAAAACTGGAAGTCGGCAGCAAAGTAGAAGCCATTCGAAAAGCGCAAAGACTGAAACTCCTTTGATTTTTGTCCGAAATCTCCTCCTGCATCCAAAATCTCCCCGGTTTTTATTCTAAAATACGTCGTTCGGCAGATACCGGACGCCGTTCGTATCTCCTACACTTCCGCTACACCCATTGGCGTTTTGTCTTGTTCGACAACGTCATGGATCTTGACTACCCCGGCATCAAAAGCAGGTCCCGCAACCCGGACCCTGAAAACTGGTAAACCAGGAGGGCAAATCCATTGAAAAAGCCACTGCACTATACCGCATTCATTATTGTTTTGATCCTTACTGCGGCGACGGGCTGCATTTTGGACGACGATTCGGGGGACAACAATAAAACTGCCAGGGAAAATACGACGACACTGACTGTCCGTGTGGCCGACAAACAGACGGGAAAAGCCGCCGAGGACACGACCGTTGATCTTCAGCGTCAATCGGCAGACCGGCAGACAACGGATTCGGCCGTTTCCTCGAAAATCACCGATGACACCGGCCGGGTCCGGTTTACGGTCACCCCCGATACCCGCTATTTCTTGGATATCGCCAAGGACGGCTATTACGACATACACGGCCACCTGGTGGAGACGAAGGAAAAGGACAAGGCATTGACCATAAAAATTGTTTCCACAGACAATGCCGACAACACATTTACCGTCGATCCCGCCGATGCAGACACGTTGACGGATATCGGTACGGAGTATACCGCAGTGGATATAAATCACAATGCGGTCGCCAACCTGTTAAAGGAAAACGGGATTCAACAAATTACGGTCCGCCAGGCCGCCGCCTCGGAAGTAACGGCGGCGCGGGGCTTTTTAAACGCCGACGAACGCGCGATCGGTTCATATGTCACCTTCTCGTTTTCAGAAACCGATACCGATTTGCAATCCCTGCAGGCGACGAATAGCGACACAAATGATTTCTCGGGTTTTATCGAGGCCGCCATCGCCTTAAACCTTTTATCCACCGATCCGGAAATGATTTCCCCCGGCAACTATCACCTGATGGTGGTGATCAAAAACGCCAACGGAAAGAACCTGTTCAGACAACCGGTGATTCGCACCGACGGGCAATATCTCTACGGTCAAATCCCCCTGGTTTACAAGGGCGATCTGGCCGACAGCATCATGGTGTTTCTGACCTACGCCGCCGAGCGGGAACAGCAGCCGGCATCCACCGAGATCGTATCGGTTGAAGATGTTGAAACAAGAGAGGTCGACTATGACACCGCCCTTGCCGATATCGCACTGCCGGACCGGGTGACGGTGACAAGAGGAGACGGCCTTACGGCGAACGTGTCTGTCAACTGGGACAGGGAAAATATTTCCCCGGCCTATGCCCCCCGGCAGCCGGGCGAGTATCTGATCACAGGCGCACTGGATATAGAAGATTTCAGCAACCTGACCAACCCGGAGACGGTGAGCGTTTCCGTGATTGTCAAAGTGGGACCGCCGCCCAACCGGGCGCCCGTACTCCAGGCGCCGGAAAACAAAAGCATCGCTGAAAACGAAGAACTGAAATTTACGGTTTCCGCCGAGGATGCCGACGAAGACCCCCTGACCTATACGGCCGGCGGGGATCTCGCCGGTCGGTTTGACCCGGAAACGGCGACATTTCAATGGAAACCGGGGTATGAAGACAGCGGGGAGTATCAACTCAGCGTTACCGTCAGTGACGGAGCGCTAACGGACAGTGAAACCGTCGCCATTGCCGTTGAAAACACCGACAGGGCACCGGTGCTGGATCCCATCGGGGACAAAACCGTAACCGAAAACAACGAACTCGGGTTTACCGTGGCCGCCTCCGACCCCGACGGCGATCCGGTGACGCTTTCGGCCGCCTCCCTGCCCGCAGGCGCCGGCTTCGACCCGGAAACCGGTCAATTCAGCTGGATTCCGGGGGATAATCAGGCCGGGTCCCATGAAATCGCCTTTACGGCCACGGCCAACGGCTTACGGGACAGCAAAACCGTAACCATCCATGTGGAAGAATCCGTCATCCTTACCGTAACAACCCGGGGAGAGGGCACGGTTACCCCGGCGGCCGGGCCCCATGACTACCGGGAAGGCGAAACGGTCCGCTGCACCGCTTCTCCGGCCCCGGGATACGTATTCAGCCACTGGGAAGTCGGCATTGTGGATAAAAGCGACGACACCATCACGGTGACCATGGACCAGGACAAGACCGTGACGGCGATCTTTCAGGAAGTGTTTTACGATCTCAACATCGCCGCCGACGGAACCGGTTCGGTAACCCCCGCGGCGGGACATCACACCTTTCACAAGGACAAGCAAGTAAGTCTCACGGCGACCCCCGGGGCCCAATGCAACTTCAGCCACTGGAGAGGCGACGTGGCGGATCCGAATTCCGCCGAAACCACGGTAACGATGGACGACGA
>JBNJEA010000175.1:0-5517 GCA_051745395.1 Thermodesulfobacteriota bacterium | reverse complement strand
GCCGTCGCAGTCCTGGTCGATGCCGTCGCCGCAGATCTCTGTTGCGCCGGGGTGGATGGAGGCATCGCTGTCATTGCAGTCGCCTTCATTTTCCGTGTAGCCGTCGCCGTCGTCGTCGATATCTTCGGGACAGGTCAGGTCACTGCCGTCGCAATCCTGATCAATGCCGTCGCCGCAGATTTCCTCGGCATCGGGATGGATTGAGGGGTCATTGTCATCGCAGTCGCCCTGGTTTTCGGTAAATCCGTCGCCGTCGTCGTCAATGTCTTCGGGGCAGGTCAGGTCCTGGCCGTCGCAGTCCTGGTCGATGCCGTCGCCACATACCTCGGTTGCGCCGGGGTGGATGGATGCATCGTTGTCGTTGCAGTCTCCTTCATTTTCCGTGTAGCCGTCGCCGTCCGCATCGACATCGCTTGAAGATTGGACCACATAGGTAATGGTTTCGGAAAAATCACTTTCATTTCCGATGGAATCGTAACTTGTTGCGCAAAAAGAATATTCCGCCCCGGCTTCCAGGTCACTGATGACGTAGTCCGTGGTATCGGGTGAGTCAATCGATGTATTCGGGGAGGATTTGAAATCCGTACCGGTTTTGCCGACGTATATGTTGTAGCCGGCCACCCGGTCGTCATCGGGCCGGGACCAGGAAAGCGTTACATCCTCGCCTTGTTCACAAATCAGGTCGCTGCCGTCGCAGTCCTGGTCGATGCCGTCGCCGCAGATCTCTGTTGCGCCGGGGTGGATGGAGGCATCGCTGTCATTGCAGTCGCCTTCATTTTCCGTGTAACCGTCGCCGTCATCATCGATGTCTTCCGGTGCGACAGTAGAAGATGCCACTTTATGGGTAATGGTTTCGGAAAAATCGCTTTCATTGTCATTGGCGTCAACACTTGTTGCGGCAAAGTAATAGGTCTGGCCTTCTTCGAGCCCGGAAATGTCGGTGCTGGTTTGATCTGCCGAGTCAATGGTCTTTACGGGGGTGGATTGAAAATCGGTTTCCACCTCTCCGCAATAGATTCGGTAGCCGGTTACGCGGGTGTCGTCGGGCGGGGTCCAGGACAGGGTGACCTCCGCGGCATAGCCGGAGGAGGGTAAAAACAGGAAAAGTAATATGGCGCTGATGGCGAATAAAAAAGCGTGGCCTTGCCTTTTGGGTCTATACATGAAAATTCCCTCCTGGAAATGTTGATTCGAGCCGTGTCGGAATCAGCACATCAGGAGGTGTTGACTCCGCCCGGCAGGCCCGCCGCCGTATTCTTTTCGAACGTAGGCCGGTTCCTTTGCGAGCCATTCTTTCGAATGGTTTGCCGTTATCAAGCGGTTTGCTTTAAATTTGTTTCTGTTCCGTCATTTTTTTAGAATTTAAAAAATGAGACAGTGATTTTCATTATTGGCACAGCAAATGTCATGCCATGTTTTTTTGTCTCTTTGAAGACGCGGCAATTGCGTCGGTTCGGAGAAAATGTTTCTCGGAAGGACTAAATTTGGTAGGTTATCGGCTAGACTTGGCCGAAGCGCCCGGAAATTGCAACAGTTACTCCCATGTTAAGGAAAAAAGATAAATGTTTATATGTATGAAAAAGAAAATAGATGTATACAAAAAAATACAGTAACGTTGTTTTTTATTGAAATTTCGAGTTGTTCCTTTTATAGGAGAGGTGTGGGGCTGACTTCGATCAACCGAAAAACCGGTCGAAAAAAAGAAAAGGCAATAGCGTTCCACAAGGAAAGAAGAGAAAAGATGTATGCAAAAATAGACATGGGAGTATGCCGGGTTTGGCGCAGGCTGGTTCAGTGATGGAGGAAATCTTTACGGAATTGTCCCGATTTGCCCCTATGAGAGGGGGATTTGTACCGGAGTCACGTTTTGTACCAGTAATGCCGTTGGATATAATTTCTTATCGACCGTTGTTTTGATTTTTTTAATCGATTTCACATATCTTCTGAAAAATCTTTACGAAATCCTCATTATTTAGGCGGCGAAAATGGGAAATCCGACACGAATCAGTGCCATCCAGGGCCTCAAAGAAGGCGATTCGTTTCATTACCAGCGGGTCTTTACCCAAGACGAAACCCATGCCTTCGGTGATTTGACACGGGATTACAATCCCGTGCATTATGATACGCGTTGGGCGGCGGCCAAGGGCTTTGCGGCACCGGTTTGCCACGGGCTGCTCGTGGGTTCGATGATTTGCGAATTCGGCGGCCAGGTGGGCTGGCTGGCCACCGGCATGGATTTTAAATTTATAAAGCCCGTCTATTTTGATGATACGGTGCACATGGCCATTACGATTACCCGGATAGAGGAAGGGGGGCGCGCCGAAGCCGAGGCGTTTTTTACCAATCAGCAAGGCGAGCAGGTCTGCCATGCCCTGTTGACCGGGCGCCTGCCATCGGAAGACGAACGGAATCTGCTTCGGCAGATGGTGGACGAAGGCGATCCGACCAATAAGCTGGCGGAGGAAGGCTGAAGATTGAAGAGTGGAAGTGGAATCCAGATAAGGGGGTTGTGATGAAGGAAAAGACAAAGCAAAATGTATACAAGGCGTTTATCGGGGAAGCAAAGGCGTATTTCCGGCTGCTGGCCTATGCGGAAAAAGCCGAAGAAGAAGAGGTGCCCCAGGTCGCGCTCTTGTTCCGGGCCATCGCCGAGGCCGAGCGGGTCCATGCCACCCGCCATATGAACCTGGTCAAGGATCTGATCGTCAAGGACACGGATACGAACCTGATGAACTCTTTTAAGCGGGAGCAATCCGTCAGCGAAAACGAATATCCGGATTTGATAAAAGACGCCGAAGAAGAAGGCGAAACAGCGGCCGCCACCACGTTTTCCCAGGCCCGGGACGCGGAAACCTATCACGCCAAGCTCTATGAACGCGCCATCTACAATGTGATCAAGGATGTGACCAAGGCCTATCACGTCTGCCAGGTCTGCGGCTACGTCACGGAGAAAAAGCTCCCGGATAAATGCCCGGTATGCGGGGCCCCGAAGGATCAGTTCAAGACCATAGACGGCGATAAAGGATAAATCCCATGACGGAAAATACGGTCCACCATCGCATTTGTCCGCTCTGTGAAGCCGGCTGCGGGCTGGAAATCACGATGGCCGGCAACCGGGTCGAAAAGATCCGCGGCGACAAGGAAAATCCCATGAGCCGGGGGTTTTGCTGCCCCAAGGGCATTGCGCTAAAAGACCTGCACGAAGACCCGGATCGGCTGCGGTCCCCGATGATCAGGGAAAACGGCCGGTTCCGGCAAGCCGGCTGGACCGAGGCGCTGTCGCTGGTGGCGGAAAAGCTTTCCGCCATCCGGGATAAACACGGCAATGACGCCGTCGGCGTCTACCTGGGCAATCCCAATACCCACACCATGGCGGGCGGACTGTTTATCCGGCCGTTGATCAAGGCGTTGAAGACGAAAAATTTTTATACCGCCAGCACCGTGGACCAGATGCCCAAGATGGCCGCCTGCGGGTTTTTATACGGCAGCCCCGCGCGGATCCCGGTCCCGGACATCGACCGGACGGACCTGTTCGTGGTCTTCGGCGCCAATCCCCTGGTGTCCAACGGCAGCCTCATGACCGCCCCGGACATGCCGGGCCGGATTCGGGCGCTGCAAAAACGCGGGGGCAAGATGGTCGTCATTGATCCGCTGAAAACCCGGACGGCCAAGGCGGCGGACCAGCATCTGTTTATCCGGCCGGGCACGGACGTCTACATGCTTCTGGCCATTGTCTATGTGCTTTTTGAAGAAGATCTTGTGTCGCCGGGGCATTTGACGGATTATATCGACGATTTCGACGCCCTCCGGCAGGCGGTTGCCCCGTTTTCCCCAAAAGCGGCGGCAACGTTGTGCGGTATTGCCGCCGATGACATTGCCGATTTGGCCCGTAAAATCGCGGCGGCGGAAAAATGCGCGGTCTACGGCCGCATGGGCACCAGCACGGTACATCGCGGCACCACGGCATCCTGGTTGATCGAGGCGATCAACATCTTGACCGGCAACCTGGATTGTCCCGGCGGCACCGGATTTGCCCGCCCTGCCCACGTGGCCGACGGCAGCATCCCCAAAAAGGGCTTTGCCATCGGCCGCTGGGACTCGCGGGTCTCCAACGCCGCCGAAGTGGCCGGTGAACTGCCCGTATCCGTCATGGCCGAGGAAATGGAGACCCAAGGCGACGGACAGATCCGGGCGTTTTTGACGGTTGCCGGAAATCCCGTGGTGGCCGTGCCGGAAAGCGACCGTGTGGATGCCGCCCTGGCAGACCTGGAGTTCATGGTATCGGTGGACTATTATATCAACGAAACCACCCGCCGGGCCGACGTGATCCTGCCGCCGGCCTCGATTCTGTGCCACGGGCATTACGATTTTTTCTTTCACGGCCTTTCGGTGCGCAATTTCGCCTGCTACTCTCCGCCTGTGCTGGAAAAGGATGCCCATGAAAAGGACAAGTGGGAAATTTTAGCCCACCTGGCGCAAATCGCCGCCGGAAAGGGGCCCCAGGCCTCGCCGGAAGCAATAGAAGAAAAAATGGTAAATGATCTGGCCGACGGGGTGATCAAGGCCATGGGCGGCGAAGAAAAATCGGGCATCACCCGGGAGGCGCTGATCAATCCCCTTTGCGGTCGGAAAGGCCCGGAGCGGATCCTGGATTTTCTGCTGCGCATCGGCCCCTATGGGGACGGATTCGGATTACAACCCGAGGGGCTCAATTTTGAGAAGCTGTCCGAAAACCCGCACGGCATGGACCTGGGGCCGTTGAAATCCTGGATCCGGCATGCCGTCGCCAATCCGGACGGAAAGATTCACCTGTTTCCCGAAGCCCTCCGGGACGATGTCAACGCATTGCAGGCCGAGATTGAAGCCGGCGGTGCGGCCGGCCATAAGCATTTGCTGCTAATCGGCCGCCGCCATTTGCGGACCAATAATTCCTGGATGCACAATATCGAATCTTTGGCCAAAAACAACCCGTGCACCCTCTATGTGCATCCCGATGATGCCGAAGCCTGCAGCCTCAAAGAAAACGGCCATGCAGCGGTTACTTCGGCGGCCGGCACCATTTCCGCGCCGGTGGAAATCACCGAGGCTATCATGCCCGGGGTGGTCAGCCTGCCCCACGGCTGGGGCCACGACATGGAAGGGGTGCAGATGGCAGTGGCGCGGAAATATCCCGGGGTCAACACCAACCGGCTCACGCCCAGGGTATTCGATTCGAATTCCGGCACGGCCGTGTTAAACGGCATTCCGGTGACCGTTGCGCCGATGACTTCTTACGGCCTAAATTGAGTGTTTCGGATTCTTGAATATAAATTGTTATAATCCTTTACAAAATCATGTTTATGCTTCTCAAGCAAACTCCAGTTATTTGTTTATTTCAAGCAATAAGGATTTCGGGAAGTTCTGTGGATACCAAAAGAAGAGGTTGCTTCGTCTGTCATGCCTGCCTCCGCAGGCATGACATGTTGATAAGATGGACATCTTTCAACGAAATCCTCATCTCCACCACCTAATGGACGT
>JBNJEA010000054.1:0-20053 GCA_051745395.1 Thermodesulfobacteriota bacterium | reverse complement strand
CTTCAAACATAGTTTCATCTTATTCAAACCCAAGGAATTAGTTAGCGGGGATTTTTACTGGGTTCGGCAGATGAATAATAAAATCATTGTGGCGGCCGGCGGCGAAATCGGACTGGACAAAATCGCCCTGGTCGGCAACAAGATCCGCGGGGAAAAAGACATGGAATTTCTCAAACAACACCTTCCGGATTTCGAGTTTCTGGGCTTTCTGCCCTATGATGACGCCCTGATCGAAGCCGACTTAAACGGAATGTCGCCCTATGATGTCGACTCCCGGGCCAAAACAGAAATCGAATCCATCATTTCCAGGCTCTAATGACTGACAAGCGAAGATACCCGCCCGCCAAAGGCAAGAAGAAAAAAACGGCCCGGCCCAAGATTGTGCCGGGATCAGACCCCAAGTTAAAAAAGGTTTTTGCCGGCATCGGTGTGCCCGAAAGCCAGCCCTTTGAGCCGGACCCGTTCCAGGTGGAGGCACTCGATGCCATGGACCGGGGCGACTGCCTGGTCACCGCCCCCACCGGGGCCGGAAAGACCTGGATTGCCGTCGAGGCCATCCGAAAAGTCTTTGAAAAGGGGGGACGGGCCTGGTATGCTTCGCCGCTCAAGGCCCTGACCAACGCCAAGTACAATGAATTTTCCGAAATATTCGGTGCCGAAAACATGGGGATTTTAACCGGCGACCGCAAGGAAAACGCAGACGCCCCCATCACGGTGGGCACCACCGAGATCCTGCGCAACCAGCTCTATGATGCCATGTACCGGGGCGAAAACATCGCCACCGACCTGGTGGTTTTGGATGAAGCCCATTTTCTGGGCGACGAGGACCGCGGCGTGGTATGGGAAGAGACCATGATCTATCTGCCCGCCCGGATCCCGCTGCTGATGCTGTCGGCCACCATCGGCAACGCCGACCAGATCGCCGGCTGGCTTGAATCGATCCGGGGCCGGGATTGTATTCGCATCGAGGAAAAAAAACGGCCGGTGCCGCTATATCCCCTTTTCATGCATCCGTCGGGCACCCTGTTTCCGCTGCTGACCGAAGCCGACAATAACGGCAAACAGCGGGTGTATAAAAAAGTCGCCAACCATTTAAAAAACGCCAGGGGGCCGGGGGCGGATTTTGGCAGCAAGCTCCCCCCCATTGCCGACCTGCTCCGGGTGCTGGGAAAATACAACCTGCTGCCGGCCATTTTTTTCCTAAAATCCCGAGCCGACTGTGACAACGCGCTGCAGATGTGTTCGGATTACCGGGCGGCCGAATCCCGGCACCGCCGAAATCAGCGCACCCGCCGCATTGATGAGCTTATCGAACAGGTGCCCCACCTTGCCGGGCACAAACAGATGCAGATATTGAAGCAAAAGGGCCTGGCCGCCCATCACAGCGGACACCTGCCGGCCTGGAAACTGCTCGTGGAAACCCTGATGACCGAAGGCTATCTCGATGCGGTCTTTGCCACCTCCACCGTGGCCGCCGGCGTGAATTTTCCCGCCCGGACCATCGTGATGTTTAACTCCGACCGGTTCAACGGCCGGGAATTCGTTGCCTTGACCCCCACGGAATTCCACCAGATGACCGGCCGCGCCGGGCGCCGGGGCATGGACAACATCGGGTTTGCCGTCACCATTCCGGGCCGGTTCATGGACGTGCGCTACGTGGCCAAACTCGTCCATGCCGGGGCCACCGACGTCTTCAGCCAGATCAAGATCAATTTCTCCATGACGCTCAACCTGCTTTTGTCCCACAGGCCGCCGCAGATCCGGGACCTGCTGGACAAATCCTTTGCTACTTACCAGTACAAGACCAAACGAAAGAAACAAAAGCTGGGGGCGGCCTTCCGGTTTAATACAGAGTACCTGTGGCAGGACTTTCTGCATCACCTTGACTTTTTAAAAGAAAAAGAATACGTTACAGAAGACGATCAATTAACCGAAGACGGCAGCTGGGCCTCGCAGCTCCGGATCGATCACCCGCTCATGGTGGCCGAAGGCTTCCGGCGGAACCTGTTTCCCCAGTCCGATCCGGCTGTGCTCGCCGCCATCATGGCGGCCTTTGTCAATGAACGCGAAACCGACGACGACAGCATCCATCCCGCCGACGTGGCCGAGGATCTGTTGGACGCATTCAACACCATCCGGGAGGGCCTGCGCCCCTTTGCCCGGGAGATGCTGGCCAACGAGTTTGACGCGCCGTATTTGTTTCTCCGGCCGGCTTTATCCATTTACAAATGGGCCAACGGCGCCGCCTGGGAAGAAACCTTTGCTTTCTGGGACAGCGCCGAAGGCGACCTGGCCAAGCTGGTTTTGCGAACCGCGGACAACCTGCGCCACATCGGCAATCTCGGTGAGGTGTTTCCCACGGCGGCAGCTTCGGCCCGGCAGGCCATTGATCGGATTTTAAAGGCCCCGGTGGTGACGACACTCGAAGAAACATAAGGCGGACATGACCCTTTTCGACTGGCTTATCCTCGGACTCAATATCGCGCTTTCCCTGAGTACCGCCGGCCATGCCCTGTTTTTCAAGCGCACCCCGCAGTCCGCGCTGGGCTGGGTGGCCGTCTGCCTGATGTTTCCTTTTATCGGTCCTTTTTTCTATTTCCTTTTCGGCATCAACCGGGTGCGCACCCGGGCGCAGAAACTGGAGGTCAAGCGACCGCCCTACCCCATCCGAGCGGGCGATATGCCCACTGTCGAACAACTCCGGTACCGGCCCCGCGACCTGGATGTACCCCGCCCCCTGGCCGGCATTGCCCGGCTTTCCGATCAGGTGGTCCGGCTGCCGATGGTCGGCGGCAATGCCATTGAGCCGTTTCAAAACGGGGAGGCGGCCTATCCGGCCATGATAGACGCCATTGATGCCGCAGAGCACCGGGTTTTGCTGTCAACATACCTTTTCGATACCGACGCTTCCGGTCGCCGATTTATCGACGCCATAGCGCGTGCCGGCCGGCGCGGGGTGGACGTGCGGGTCATTTTGGACGGGTTCGGGGAATATTATGCAAAGCCCCGGGCCAGCACCCTGCTCCGGCATGCCCGGATTGCCCATGCGCGGTTTCTGCCGCCGCAGATCATACCGCCGATGCTGCACATCAACCTGAGAAACCACCGGAAAATTTTGATCACAGACGGCGATACCGGCTTTACCGGCGGCATGAACATCGGCGACCGCCACCTGGTTCACACGCCGCCGCTGAAAAAACGGGTGGCCGACACCCATTTCCGTTTCACCGGCCCGGTGGTCCGGCAACTGGAACAGACCTTCATAGAGGACTGGTCGTTTTGCACGGGCGAATCCCTGCCCCCTTCCCAATCCGCCCCCATAAAATACGGATCGGCCGTCTGCCGCACCATTGCCGACGGGCCGAACGAAGCCATCGACAAGCTGCCGATTATCCTCATCGGCGCCATCTCCAGCGCGCGGCAACGGGTCCAGATCATGACGCCGTATTTTTTGCCCGCCATCGAGATGATTTCCGCCCTGCAATCGAGTGCGCTCCGGGGCATCCAAGTCGACATCGTCCTGCCGTCGGTAAACAACCTCCCCTTTATCCAGTGGGCGTCGAACAACACGCTTTGGGAGCTGCTGCACTGGGGGGTCAACATTTATTTTCAGCCCCCGCCGTTCGTACATTCCAAGATTTTCGTCATCGACGGCACCTACGCCCAGGTCGGCTCCGCCAATATCGATCCGCGTAGCCTGCGCTTGAATTTTGAACTCAACGTGGAAATCTATGATACGGGTTTTGCCGAAACCCTTTGCCGCTATATCGACGACGCCATCGCCGGCTCCCGTCAGCTCGGACTCGATGAAATCAACCACCGGCCGCCGTTGCAAAAAACCCGCGATGCATTGGTATGGCTGTTTTCGCCGTATTTGTAGGGCTGATGCAAATTAAGCGACTACCTCATTGACTGTTGCGGCGCTGCTTTCGATCCTGCCGCTTTTGCTGAATGCGGGTGCGGACCCGGCGGGACTTGTGATTGAGAAAGGCATAGCTGTAGCGCATATTTTTGCCCAGCAGGTCCGGGGAATTTTTCAGGTTGGTGCGAAACTTCATGCTGTTGGAGGTCACCTTTCGCAGCAAGTTGATCTCCTTGCCCATCACCCAGGTTCGTTTTTCCCGGATGGCATTGAGAAAAGATTCGCGGTCCTTTTGGCAGGCCGCATAGGTAACGGCCCGGCCCATCTGAAACAGGTTGTGACCGTCGCTGCCGCCGGTAAAACCCGAGTTCAGGTTGAATCCGAGCACCGTGGACTCCAGGTTCCAGCGATGCACGTTGCCGGCGTTGATTACTTCCACACCGTCGCCCATGGCCAGCAGCGATTGTTGCCGCTGTCGCTTGTATACCGGGTTGCAGACCCCGGTGTAGGCCGCGCAGTAGGGATGGGGAAACACCACGACCGCCCGGTACTTCCGCGCGCAGGCTATGAGGGTCTCCATTGTCATGGCCGCAGACGACATGACCTCTTTGCCCAGGTAAGGTTCGAGCTCGAATTCATAGAAGTCGATCAACTCGTCAATGGTATAGAAATACGCCAGCAGGTGCGCGCCTTCCTTGGCGGTGATTTCAATGCCGGGAATGGTAAAGATATCGGAATACCGGGCGATTTCAATGGCCCCGTCAATGGCGTTGTGGTCGGTTACGGCAACCCCGATGCCGAGTTGCCGCGCCCGCTCGGCGATGGCCGGAATTTCGTTAAACCCGTCGGAATGGCGGGAATGAAAATGCAGGTCCACCACGGCGTATTTTTTCGTCAATTCCGAAAACGGCGGCCGTTGAAACAAAACCCGATGATGGGTTTCCATGTCTGTGCCGCCGGTATCGGAATCCTTTTTCTTGCTGTCCAACATATGGGATTTCATTACGATTTTACAAAATGTTTGTTATGTAACACCGCGCATCCATAACAAAGAACCGATACCAACAGGAGTCCTCTATTGATTTTATGCCCGTTTGCTGGTTTCTATAATAAGATGGCCGCGGCCGGAATTCAAGCCCCGATGCCGAAAGACAAACATCGCTGCGGCGTTGTATCCGCCCGCCGATTGTGATAGAAAGACCATGACAACTCCCGAAAAACGGGCCCGAACAAAACCCATTCCCGGAACAGGACACTTGCCGCTGACATGGCAGAGCGCTGGCAAATCAAAGACGTAATCGATCTGGAATACTTTCTCGATGCCTTTCGAAACCGCCCGCAGCGGCAAGAGGCGGCCGAAGACGCCCCGGCACTCGACCGGGAAACCTATCTGTCCTATACCGGGGCGCACACGCCGCCGTTTGGCCGGTCCGAACTGATCCGGTACTGGGTGGAGGCCCGGCGGGCGCATGCCATCCGGCAAACCGATGATGCCGGGCTGCTGCCGGGCCGTATATACAGCGAAAGCATGCGGCTGCTGCGGTTCATATCTGCGGGGCTTGCCGCTGTTGCCGGTGCCGGGCTGACATGGCGACTGTTTTCCTACCAGGGCCAGCAGCCGATTAATGTGTTTACCTGCCTTTGGGTGCTGCTGGCGCCCCAGTTGCTGTTGCTACTTGCGCTTGCCGGGGTTTCGGCGGCAAGACGGGTCCGGCTCATGCACTCGTCTGCATTGATCTATCCCTTGCTTTCCCGGGGCCTGCGGGCTTTTTCCCGCTGGATCCAGACCGGCGCGGACCACCGGCCGGGGGCGGAAAAGCGCAACCGGATCCGGGCCGCGCTCGGAAAGATCGGGCAGACGCGGAGACTTTACGGTTCACTGTTTCTCTGGCCGGTATTTTTGACCGCCCAGGTGATCGGCATTTTTTTCAATATCGGCATTCTGGCGGCCATGCTGCTGCGGGTCACCATCACGGACCTGGCCTTCGGGTGGCAGTCCACGCTGCAGCCCGACGCCGAAACCGTCTACCGAATCGTCGACGCCATTTCCCTGCCCTGGTCGTGGTTTAGCGCCCCCCCGGCGGCCCATCCCACCATGGAACAAATCGCCGGCAGCCAGATGGTCCTAAAGGAAGGCATCTACCACATGGCCACGCCGGATCTGGTGGCCTGGTGGCCGTTTCTCTGTTTTGCCATATTGTTTTACGGCCTTTTGCCGCGGGCCATGTTGCTGGCCTTCGGCCTCTGGCGGCAGCGCCGGGCACTCGACCGCCTGGATTTCAACCATGCGGCCTGCGACCGGTTGCTGCAGCGGATGCAGACCCCGCAGATCGACACGGCCAGCCGGCCCTACACCGGGGCCCCCGTGGCACATGACCGCAACGCCCCGCCTGCTGATGCCGCGCCGGTCAGGCCCGCGGCCACTGCGAATGAACTGCCCCCCGCCACAGTCTTAATCGAAGCCGATATTCGGGACAACTGCACCGACAGCGAGCTCGCCGGACGCATCGAAATCGACCTGGGCATGTCGACGGCCGAAATCATCTCCGTTGAAATCGACATCGACCAAGATACCGAGCAACTCCTTCGCGCTCAAAGCCAGCAAGAGGAAACAAATGCAGCGTATCGCATCGTCATCGTCATGGAAGCCTGGCAGCCGCCCATCCGGGAAACCTTGAACTGGCTCCGGGGCATGCGCCGGCGCCTGGCCCAAAACACCGGCATGGTGATCGCCCTGGTCGGAAAGCCTTCAAAAGACACCATTTTCACCCCGCCCGCCGATGCGGACCATTTCATCTGGCAGCAGGCAATCGAGGCAATCGGCGATGCCTACTTGCGGGTGGAAAGGCTGGGAGACTGAAATGACAGCAGAAGAACAGGCCCCGGTATTGGCCATTTTAGGCCATCCCAACGAAGGCAAGTCCTCCGTGGTTTCCACGCTGGCCGAAGACGACCAGGTGCCGATCAGTTCCACGCCGGGCGAAACCCGGCAATGCCGGGAATACCCGGTGGAAATCGACGGCCGGGTGGTGATCCGTTTTGTCGACACCCCGGGTTTTCAGCGCCCCCGGGATACGTTGAAATGGCTGACCGCCTATACCGGTCCGGCCGACCGGATGCTGTCCGAATTTATCCGCATCCACTGCACGGACGCCGAGTTTGCAGATGAGTGCGAACTGCTCACCCCGCTTGCCCACGGGGCCGGGGTGATCTTCGTGGTCGACGGCTCCCGGCCGGTTCGGCGCACCGATCGAATGGAGATGGAAATCCTTCGTCTGACCGGTCTGCCGCGCATGATCGTAATCAACACCAAAGACCGGGCGCTTTCCGAATATCTGCAAGACTGGAAAAGCCAATCCCGCAGACATTTCAATACCATCCAGATTTTTGACGCCCAGCGGGCCAGTTTCGCCGAACGCATCGCGCTTCTGGAAAGCCTGAAAGGCATTGACCCGGACTGGCAGCCGGCTTTAAAAAACGTCATCGACTCGTTTGCCGCCGACTGGCAGCAGCGGATCACCGAAACCGCCGGCATCATCGAAGACCTGCTGGTATCGGCGGCCACCCACCGGGTTCAAAAAACCTGTCGGGATCCCGGCCGGATCGAGCAGGTGCGCACGGAACTTGCCCGTCAGTACCAAAAAGACATTGCGCGTTTCGAAGCCCGGGCCCATCAGCGCATCCGGAAACGCTTCAAACACAACATTTTTTCCTATGAACTGCCGGCCCAATCCATCGTCAAAGAAGACCTGTTTTCCTCGAAAACCTGGCAGGTGCTCGGCCTGACGCGCCGGCAGCTGGCCTGGGCGGGTGCGGGCATCGGCGCGGGCATCGGGGCCAACGTGGATATAGCCTTAGGGGGACTGACCTTCGGGGTCTTTACCGCCATCGGCGGCGTCATGGGGGCGGGATCGGCTGCGGCCGGCACCCGGAAAATGGCAAAGTCAAAAATCAAGGGCCAGGCCCTCGGCGGGGCCCGCCTGCAGGTGGGACCGGTGGAAAACGACCCGTTGCTGTTCGTCATCATCGACCGGGCGCTGATCTATTTCTCCCACGTGATCAACTGGGCCCACAGCCGCCGCAACAGCGCCGGTGAAGAAGACTTTGCCGACATCGACATCAAGGCCTTTTTAACCAGCAACTGGGACGATTCCGCCCGCAAAACCGCCCGCCGGTTTTTCCGCGCCGTGCGAAAAGCCGATGCCGACGGGTCCGATACGGCCCCAAAGGCCTTCCGGAAAAAATTAATCGAGGTGCTGCGGGGGCTTTCGGATTTAGAGGAATAAAAAAATGGCGAAACTACATTTGAGATTCATGTTGTGGAGGACTCGAAGAACCTAAAAAACCGGCTGCTGCCCATACAGAGCAACAGCCGGTTTTTTTGGGAATCGATCTGGATGACTTTTTTGACTTATTACATTTCCTGAATTTTTTCGGACAATTCCGGGACAAATTCCAGGATGTCGGCTTCCACGCCCACGTCGGCCACCTGGAAGATCGGGGCCTTCGGGTTCTTGTTGACGGCAATGATGAAGGGATTGCCCTTGACCCCGCCCATGTGCTGGAAGGAGCCGGAAATGCCGAGGGCCAGATAGACCTTGGGTTTGACGGTCTGCCCGGAGGTGCCGACCTGGCGGGATTTTTCCAGCCACTTGGCATCGACGATCGGCCGGGAGCAGGACACGTCGGCGCCCATGGCTTCGGCCAGGTCGAAAACGATTTCCAGGTTGTCTTCGTCTTCGATGCCGCGACCCACCGATACCAGGACCTCGGACTTGGTGATGTCGACTTCGCCGACTTCGGCTTCCAGGACTTCGATGAATTTGCGCTTGGCGGAAAAATCGCTGACATCGCCGGATTTGTCCACGACCGAGCCGCCGGCCTGGCTTTCATCGGCCGCATAGACGCCGGGCCGTACATTCAGGACGGCACCGGCAGACAAATCGCAACTCACGTGCGTGCTGACCTGGCCGGAAAATTCCTGGCGGACGACTTTCATGGTGTCGCCTTCGATGGCTTCAATGTCGACGATATCGGAGACAAAAGCCGAATCGAGCTTGATCGACAGCCCGGGGGCCAGGTCCATGCCGAAGGTATCGTGCGGAAACAATACAACGGCATCCGTCGGTAGAACAGCCAGCAGCGCCTTGCGAACGATTTCGGCGTTCGGATACGAAAGCGCGTCGTTGTCGATTTTCCAGACCTCGTTGTAGGCCTTGGCTGCTTCGTTGCAGACATTGTCCACGCCACTGCCGGTTACAATGGCGGTTACGGGTTGATCGGAAATTTTTTTCGCCGCCGTCAGCAGTTCCAGCGCCGAGTCATCAAGGACCCCATTATCGTGTTTGATATATGCAAAAACCTGTCCGGCCATTACTTAAGCCCTCCTTTGGATTTCATAAGTTCAATGAGTTTGTCGATGATCTCATCGGTGCTGCCTTCGAGCATTTCGGCGCCTTCGCCCATTTCCGGCACGAAGTAGTCGAGCTGCTTGACCCGGGCCCCGTTTTCGCCAACACTGGCCGGATCCACCCCCAGATCCGAGGCGCCGTACGTCGGAATCTCGACGGAGGCCACCTTGCGGATACCGCGAATGCCCACATAACGCGGTTCATTGATACCGGTCTGAATGGAAAGCACGCAGGGCAGCTCGATTTCATTGACTTCCTGGTTGCCGCCCTCGATTTCACGCCCGACCTTGAGCTTGCCGTCGCCGGGCTCGATCATGTTGACCAGCGACGCGTAAGGGTAATCGAGCATCGCCGCCAGCATGCCGCCGACCTGGGCATAGCCGGCATCGGCCTGGGCGCCGGTCAAAATCAGGTCATAGTTGCCCTTTTCCACGGCGGCCTTTAAAACCGATGCACTGCCCTTGCCGTCGCTGCCCTCGAAGGCGTCGTCTGACAGCAGGATGCCGTTTCCGGCGCCCATGGCCATTTCCCGGCGCAGGACTTCCTCGGACTCATCGTCGCCGATGGTCACGACCGTCACGGACCCGCCGACCTTGTCGACAATCTGGATGGCTTCTTCCACCGCGTAGTTGTCCCATTCATTCACGGAGTAGACCAGATCATCTCTTTCGATGTCGTTGCCTTCGCTGTTGATCTCGATCTCGTTCTCCGAAGTATCGGGAACCCGTTTGACGCATACTAAAATTTCCATCTGTTCCTCCCACCTAAACTGTTGTGTAAAGTTGGTTATACGCTTCGAAAGCTTACATCAATTATTTGCCCTGTGATTTATTGCAGATGCTGGGCCACCAGTTCGCAAAGATCGATGGCCTCCATCTTGCCCTCGAGCCCGGCGACCTTGATGCCGTCCTCGATGTTGGTCAGACAGAACGGGCACGCCGTGACGATCACATTGGCGCCGGCCTTCTGGGCCATCTTGACCCGGCGCACGCCCATGCGCTCGTCTTCCTCCGGTTCATAAAACAGCATCAGCCCGCCGCCGCTGCAACAAAAGGAACGATCCCGGCTCTGGATCATATCGATCCGGTAGATGCCGGAAATGGCATCAATGACCGCCCGCGGCGCATCGTAGATTTCATTGTGGCGCCCCAGGTAACACGGATCGTGGTACGTGTAGACCTTTTCCCGTTCCTCGTCGGTGGCACCGGTCAGGCGGATTTTGCCGTTTTTGATCTGCGTTTGCAAATACTGGCTGATATGCTCGATCGGCGGCAGTTCGGCGTTTTCGTATTCATTTTTAATGGCGTTGAACGCGTGGGGATCAGCGGTGATAATGCTTTTGGCCCCGGAATTTAAGATGGCTTCGATGTTGTGGTTCTTTAAGTCATGATACAGCATCTCCTCGCCGAAGCGCTTGACCTCGTTGCCGGAATCCTTTTCGTTTTTGCCCAGCACGCCGAAGTCGATGCCGGTCTTGTTCAAAATCCGGGCCGTGGCCTGGGCCACCGACTGCATCCGTTCATCATAGGAGGTCACACTGTCGACAAAATAAAGGTGCTCTGCGGTGGCGCCCTTCTTTTCCAGCACGTTGACCTCGAATTCCTCGGCCAGCTCCTTGGTCCATTCCGCGCGTTTCTTTTCGAGCTTGCCGTAGGGGTTGCCCCGTTTTTCCAGCGACTGCAGCGGTTTTTGAAGCGACTGGGGAACGTTTCCCTCATCGACCATGCCCCGGCGCAGGTCCACGATCTTGTTGATGTACTCGATGCCCAGCGGGCATTCCTGCTCACAGGCCCCGCAGGTGGTACACGACCAGATCTCGTCCTCGCTGTAGACCTTTCCCATGATGTTGTCGTCGGTTTTTTTGAAATCGCCGAGTATCGGATAGTGTTCAAAAGCGTAGTCCCGGCCCTTGAGCGAAATAAACCGCGGGGAAAGCGGCCGGCCGACGGTCCGCGCCGGACACTGGTCCGAACACCGGCCGCAATCGGCGCAGGTGTAAAAATCCAGGATATCCTTCCAGGTAAAATCCTCGTAGCGTTTGACGCCGAACGATTCCAGGTCGTCGAGCTGCTCTTCGGTGACACCGTAGCGCACCGGCCGGATATTGCCCTTTTCCAGGCGCATGAAGTAGACGTTGAAAATCGAAGTAAGGACATGGAAGTGCTTGCCCATCGGCAAAAAGCACAGAAAGGTAAAAAAGATAATGTCATGGACGTAGTAGGAAATGATGTGGGCCTGCTGCAGCGAGGCGTGGCTGGCATCGGCAAGCAGGTTTTTGAAAAACCAGGCCAATGTCGCCGGGGCCAGATAGTCCGGGGTCACGCCGGCCTGGATCTGGGCGGCCACGTGGGCGGCCTCGAACAGGCTTTCGGAAACCATCAGCGTGGCGATAAAAATCAGCACCAGCATGGCTTCCCAGGTGTGATCCTCGCCATAGGATTTCGGGTATTCATAGCGCTCCGGCTTAAAAAACCCCCGCCGGATAAAGGCGACGACCACGGCGAAAAACACCGCGGTGGCCGCATAGTCCTTGAGGGCATAGTAGACATCGCCCAGCCAGGTATTTAGCCCCGGAAAGACGAATCCGGAATCGATGCCCTTGATCACCAGTTCCATGGACCGCACCGACAGGATCAAAAAGCCGAGAAAAATAATAATGTGCAAGACACCGGCCGTCATGTAGCGGGGCTGCCGCCACTGGGCCAGCCAGATTTTGACGATATTGTAGATTCGCTCGGCGGGCCGGTCGAACCGGAAATCCGGGTTGGCCTTGACGATCGGGGCCAGGCGCTTGGCGATGATATAGGCAAACAACGCCACGGCAGCGATCGGAATCAGCACGGAAAAAATCACCGTCGGAATTCCGAGTACGGTATATGATGCGGGCGGAATCAGTAAGTGTTCCATGATAGTTTCAACAACTCCTTTCCTTTATTTTCGAGCATTTGCTTACAAATCAAACCAACACAGCTAACCATCTTATTCCATTATGAATGAATCCTCATTCATAGATAAGAAACCGGGCCGAGTCAAGAAAAATTTCAGGAAACAACCGGCGGAAAAGGCGCGTGCCCGGCCCGGAAAAAAACAAGGGGGTCCGACGAATCGAAGCCCCCTTGCTGTTTAAGTCGACCAACTGCCATTGGCAAATCAAAATTTCATGGATTATCCGTTAAAAGAGGCTTCGTCCATTTCCACTGCCGCGCCGTCGGTCTTGAGGATGGCCTCCATTTTGCCGAGCGTGGTGGGCAAAATGGTGTTGCAGAAGAACTGGGCGTTTTTGATCTGGCCCTGATAGTAGGCGACATCTTTCTTCTTGGCTTTTTCCAGCGCCTTTTCGGCAACAGATGCCCGCCACACGAGCATCCAGGCCAAAACCACGTCACCGCAGACCTCCATGAAGGGGTAGGAATAGGCAAAGGCGCTCATGACTTTTTCCGACATGGCGATTTTGCCCAGGTGCATGGCGACTTCACCGAGCTTGTTCAAGGCCTGCTCCAGGCCTTCGGCATATTCCTTGACCTGTTCCTGCTCCTTGGCGGCGTTGACGGTGTTCATGATCTCGCCCATCAGGTCCATGACCAGCTTGCCCTTTTTCATGCCGAGCTTGCGGCCGAGCAGGTCCATGGACTGGATGCCGTTGGTGCCTTCGTAGATCATGGTGATCCGGCAGTCGCGCATCAACTGTTCCTGGGGATATTCCTGGATATAGCCGTAACCGCCGTAAACCTGCATGCCGATATTGCAGACGTCAAAGGCCCGGTCGGTGACATAGCCCTTGGCAATGGGAATCAGCAGGTCGATCAGGCCATGGTACTTGTCTTTTTCCTCGTCACTTTCGACCACGTCGATCATGTCGTCGCAGTAGGCCACATAATACAGCAGGCTCCGCATGCCTTCCACGTAACTTTTCATGGTCAGCAGGCTGCGGCGGATGTCGGGGTGCTGGATAATCGGCACGGCCGGGGCTTCTTTTTCCATCATCTGGAGCAGGTTGCGGCCCTGGACCCGTTCCTTGGCATAGTTGACGGCGTTGATATAAGACGCCGTGGCGCAGGCATAGCCCTGCATGCCCACGAGCAGCCGGGCCTCGTTCATCATGAGAAACATCGCCCGCATGCCCTTGTTTTCCTCGCCGATCAGCTCGCCGATGCACTCGTTTTTTTCGCCCATGGACATGGTACAGGTGGAATTGCCGTGGATGCCCATTTTTTCTTCAATACCCACGCACTGAATGTCGTTGAAATCGCCCATGCTGCCGTCTTCTTTGACCCGGTACTTGGGCACCAGAAACAGCGAAATCCCCTTTGTGCCCGCCGGTGCGCCCTCGATGCGGGCCAGGACGGGATGGACGATGTTGCCGGCCAGGTCATGTTCGCCGCTGGAGATAAAAATCTTCTGCCCGGTGATCTTGTAGGTGCCGTCGCCCTGGGGCACGGCCGTGGATTCCAGCGCGCCGACGTCGGAGCCGGCATTGGGTTCGGTCAAAAGCATGGTCCCCGTCCATTCGCCGGAATAGAGCTTTTGCAGGTAGAGCTTTTTCTGCCGGTCGGTGCCGAAGGTTTCCACGAGTTTTCCGGCGCCGTGGGTCAATCCCGGATACATCATGAAGGCATAGTTGGCGCCGTTGAAATATTCGGCGGCTGCCATGGCCACAGTGCGCAGCATCCCCTGGCCGCCCCATTCCGGATCTTCCGTGGTGGCCACCCACTCGCCCTCTTTGATCAGTTCATAGGCCCGCTTGAAAGACTCCGGGGTGGTAACCGTCCCCTTGTCGAAAATGCAGCCCTGCTCATCGCCTTCCTTGCGGGTGGGCAAAATTTCCTTGACCGCGAGGTTGCGGGCCTCGTTGACGATTAAGTCGATGGTTTTCTTGTTGAATTCGGCAAACTTTTCATTTGTGGAAAAATCAGCGGCTTTTAACTGTTCATGCAGGACGAAATCCACGTCGCGTCGATCCGCAATTTGCTGTGCCATGTGTTGTTTCTCCTTTTTACATTTACGAAAATGGTTATTGGTTTTCAAATGATCCGTATACGGATATTTTCGCCTTACGATTCGGCCGCCCGCCGCGGGCCGAGCCCTTCAAAAAACAGGTCAATCAAAGGATCGACCATCTCGACCAAGTCCTGTTTGCCCCCGTTGACCACCCAGGTATTGATGACCTCGTTGACCGCGCCGAGAATATAGCGCTTGACCAGGCCAATGGGCATCTTTTTCCGCATGGTCCCCTCGCGCTGGCCCAGCCGGATGACTTCATCCAGAATATCGAGATACATCTTGGTGATGTCTTTGATGTCGTCTTCGTTGACATAGCGGGCCAGCAGGGCCTCTCGCTGGAAGACCACCGCCATGTTGCGGTCGCGCTGGAATTCCGTAAGATGGCGGTGGATTAAATTGTGGAGCTTGTCTTCGGCATTGTCGGCCTGATCAACGGCATCGCGGAAGCGATCGAAAACCTGGCGGGTCTTGTAACTGAAGAAATGGGTAAGAATATCGGCTTTGTTTTTGAAATACAGGTATATGGTACCGTCGGCAACACCGGCTTCCCGGGCGACCTGGGAGATGGTGGCGTGATGGAAGCCCTGTTCGGCAAAAACTTTGATCGCCGCGTTTAAGATCTGGTGGTATTTGGCGTTCGAGCGGTCTGTTTTGGCCTGCTGTTTGATACGCTGCCCCTTTGCTTATAAATTCGATTGAATGAATACTCATTCATTGAATGAAGATTCATTCATTAGCAAAGGGGTTTCGCCCCTGTCAAGAAAAAATCAAACGGTCGGAAAAAATCGTTGTGTCTGAGGCACTAAGGCACTAAGGCACTGAGGGACTGAGGGACTGAGGTGATAGTATTTTCACCTCACACCTTATACCTCACACCTTATACCCTAAACCTTGTACCTTACACCTCAACCTCATCCCTTCACCCGCTCCACATACTGGCCGGTGCGGGTATCGATTCGGATTTTCTGGCCCTCCTCGATAAAAGGCGGCACCTGGACGACCACGCCGGTTTCCAGCTCAGCGGGTTTCGAGCTGCCGGAGGCGGTATCGCCCTTGACCCAGGGGTCGGCCCTGGCAACGCGCATTTCGATGAGATTCGGCAGCGACACGCCGATGGGCCGCCCATGGAACAGCAACACGTCACAGACCGTGTTTTCCTTTAAAAACTTGACATTATCGCCGATCTGCTCGGCCGATACCGACTCCTGCTCATAAGACGAGGTGTTCATGAAATGATAGTATTCGCCGTCGGTATACAAAAATTCCATTTCCTGTTCCTCAAGCGCGGCAGGCTTGATTTTCTCCCCGGAACGGTAGGTCTTTTCAAACTGGCTGCCGGTGATCATGTTCTTGAGTTTGCATTTATACAGTGCCTGGCCCTTGCCGGGCTTGACGAACTCAAATTCCACGATTTCATGGGGATCGCCGTTGATTTCGACTTTTACGCCTTTTTTCAAATCACCGCTTTCGTACATGGTGTGTGTCTCCTAATGTTTATCCAATTTCGGATGCCGCCCGTTTGGCCTCGGCCACGAATCTGGCTACCTTGTCCGGGTCCTTTCTAAACCGGATGGGTTGACCTTCTGCATCCTCGGCGTTGGTCCGGGTGCAGGAATCCACGCCGGCGGGGCGGGTCCCTATGATGCCGTCGTAAACGTTTTCCGGCGACAGGCCACCGGCGAGAATCACCGGGATGGTGCTTTGTTTTACAAGTTCGGCCGCCATCTGCCAGTCGCAGGTTTGCCCCGTAATGCCGATGTAGCCGTCAACGGGCTGGGCGGTGTCGCCGGCGCACCCGCCTTCCACCCGGCAGGTATCGGTTAAAAAATAATCGGTCAACGGTTCAAAGTAGCGGGCAAAGGTCATCATGTGCACAGGATTTTGTTTTCCGGCCGGGGCGATCGGCACCGAGCGCATGAT
Source organism: Thermodesulfobacteriota bacterium (assembly GCA_051745395.1). Lineage (GTDB taxonomy): Bacteria > Desulfobacterota > Desulfobacteria > Desulfobacterales > Desulfosalsimonadaceae > JBNJEA01. Next base: position 3,859 of record JBNJEA010000054.1, on the reverse strand, counting down.
GGCCATTTCGGAAAACCGCTGGCGCACCGTGGCCTGCAGGGAAATCAGTTTGCCGCACCAGGCCTCCCAGTCGGGGTTGTCGGCGGTCACACTCTGGCAAAAATGTACAATATCGGGGCGATAATAATCCAGGGCCGCCGAAATTTTGTCCACGTCATTAAACAGTAAAATCAGGCTGCTCACCGCCCGCGCGCCGGTCACCGCTGCAATGGTCTCCCGGATTTCCGGGCGGCGCCAGTTTTGCGCATCCGTGACCACGCTGCCGATATGGTCGACGCCCAGCGATAGCATGGCTTCGGCTTCGGCCGGGGTCTGGATTTCATAGATCTGGACAATCACGTTTATGGCCTGTCGAATGGGGCGGTTTTGTCAAAAATTAGCGTTGACATTTCGGGCCTGCTTTACCATATTCATTTTGTTTAATCAAACGATTTGCTCGACATCGCCCCAACCGTCTGACAACCCTATGACGACACCCTGACAACACCTCCGAGGATGCAATGATCATCGTTATTGATTTCGGATCGCAATACAATCAGCTCATCGCCCGCCGGGTCCGGGAAAACAAGGTCTACTGCCAGATTGAACCCCCGGATATCGACATCGAGCGGTTAAAGGCCCTTCAGCCGGAAGGCATTATTTTGTCCGGCGGCCCGGCCAGCATATATGAAGCAAACAGCCCGAAAACCGCCCGGGAGATCTTTGAACTGGACATCCCCGTGCTCGGTATTTGCTACGGGATGCAATTCATGGTTCACGCCCTGGGGGGAGAAGTATCGAAAGCCGAAAAACGGGAATACGGGTTTGCTCAATTGCAAATCACCCGGCAGGGCGATCTGCTCGAAGGCCTGCCCGAGACCACGCCCTGCTGGATGAGCCACGGCGATTCCATCACCGAGCTGCCGCCCGGATTCACGGCCTGCGCCCGTACGCAAAACACGGCGTTTGCCGCAGCGTCCGACAGCGACCGCCGGTTCTACGGACTCCAGTTTCATCCGGAAGTCGAGCACACCCCCAAGGGCAAGCAGATTTTAAAAAACTTCACTTTCAACATTTGCGGCTGCAAGCGCAAATGGACCATGAAGGCCTTTGCCAAAAACGCCATCAAAGAAATCCGCGAATCGGTGGGCGATAAAAATGTGATCCTGGGCTTGTCCGGGGGGGTCGACTCGTCGGTGACCGCCCTTTTGATCCACCAGGCCATCGGAAAGCAATTGACCTGCATCTTCGTGGACAACGGCCTGCTGCGGCAAGACGAGGGGGCGCGCTTAAAAAAGCTCTTTGGGCAGCACCTGAAAATGAACATCGACTACGTCAACGCCGCCGACGCGTTCTTGTCAGAGCTCGAGGGGGTGACCGACCCGGAAGAAAAACGCAAAATCATCGGCAAGGTGTTTATGGATGTCTTTGAGGCGGAGGCCCAAAAAATTGAAAACGCCGAATTTCTGGCCCAGGGGACCCTGTATCCCGACATTATCGAGTCCCAGTCGGCCTTCGGCGGGCCGACCTCGATCATCAAAAGCCACCACAACGTCGGCGGACTGCCCAAAAAGATGAAGCTCAAACTGGTCGAGCCCCTGAAATTTTTATTCAAGGACGAGGTGCGCAAGCTCGGCAAAACCATCGGCCTGCCCGAGGAGCTGGTCTGGCGCCAGCCCTTTCCCGGCCCGGGCCTTGCCATCCGGATCATCGGGGAAATCACAGAAAAACGACTTTCCGTGCTGCGAAACGTCGATGCCATATTAATGGAAGAAATCCGGGCCGCCGGGTACTACAAAAAGCTCTGGCAATCCTTTGCCGTGCTGCTGCCGATCAAAAGCGTCGGCGTCATGGGCGATAAACGCACCTATGAAAACATCGTCGCCCTGCGGGCGGTCACCAGCAAAGACGCCATGACGGCCGACTGGGCCAAGCTGCCGCACAAACTCCTCGGCAAGATTTCCAACCGGATCATCAACGAAGTCAACGGGGTCAACCGGGTGGTCTACGACATCAGCTCCAAACCGCCCAGCACCATCGAATGGGAATAAAGACGGAAAAATGGAAGAAGACCCGGGCAAACGATTCAAAATCTTCGGCGACGAGGAAACTGAAGCAGAAGAACAACCCGCACCCGAGCCCCCCGAACCCGAGGCGGAACACCCCCCTGCCGCAGCCGAGCCGGCGCCATCGAGTTCCAGGCCGTTATTCGTGGCGGTATTTGCCTTCTGCGTACTCGGCGCCCTGCTGTTTTTCGGCTATTACCAGTTAAACAACCGGATCCACCGAATCGAATCCACCGGTGTTAATGAAATCCAGGGAATGTCCAAAGAAGTCAGCAAACGGCTTGCCTCCTTTTCCGACACCCTTGACAAACAGCAAACCACCATTGAAAACCAGCTCGCCGAACTGGGCACGCAGGTGGAAAACAACGCCGCAGACATTGAATCCCTCCAGCAAACGGTCTCGACGACAAAGCAGACTGCATCCGACAGCGTGTCGGAAGTCGAATCCTTACTGAATCGGCTTTCGGAGCGAATCGAAAAGATGGATTCACGGATCGAAAGCATCAGCGACGATCTTTCCGAAGATATTGACGATGTGCAAAGCCGCGTAAACCGTTTGGACCAGTCGATCAACGAAACCGGGACCCAAATCAAGACCCTGCAATCCCGGGGCGACGAGATAGACAAAGGGTTTGAAAACATGCGCTCCCGCGTGGATTCACTGGCTTCGCAGATCCAAACCCTGCAAGCCGAGCAGGCCGAGCAACTCGATCCCCGGGAAATGGAAAAACGGATCGAGGCAATAGAGCAGGCGTTTAACCGCCAGATCAGCACCACGGAAAAGCGGCTGCAAAACCGCATGTCCAAATTAGACGATCAGTTCAGCGCCCTGGAAGCCATTGTCAAGTCGATAAAAAGCAAGCAAAGCACCGGGGACCAATCCGGGGCCGACAACGGACAATCCCAGGCGCCGGCCCCGGGGGAAATCATCGAACAGGAAATTCAGGAGTAGCCGGTACCGACCATGAACCCAGACGCCCTGAAACAACTCCTTGAATCCGTGGCCCGGGGAACGACACCGGTCGCTGAGGCCGCGGAGGCCTTACAGCATTTTGCCGTGGAAGATATCGGATATGCCCACATCGACCACCACCGCGCCCTTCGAAAAGGATTTCCGGAAGTCATCTTCGGCGAGGGCAAAACCGCCGAACAGATCGCCGGCATCATGAGCAAAATGGCCGACCGGGAAGACGTGATACTCGTGACCCGACTGGATGCGGAAAAAGCCGAAGCCATTATAGCCCGATACCCGGAGGCCGAATATTACGCCGATGCGCGGATGCTCATGCACGCGCGCACGGAAATACCGATAACCGGCAAGGGCACCGTTCTCGTGGTATCGGCCGGGACATCCGATATTCCGGTGGCCCGGGAGGCCCATTTGACCGCACACGCCATGGGCAACCACGTGGAGACCATCTGGGACGTGGGCGTGGCCGGGATTCACCGGCTTTTTGCCCACAAACAGGCCATCGAGGCCGCTCGCATTTTGATCGTGGTCGCCGGTATGGAAGGCGCCCTGCCCAGCGTGGTGGCGGGACTGGTAAACCGCCCGGTCATCGGCGTGCCCACCAGCGTGGGCTACGGTGCCAGCCTCGGGGGCATGACCGCCCTGCTTGCCATGCTAAACAGTTGCAGCTCCAATGTCGCCGTGGTCAACATCGACAACGGCTTCGGCGCCGGCTACCTGGCCGCCACCATGAACCGCGACTGATCCCCCGCCACCGTTAAAAATCAACCCTTTACGATTTTAAATCCCGTGGACTTTTTCTTCCGCCCGCCGGTAACCTGTCGTTTTTCATCGCTTCGCGGAT
>JBNJEA010000006.1:0-55893 GCA_051745395.1 Thermodesulfobacteriota bacterium | reverse complement strand
GTTAATCACCCCGATCGCCATGGAAAAGGAATTGCGGTTTGCGGTCCGTGAAGGCGGCCGCACGGTCGGCGCCGGCGTTGTCGGTGAAATAATCGAATAGGTAAAAAGAACATGATTACAAACACGAAAATCCGAATCCGCTTAAGAGCCTATGACTATCAGCTCCTGGATCAGTCCGTCCGGGACATCGTGGATACGGCCAAAAAGACAGGGGCGAAAGTCGTCGGACCGATACCGCTTCCGACCCGGATTAACAAGTACACCGTGCTGCGATCCCCGCACGTGAACAAGAAGTCACGGGAGCAGTTTGAAGTACGCACTCACAAACGGCTGTTAGATATTCAGGACCCCACGCAGCAGACAGTCGATGCGTTGATGAAGCTCGACCTGTCCCCGGGTGTTGATGTGGATATCAAATTGTAGGGACTTGGTGACGTTATGAGCAATGGAATGTTAGGCAAAAAACTGGGGATGACCAGCCTGTTCGGCAGCAACGGCCAGTACATACCGGTAACCGTTATCCAGGCCGGCCCGTGCACGGTGACCCAGGTGAAAACAAAGGGCAACGATGGCTACAATGCCTTGCAGCTCGGTTTCGGGGAAAAGAAAAAGGCCCGGGCAACCAAGCCGCTGCAGGGGCATTTCGATAAAAGCGGCGGGCGGTGTTACTCGATTCTCCGGGAGTTTTCCGTGGAAAACCCCGACGATTTCCAGGCCGGCCAGACCGTGTCCCTTGATATGTTTTCCGTTGGCGATAAAATCAACGTGGTCGGCAAGACCAAGGGGCGTGGATTTGCCGGTGTGACCAAGCGGCATGGCTTTAGCCTGGGCCGCAAAACCCACGGCAGCAGAAATTACCGGGAACCGGGTGCCATCGGGATGAGCGCCTGGCCGTCGAAGGTAGCCAAGGGCAAGAAAATGCCCGGTCGCTACGGAAATGCCCGTCAGACCATGCGCAACCTGGAAGTCGTCGATATCCGTCCGGATCAGAATTTGCTGCTCGTCAAGGGCGCAGTACCGGGTCCGGTCAACGCGGTGATCGAATTACAGAAAACCTAAGGCTAGGATTGAAAACGCCGTTGGCAAAATGCCGGCAGAGAAGGCGCCCGCAATCGGCGCCGTCCCGACGATTTCGGCAATAGATAAAGAGGGAGACCATGGCTGTCGTTGAGGTCAAAAATACAAACGGGGAAAAGGTGTCGGAAGTCGATCTGACCGACGAGATTTTCAACGTGACGGTAAAAAAGAGTGTACTGCATGATGTAGTTAAAATGCAGTTGGCCGGACGCCGTAAAGGAACCGCATCGGTGAAACGTCGATCGGATGTGAAAGGTTCCACCGCCAAGCAGTTTCGCCAGAAGGGCACCGGCCGCGCCCGCCGGGGCGATATTAAGACGCCGCTTCTACGGGGCGGCGGGGTCACTTTCGGACCGGATCCCCGGTCACACGCCATTAAGATGCCCAAGAAGGTACGGCGCCTGGCTTTGAAAATGGCCCTTTCCAGCAAGATGCAGAACCAGTCCGTCATCGTGATCGACCGCTTCGGGCTGGATCAGGTCAAGACCAAAACGGTCGCAAGCGCCCTGGCGCAACTGGGAGCGAAAAAGCCTTTGATCGTCACAAGCGAAAAGGATGAAACCCTGGAACTGTCATCGCGAAACATACCCGGTGTCAAGGTGCTGCGGGTCGAGGGTTTAAATGTCTACGATATCTTAAATCACGATGCCCTCGTACTGCTCGAACCATCGATTAAGGCAATTGAGGGGAGGCTGGCTGCATGAGAGAATATGAAGTCATAAAAGGTCCGGTCGATACGGAAAAGACCAACCTGCAGAAAGAAATGCTAAACAAGGTGACCTTCGAGGTGGCCCCTTCCGCCAATCGCGTGGAAATCCGGAAAGCCATCGAATCGATTTTCGATGTCCGTGTGGCTTCGGTGCGCACCGTTCAGGTCAAAGGCAAGAAAAAGCGGCGCGGACGGATCATCGGCAAACGCAAGGACTGGAAAAAGGCCATTGTAAGCCTTGCCCCCGGACAGCGGATTAAATTTTTCGAAGGCGTATAAGTGGAGTGGATCTAAATGGCGACGAAAAAGGTAAAACCGACATCACATGGCCGCCGGTTTCAGACATATTCAACCTATGAAGAGGTTACCAAGACCAAACCGGAAAAGCGGCTGACCAGGATCATCAAAAAAACCGGAGGCCGGAACGCAAACGGTCGGATCACGGCACGGCATCGCGGCGGCGGCAACAAACGCTATTATCGGATTATTGATTTCAAGCGCGACAAGGAAGGCGTGCCGGCCAAGGTGGCCGCGATTGAATATGACCCGAACCGCTCGTCGCGCATTGCGCTGCTGCATTATGTCGACGGTGAAAAGCGCTACATTCTGGCCCCGGCCAAACTCAACGTGGGCGATCGCGTCATGGCCGGCCCGGAGGCCGAAATCCGCCCCGGCAATTGCCTGCCGCTTTCCCGGATTCCGCTAGGCACCCACATTCACAATATTGAGTTGCGGGTGGGCCGCGGCGGTCAGATGGTGAAAAGCGCCGGCGGGTTTGCCCAGTTAATGGCCCGGGAGGGCAAGTATGCCACGGTGAAACTGCCCTCGGGCGAAGTGCGCATGGTTCTGACGACTTGCAGGGCTACCATCGGCCAGATCGGCAACAGTGCGCATTCCAATGTTTCTCTCGGCAAGGCCGGCCGCAAACGGGCGCTGGGAAGACGGCCCCATACCCGGGGCGTGGTCATGAACCCGGTGGATCACCCGATGGGCGGTGGCGAAGGACGCTCCTCCGGCGGACGTCACCCATGTACACCCTGGGGCAAGCCGACCAAGGGATTGCGCACCCGCAATACCAACAAGCAGAGCCAGCGTTTGATCGTCAAGCGCCGAAAATAATTTCATTCGAATGCAATAAACGATTCGGAAGCATCAACAAAGCAATCGTGGACAGGAGCGATTATGCCGCGTTCATTAAAAAAAGGGCCGTACATCGAACCCAAGTTGTTTGACAAGGTCGTTTCCGCCCAGGAATCGAGAAGTGCCAAGGTCATTAAAACCTGGTCGAGACGCTCGACAATTATTCCGGAAATGGTCGGGCTGACCCTTGCGGTACATAATGGGAAGAAGTTTATCCCGGTGTTTGTCTCGGAGAACATGGTGGGCCACAAGCTCGGGGAGTTTTCTCCGACACGCACTTTCTACGGGCATGCCGGTGACAAAAAATCGAAAATGAAGAAATAAAAAAGAACTCGAGGATGGCGGATATGGATGTCAAGGCGACAGGAAAGTATATGCGTATATCGCCGCAAAAGGTTCGCCAGGTGGTTGGCACCGTAAAGGGAAAACCGGTTGAATCCGGCATGAACACACTTAAGTTCATGCCGCAGAAGGCTGCACAGATGGTCGAAAAAATTGTCCGGTCCGCCGTGGCCAATGCCGACCAGAACCCCGATATTGATGTCGACGCCCTGGTGATTAAAAACATCATTGTGGATGAAGGGCCCATGCTGAAGCGATTCCGTCCCAGGGCCCGGGGAAGAGCGACGCGGATATTGAAGCGAACCAGTCACATAACCGTCATCGTCGCCGAAGGCAGCGCATAAAACAAGGAGGTCAGGGTTTGGGTCAGAAAGTCAATCCGATAGGCATGCGGCTGGGCATCAACCGTACCTGGAGTTCGCGGTGGTATGCCGGAAAAGATTACCCGTACTATGTGTACGAGGACCATAAAATTCGGCAATTCTTGAAAAAGCGGCTGTTTCATGCCGGCATTTCCAAGATTGAGATCGAGCGGTCCTCCAAGCGGATCAAATTGCGGATCTATGCGTCGCGGCCGGGTATTGTCATCGGCAAGAAGGGCGCGGAGATCGAGGCGCTGAAAAAGGAACTCGAAAAGCAGGTCTCATCCCAGGAGGTCATGGTCGATATCCAGGAGGTCCGCAAACCCGAACTCGATGCCCAGCTCGTCGCGGAAAACGTGGCCAACCAGTTGGTTCGCCGGGTGGCTTTCCGACGCGCCATGAAGCGCTGCGTGTCATCGGCCATGCGATTCGGGGCCCAGGGGGTGAAAATTATCTGTTCCGGCCGGCTCGGCGGGGCTGAAATGGCGCGGGTCGAGTGGTACAAAGAAGGCCGTATTCCCTTGCACACCCTGCGCGCCGACATTGATTACGGCCTCGGAGTTGCCGAGACCACCTACGGGACCATCGGGGTCAAGGTCTATATCTTCAAGGGCGAAATTTTGCAGGATGAGGCTCTGGCGGAAGACCAGAAGTAATATAGAGGGAGACAAAGACAATGCTGAGTCCGAAGAAGGTAAAATTTAGAAAGGTTCAGAAAGGCCGCATGCAGGGCAAGGCCTATCGCGGCTCGCAACTGAATTTCGGCGATTATGGGCTCGAAGCCATGGAATGCGGCTGGATTACATCCCGCCAGATTGAAGCCGCCCGTATTGCCATGACCCGCCGGGTCAAGCGCGGCGGGAAAATGTGGATCCGGATTTTTCCGGACAAACCCATCTCCAAGAAACCGGCGGAAGTCCGCATGGGCAAGGGCAAAGGCGCGCCGGAGTCCTGGGTTGCGGTGATCAAGCCGGGTCGGATCTTATATGAAATGGAAGGCGTTCCCCGGGAACTGGCTTTTGAGGCGTTACGGCTGGCATCGCACAAGCTTCCGATTAAAACGAAAGTCGTTGAAAGGAGCCAGACATAATGGAATCAAGCGAAATTCGCGGCATGAGCGTTGAAGAAATCGACGGCCAACTAAAGGAGCTCGTCGAATCGTATTTCAATCTGCGTTTTCAGCACAAGACCGGGCAACTCGAAAGCCCTACGCGGATCAAGCAGATCCGGCGCGATATTGCCCGGGTAAAGACCATAAGACGGGAAAAAGAGATAAACCTCAGTTAGAAAATGACGGGTTGCTATGAATAAACAACGAGGGACAAAACGACAATTGGTGGGCACGGTTTTGAGCAACAAGATGGACAAGACCGTAACGGTTCAGGTGGAAAGACTCGTAAGTCATCCGGTTTACAAAAAATACGTAAGGCGGCGGGCCAAGTTCGCAGCCCATGACCAGGCCAATGCCTGTGGCATCGGCGATACAGTAATGATTACCGAAGCCCGGCCGTTGAGCAAACGCAAGCGTTGGCGAGTCAGCCAGGTCATTGAAAAAGCGGTTTGATGCTATAGGGGACGAAAAATGATTCAGGCGGAAACGAGATTATCTGTTGCAGATAATTCGGGGGCGAAAGAAGTCTATTGCATGAAGATCCTCGGTGGTACGCGCCGGCGCTATGCCAGTATCGGCGATATCATCGTGGTCTCGGTCAAAGAGGCCATCCCGAATTCCAAGGTCAAAAAAGGCGAGGTGCTAAAGGCGGTGGTGGTTCGGACCAAAAAAGAAATCCGGCGCCCGGACGGGTCATATATCCGTTTCGATGACAATTCCGCCGTGCTCATTAATGTCAACCGCGAGCCGATCGGCACCCGTATTTTCGGGCCGGTGGCCCGGGAGCTGCGGGCGAGTCGGTTCATGAAAATTATCTCATTGGCACCCGAGGTGCTTTAAAAATTGAAAAGATTGGCTCAGAGGGAAACGGATCATGGAAAACGAAAAAAGGCGCATTAAAACGGAAGACAAAGTCAAGGTGATTGCCGGCAAGGACAAGGGGAAAATCGGCAAAGTGATCCGTGTCGATAAGAAAAAAAACCGGGTGCAGGTTGAAAATGTCAACATGATCAAACGGCATTTGCGACCGGGTCCTCAGAATCGCCAGGGCGGCATTGTCGAAAGTGAAGGGCTGATTCACTCATCGAATGTGATGTTGATCTGCAATAAATGTGTTGCCCCCGTACGCACGCGGCATAAAGTGTTGGAAGACGGCAAAAAGGTACGGGTATGCGCCAAGTGTAATGAAAGTATTGATGCCTAAGTGCTGAGATTATCCCGGAGGGAAAGGACTCATGTCGTTGAAAACCTATTATGAAAACGAGGTCGTCGCCAAACTCAAAGAGACCTTTGAATATCGGAATGTTCACCAGATCCCGCGGTTAGACAAGGTTGTGGTCAACATGGGGCTCGGCGAAGCCATTCAAAATATCAAGGTCCTCGATACCGCCAAGGAAGAGATCAAGGCGATTACCGGCCAGGCGCCGGTGGTGACCCGGGCCAAGAAATCGGTCGCCGCCTTCAAGGTGCGCGAGGGGATGCCAATCGGATGCATGGTGACGCTGCGCCAGAAGCGGATGTATGATTTTTTCAACAAGGTCGTCAATGTCGCCCTGCCGCGTGTTCGCGATTTTCGGGGTGTATCGGGAAAGGCCTTTGACGGGTATGGCAATTATACCCTCGGCGTCAAGGAACAGATTATTTTTCCGGAAATCGATTATGACAAGATCGAATCGGTGAAAGGAATGAATATCACCATTGTCACCACGGCAAAGAGCAATGAAGAAGGCAAAGAGCTGCTGCGACTGCTCGGTATGCCGTTTCGCAATTAACGAAAACACGACTTTTGCCGAGATTGTAGAAAAATAAGGAGGAAGGTTTGGCCAGAAAAGCGCTTCGAATGAAGGCAGTGAAGAAACCGAAATTTGAGGTCCGGCGATACAACCGGTGTCCAATTTGTGGTCGGTCAAGGGGCTTTCTGCGCAAATTCGGCATTTGCCGGATCTGTTTTCGGAATATGGCATCCGAAGGGCTGCTTCCGGGTGTAAAAAAATCGAGCTGGTAGCCCGGGCCCTCGACAAGGCAAGGGCGCCGAAAATGATAGCAGGCAAAGGTGTCAATCCATACAATCCAATGCATATGACGGAGTAGACCATGTCATTGAGTGATCCACTGGCGGATATGTTGACCCGTATCCGCAATGCCGGAAAAGCCAAACACAAGCGTGTCGATATTCCGGGTTCCAGGATAAAGACCAAATTGGCCGAGGTGCTCAAAAGCGAAGGCTATATTAAAAACTACAAATTCATCAAGGACAACAAGCAGGGCATTTTGCGGGTATATTTGAAATACGACGCAAACGAGCAACACGTGATCTATGGCCTGGAGCGGGCCAGCAAGCCCAGCCGGCGCACCTATGTCAAGAAAACGGAAATCAAGCCGGTTTTAAATGGACTGGGTATCTCCGTGTTGTCGACGCCGAAGGGGCTGTTGACCGATCGGCAGGCTGTGAAGGCAAACACTGGCGGCGAAGTCCTCTGCAATATTTGGTAGTCCAAGGAGTTAATTCATGTCTCGCGTGGGGAAAAAACCAATTCCGATACCGGAAAAAACGAAAGTGACGTATACCGATCATGTGGTGACGGTGGAAGGGCCGAAAGGGACGTTGACCCAGTCGGTGCATCCGGATGTGGACGTCACCGTGGAAGAAGATCATATTCAGGTCTCTGTCCGTCGAAACGATAAAAAGGCCAAGACACACTGGGGGACAGTTCGGGCCTTGCTGGCCAACATGGTCACCGGGGTCAGCCAGGGCTTTACCCGGACACTGGAGATCAACGGCATCGGGTATCGGGCCGAAGTCAGCGGCAACAGTGTCAACCTGCATCTGGGGTACTCCCATCCGATTCATTTCGTTTTGCCCGAAGGCATCAGTGCCGAAGTCGAGAAAAACCAGCTCCGGTTGTCCGGCATTAACAAGCAGCAGTTGGGTTTTGCCGCCTCATCGATCCGGCAGCTGCGTCCGCCTGAGCCTTACAAGGGCAAGGGCGTGAAATACGTGGAAGAACTCATCCAGCGGAAAGCAGGCAAGACGGCAAAATAATTTTTAATATTTCATTACCATTAGGGGTTGGCAATCATGGGGTCCATGAATACCAGACAAGCCATGCGGCTCAAACGGAAAAAGCGGATTCGGAAAAACATTTACGGAACACCGGAGCGGCCGCGCCTGACCGTGTTTCGAAGTGCAAAGCATATTTACGCGCAGGTCATTGATGATTCCCGGGGGGCCACGCTCGCATCGGCCTCCACCATGGAGGCGGCAAACCGTGATCGGGAAAAGTTTGAAAACAAGGTGGCCGCAGCGACTCATATCGGCAAACAGCTTGCCGAGCGCGCGACACAGAAGGGAATCAAACAGGTTGTGTTTGACCGCAACGGATATATGTACCACGGCCGGGTCAAGGCGGTATCAGAGGGCGCCCGGGAAATCGGTTTGGATTTTTAAATAAGAAGGAGGCATTGCCTTGCTCAAGAAAGAAACGGACGAGAATCTATATATTGACAAGGTGGTTCACATCAGCCGGGTCGCCAAGGTGGTCAAAGGGGGCCGCCGGTTTAGTTTCAGTGCCATGGTGGTCGTCGGCGACGGCGAGGGCCGTGTGGGCTACGGGCTCGGCAAAGCCCACGAAGTGCCCGAAGCCATCCGCAAAGGCGTGGAACGGGCCAAAAAGAACATGGTGGATGTCCCGCTGGTCGACGGCACCATTCCATATCCGATTACCGGGCGGTTCGGCGCAGGCAGCGTCTTTTTGAAACCCGCCGGCAAGGGAACCGGTGTTATCGCCGGCGGTGCGGTTCGCGCCGTGCTCGAAGCCGTGGGAGTCCGAAACATTTTGACCAAGTGCCTGGGAACCAACAATCCGCACAATGTGGTCAAGGCGACGATCAGTGGTCTGGAAAAACTGCAGAGCCGGGAACTGGTTGCCACCAAGCGCGGGATTGAGGCGGAAGAACTGCAAATATAAGGATTGAATACAATGGCTGGCCGATTAGTGATTACATTGGTCCGGAGCATCCACGGGCGCCCGGAAAAGCAGCGGCAGACGTTAAAAGGGATGGGGCTGACCAGAATGCACAAAACGGTGGAACTGGAAGACACCCCGGCCATTCGTGGCATGGCTAACAAAGTATCGCATCTTGTTCGCGTGGAGGAAAAAGCATGAGACTGCACGAATTAGCGCCCGAAAAAGGCGCCACCCATTCCAGGAAACGTGCCGGTCGAGGCGTTGCCTCCGGTCTGGGAAAAACGGCGGGGAAAGGGACGAAGGGTCATAAATGCCGTTCCGGCGGTGGTGTGCGCCCCGGCTTTGAAGGCGGGCAGATGCCCCTGCATCGCCGGCTGCCCAAGCGCGGTTTCCACAATATGTTTAAAAAATCTTATGCGACCGTCAATGTTCGGGATCTCGGCCGTTTTGAAAGCGGTGCAACCGTGGATGCGGCCGCACTGCGAACCGCCGGCCTGATAAAGGACCGGTTCAAGCCGGTCAAGCTCCTGGGGCAGGGCGATGTCAGTGTTTCCCTGAATGTCAAACTCGCGGCTGTCAGTCAATCTGCGCGCAAAAAGATTGAGGCGGCCGGCGGTACTGTAGAGGGCGAATAGCCATGGCGGTTTCAAGTGCCGGTATCGGCAACATATTCAAAATTCCGGAACTCAAACGACGGATCCTGTATACCCTGGCCTTGCTTATCGTCTATCGCGTTGGTGTCCATATCCCCACCCCCGGGGTAGACGGCGATGCACTGGCTGGCTTTTTTGCTCAGCACCAGGACACGATTTTCGGTATCTTCAATATGTTTTCCGGCGGGGCCTTAGAGCGCCTCTCCGTGTTCGCCCTCGGCATCATGCCCTACATCAGTGCCTCGATTATTCTTCAGTTGCTTACGGTGGTCATCCCCCATCTCGAACAGTTAAAGAAGGAAGGCGAACAGGGCAAGAAGAAAATTACCCAGTACACCCGCTACGGCACGGTCGTGTTGAGCCTGATTCAGGGCTTTGGCATCAGCGTGGGGCTTGAAAACATGTCCGCGCCCGGCAATGCTGCAATCGTGGTCGAGCCGGGCTGGGCGTTCCGGTTGATGACCATGATTACGTTAACCGCCGGTACCGCCTTTATCATGTGGCTCGGTGAGCAGATCAGCGAACGCGGCATCGGCAACGGGATTTCCCTGATCATCTTTGCCGGTATCGTCGCGCGTATGCCCCGGGCCATCGGCAATTCCTTCCGGATGATTTCCAGCGGTGAAATGGGGATTTTCGGTGCCTTGATTCTGCTAGTGCTGATGGTTGGCGTGGTGGCCTTCATTATTTTCATGGAGCAGGGCCAGCGGCGGATTCCGGTCCAGTATGCCAAGCGCGTGGTGGGCCGTCGCATGTACGGCGGACAAAGCACCCATCTGCCGTTAAAGATCAATACCGCCGGCGTGATCCCCCCGATTTTTGCCTCTTCGCTGATCATGTTTCCGTCCACGCTGGCGAGTTTTTTCGATCAGGTCCCGATGATGCAGTATGTGGCATCCGCATTGAAACCGGGCTCCATTATTTACGAATTGATGTTTGTGGCCTTTATTTTCTTTTTCTGCTACTTCTACACGGCCATCGTGTTTAATCCGGCCGATGTGGCGGAAAACATGAAAAAGTACGGCGGCTATATTCCCGGCATCCGGCCCGGCAAACGGACAGCGGACTACATCGACAAGGTATTGAGCCGCATCACACTCGGCGGCGCCCTGTATGTGTCTGCGGTCTGCGTGTTGCCTTCGATACTGATGACCAAGTTCAACGTGCCCTTTTACTTCGGCGGCACCGCCTTGCTCATTGTCGTCGGGGTGTCTATCGATACGGTACAGCAGGTGGAATCCCACCTGATCACTCGCAACTACGAAGGGTTTTTGCAAACCGCCGGCGGAAAGAAAAAGCGGTGATCAAGGGGGCGGCTTGCAGCCGGAAACACGATCGGATAATGACAAATTTCGGATAGGAGTCTTGCATGGCAAAGGAAGAACCGATAAAGGTTCAGGGCCGGGTGGTGGAAACCCTGCCGAATGCAATGTTTAAAGTGGAACTGGAAAACAAGCACGAGATACTTGCGCACCTGTCGGGTAAGATGCGCATGCATTTCATTAAAATATTGCCCGGTGATGCGGTGACCGTTGAGCTGTCGCCCTATGATCTGACCCGGGGGCGGATTACGTACCGCTCCAAATAATATCGGCAATGACGCTATATTTTTTAGAAACCGATGCGTTTGATGAGGAGATAAAATGAAGGTTAGGGCATCCGTGAAAAAAATATGCCGCAACTGCAAAGTGATCAAGCGGCGGGGTACCGTTCGTGTCATTTGCATCAACAAACGACATAAACAGCGGCAGGGTTAAAAGGAGGCATTCACATTGGCTAGAATTGCAGGAGTCGATTTACCGAGGGGCAAAAACGTCGTCATCGGCCTGACCTATATTTACGGGATCGGTTTTTCCACGTCGCGCGAAATCCTGTCCAGACTGCGCATTGACGAAACCACCAAAACCGACGATTTGACCGACACGGAGATCAATGAAATCCGGAAGGCCATTGACAACGATTATAAGGTGGAAGGGGAACTGAGAACCGACGTTTCCATAAATATCAAACGCTTGATGGATCTCGGGTGTTACCGGGGCCTTCGCCATCGTCGGTCATTGCCGGTGCGGGGCCAGCATACGGGCACCAACGCCCGCACGCGCAAAGGGCCGCGACGGGCAGCGGTCAAGAAAAAAGGCGGCGTAAAGAAAAAGTAACAAAACCAATATAGAGGCAGAACCGATGGCAAAACGAAAAGCAGTCCGTACCAAAAAAAAGGTTAAAAAGAATATATTAAACGGCGTGGTGCATATCCAGTCGACGTTTAACAACACCATCATCACGGTCACCGATCCGACCGGCAACGTCATTTCCTGGTCGACTGCCGGCATGAACGGGTTTAAGGGGTCCCGGAAATCCACGCCGTTTGCCGCCCAGCTGGCCTCGGAAAATGCAGCCAAAAAAGGCATGGAGCACGGCTTGAAAAACGTCGAGGTCTACGTCAAAGGACCGGGCCCCGGCCGGGAATCGGCCATTAAGACCCTGCAGGCCGTCGGGCTGACCGTGACACTGATCCGGGATGTAACCCCGGTGCCGCACAATGGATGCAAACCGCCCAAGAGGCGGCGCGTCTAAAGTCGAAAGCCATCCATAACCAAGTCATTTGGTACGAATGATATAGAATCTCAGGGAGGATACGTTGTCACGATATCGTGGATCTGTCTGCCGGTTGTGCCGGCGGGAAAATTTGAAATTGTATCTCAAGGGCGATCGTTGTTATTCCGATAAATGCTCCATTGACCGCCGTACCTATCCGCCGGGCCAGCATGGCCAGCGCCGGGGCGGCAAGATATCGGATTACGGCCTTCAGCTTCGGGAAAAGCAGAAAGTCCGTCGTTTATACGGTCTTTCCGAAAAACAGTTCCGGCTGTATTTTCAACGTTCCGACCGGGGCAAGGGCGTTACCGGAACCCGGCTGCTTATCATGCTTGAGCGCCGTCTCGACAACGTGGTCTATCGGCTGGGCTTTGCCAACTCCCGTGCCCAGGCACGTCAGCTGGCCCGGCACAATCATTTCCTGGTAAACGGCAAAAAGGTCAACATCCCTTCTTACCAGGTCAATGCCGGTGATGTGATTGAAGTCCGGGAAAAGAGCAACAACGTGGAGGCCATCACGGAAGCTGTCGAGGCAGTGGTGCGTCGCGGCATGCCGCAATGGCTGGAACTCGAAAAGGACAAGCTGAAGGGTACCGTCAAGACCATGCCGGTGCGCGATGATATTACCATGCCGATTCAGGAAAATCAGATTATTGAGTTCTATTCGAAGTAGCGCACCCGGTATCCTTCTCGATGGCGCGGGGTCATGCGATTTTCGGAAACGCCCCGATGCTGCGCCTGTCATTTTTTATGGATCTCCAGAGATATCCGGAACCCACTTGCTTTTTCGGATTGCGATAAATTAACGAGCGGAGATTAACAATGTCCTTGAACGAATTAACATATATGAACTGGCGGGAGCTGATTAAACCGGGCAAGGTGCAGATCGACCGCCAGACGGAAACATACGGCAAATTTGTGTGGGAGCCTCTTGAACGCGGGTTCGGCATTACCATTGGCAATTCCTTGCGCCGCATCATTCTGTCGTCTCTTTACGGCGCGGCCATTTCCTCGGTGAAAATCGAGGGGGTGATGCACGAATACACCACCATTACCGGTGTTTTGGAAGATGTTTCCGAAATCATATTAAATCTCAAGAAGGTTCGGGTGAAAATGGAAGATGCCGAACCGAAGACGGTGCACGTCAAGTGCGAGGGCGAACGGGAGGTTACGGCCCACGATATCGTCAGTTCGGACGGCCGGGTCGAAGTGTTAAATCCCGCCCAGCATATCGCCACCCTGACATCCGAAGGGTCGCTGGAGATGGTCATGACGGTTTCCGCCGGCAAGGGATATTCCCTGGCCGAGGCCAATCAGGACCCGGAAGCCCCGGTCGGCACCCTGCCCATTGATGCCATTTTTTCCCCGATTCAACGGGTCAACTACTTGGTGGGCAATGCCCGGGTAGGCCAGAAGACCGACTATGACAAGCTGACCATGGAAATCTGGACAGATGGCTCGGTTAAACCCGAGAACGCCATCGCCTATGCCGCCAAGATTTTAAAAGAGCAGATGAACGCGTTCATTAATTTCGACGAGGACCAGGAACCGTCCATGCCGGAACCTTCCGAAGACGAATCCCGTCCGAAATTCAATGAAAATCTGTACCTGGATGTCGATGAACTGGAATTATCGGTCCGCAGTGCCAACTGCCTGCGCAACGCCAATATCCGGAAAATCTATCAACTGGTCCAGCGCACGGAAGCCGAAATGCTGAAGACGAAGAATTTCGGCCGCAAATCATTAAATGAGATCAAAGAACTGTTATCGGAGATGGGCCTTTCCCTCGGGATGAAACTGGAAGGGTTTGTGCCGCCCGAAGAAGACCAGGAGCAGGGAGAGAATTAATCATGCGTCACAGAAAAAGCGGAGTCAAATTAAATCGCACCACAAGTCATCGCAAAGCGATGTTTCGGAATATGGTCACATCCCTTTTCAAACATGACCGGATTAAGACCACCGATACCAAGGCCAAGGAACTGCGCCGCTGGGCCGATCATCTCGTGACCCTGGCCAAGCGCGGCGACTTGCATGCCCGGCGCCAGGCTTTGTCCATTGTTCGGGAAAAGGCGGTTGTGCATAAACTGTTTGCCGAAGCACCGCAGCGCTACAACGCGGTTTCCGGCGGTTATACCCGACTGGTCAAACTGGGGCCCCGCCCCGGCGATGCCGCCCCTTTAACCATGGTGGAGCTAATCGGCGAGCCTCAATCCCGATCCGGCGGCAAAAAGTAAATTTATTCGACCGGTCGGGAAATGACCGGTGGTTCGGATGGATAAGCAAGCCTTGCTTCGAAAAGCGTCAGAACCGACGTTTGTTTTCGGGCAAGGCTTTTTTTTGTGGTTTTTCCGGGACCATTATTTTATTTTGCAATCGTCGGCAGAATGCTGCGATGATCCGCCCCCACCCCGATCCGGACGGCACCGCACGAATCGGTTTCCATTATATCAATGTTTTGCTTTTCGTAGCGGGTAATCATCTCGGCCGAAGGATGGCCGAAGCGGCTTTTGCGCGAGGAAAAAATCGCCAGGTCCGGATCGACGGCCTTCAAAAATGCTTTCGAGGAAGAGGTTTTGCTGCCGTGGTGGGGGGCGAGCAATATGTCAGCTTCAAGGCGGGGGCCGGCCATATCGATGGCGTGGCGCTCCCCGGGTTTTTCAATATCGCCGGTAAACAAAAGGGAGGTGTCCTTGTAGCTTGCGCGCAAGAGGATGGAGGCGTTGTTGGTTTTTTGGGGTTCGAGCCATTTTTCGCGGTCTTTCGGCGGGTAGAGGATGCCTATGGTTACGCCGTTGATTTTCCGGTGCCGGGCAAGACCTTCATAGGGAGGATGGGCGATATTTTTTTTGTCGATGATGGAGCGGAAGTTTTTATACTCTGCTGTCTGCGCCGGCTGTTGCGTGGAAATGACTCGCCCGATGCGGAAATGTTGGAGGATATAAATTAAGCCGTTTAAGTGATCGGCATCGGGATGGGACAATACCACGGTATCGATGGCGGCAATCTTGTTGCGCCACAGATAGGGGGCCACCAGTAAGCGGCCCACGTCGAAGATTTCGTTGTTGCTAAATCCGCCGCCGTCGATCAACATCGTCTTTCCGCCGGGGATTTCCAGAAGCGTGGCGTTTCCCTGCCCCACGTCCAATATCGAAACCCGGAAATCGGTATGAAAAAATCGGCGATGCAGCCAGTAGCCCATATCGGCGGCCAATATCAGCGAAATACAGAGCACCAGTCCGGCCACTATGCGCTTGTGTCGGCTGTCGGGGCGCAAAGATTGTGAAGGACTCGGAGGGGGTGCCGTATCCGCTGACCGGCCCGTCTTCTGGCTCAATAGAAAGAAAATGCCGATCAACAGGGCATATACGCAGAAAATTTCCAGTACCGAAGGGGTGATGGTTTTGAACGCCCCGAACGGCAAGGCGGCAATGTATTTAACAATGCCAATGCCGGGGTGTAAAAGACCGGCAGCCAAATGAAATCCCATCATTGCCGCCGGCTTCCAGCAGGAAAACACCAGTGCGGACAGCAGACCGGCAGGGACCACGATAAATCCGATCAGAGGGACCAGGATGAGGTTCGAAAAAAGCCCCAGCAGCGATACCTGGTTGAAATAATGCATCACCAGGGGCATGGTGCCGACGATGGCAAACGCCGATACGAAAGAAAAATCAATAACGGTTTTCCGGATGCGCCGTGCAAAGGAGGCCGTGACGCTGTCGGTCTTTGCCGGCAGCAGAAAAAGGCCGTATAAAATGGCGGCGACCGCGGCAAAGGAAAGTTGAAAGGAAATATGAAACAATGCGGCCGGGGCTGCGATTAAAATGGCCAGGGCTGCCGTGGCCAGGGTGTTGGCGGCGTTGTATTGGCGATCCAGTATAAAGGCCGCCAAAAAGACGCTGACCATGATGACCGCCCGCTGGGTGGAAGGCGACATCCCGGAAATCAGCCCGTATCCGATGACGGGAAATAACGCCATTACGGCCGCCGCTTTCTTGACCCACGCCCGGCGCAGGAAAAAAGGAAATCGCGACACAAGCCCTTGGAACAACAAAAAGGCGCAGGTGGCCACAATGCCGATGTGTAAGCCGGAAATGGCGAGCAGGTGGCTGACCCCGGCCCGGCTGAAGGCATCGCGGAGGGCCGGTGTGATTTTTTCCTTTTTGCCGATAATCAGGGCGGACAATACGGCACGGCCGTCACCTGAAGCCACCTCCCCGAGGGCGGAGTCAATCGATGCCCGGCAGTTTCCGATAAGGCGTTGAAAAGAAATTTCCGGCTGGTTTTCTGTCGTGATTTTTTCGCCGTTGCCGTAAACGGCGCCCCATATACGCTGATCGGCCATGTATTGCTTGTAATTAAATCCCCCGGGGTTGTTGAAGTTGTTCAGCGCTCGGATTTTGGCGGTCAAAACAATCCGGGTCCCGGCGCCAATGTCGGGTACGGATCCGTAAAAGTTGGCTCTAAGGCGTCCGGGCAGATCTGTTTTGGACCGATGTTGTCTGTCGGTTTCGATCTGCAAATCATCCAGGATACATTGGGTCCGGTATGATGTCTGAGCAGGGGATTGGGCAATGCGGCCTGAAATGCGATGGGCCTGGTTGTCTATGTAGGGCCGGACGGTATCGGGCGGAAATACCGGAAGGGTTGCCGGTGATATGGCATTGTAGCCCAGGGCCGCAAAAAGCAGCAGCGGGGCAATGACGGCCCCCTGGTTTTGCCTAAGGCACCGGATTAGGTAACAGGCGGCAAAACCGGCAAACAGCCAGGCGACAATAAAATGGCCCGGCAGGTGCCGGCCGATGATAATGCCGGCAATAAATCCGGCCAGCAGGGCGATAATGGGACGATGGTAGCCGCAACGGCGATATGATGCTGTCGGGGATGGGAATGCGCCGGCTTTGAGGGTGTCGTGGAGCGGATCGGCCGTATCCATGCGGTGGTATCGATGGCGGTGGTATCGATGCTGTGATGTTGAAAGAAAAAACGCCCCCTGAAAATCAGCCCGGTACCCCGGCGGGCGAAAAAGCCGCTATTTCGCCGCGGGCACCCGCTGGACGTTTGCCCCGAGCCGGCAAAATTTTTCTTCAAGTCTTTCGTAGCCGCGGTCTAAGTGGTAGATCCGGCTGATGCGGGTGGTGCCCTCGGCCACAAGTCCGGCCAGCACCAGCGAAGCACTGGCGCGCAGATCCGTGGCCATGACCGGTGCCCCGGAAAGATGGGAGCTGCCCTTGACCATGGCATGGTTGCCGGAAATGGTGATATCCGCCCCCAGGCGCCGCAGTTCACTGACATGAATAAAACGGTTTTCGAAGATGGTCTCCGATATGATACTCAAGCCGCGGGCCACGGACATGAGCACCATGAACTGGGCCTGCATGTCGGTGGGAAAGCCGGGATAGGGCAGTGTCTTGATGTCGACGCTTTGAACGGGTCCGTTGGCGGCCACTTCCACCTGCTTTCCCTCGACGCGCACTTGTGCGCCGGCTTCGCGGAGCTTGTAGATAATGGCCTTGAGGTGATCGGGCTCGGTGTCGGTCAAACGAATCCGGCCGCCGGTCAACGGCGCGGCCACCATGAAGGTGCCGGCTTCGATCCGGTCGGCAATGATCCGCGCCGTCACTGGTTGAAGCGATTTCACTCCGCGGATGGTGATCACCGGCGAGCCGGCATCGCGAATATCGGCACCCATGCGGTTTAACATGTCGGCCAGGGCCACGATTTCCGGTTCCCGGGCCGCATTGCGCAGCACCGTGGTGCCTTCTGCCAGAACCGCGGCGGTCATCAGGTTTTCCGTGCCGGTCACCGTGGGGACGTCAAAAAAAATTTCCGCCCCAACGAGCTTTTCCGCCGAGGCCTCCACATAGCCGTGTTCCAGCACGATTTCGGCCCCAAGCTGGGCCAGGCCGTCCAAGTGCATGTTAATCGGCCGCGCCCCGATGGCACAACCGCCGGGCAGCGAAACCCGGGCCCGTTTCAATCGGGCCACCAGGGGGCCCAACACCAGCACGGACGCCCGCATCCGGCGAACCAGCTCATAGGGGGCCTCAAACCGGTGTAAATCCGCAGTATCCACCCGGACGGTGTCGCCGTCCGATTCCACGCGCGCGCCCAGGTCGACCAGCAGGTTTTGGATGGTCTCGATATCCTGTAAGGCCGGCACGTTTTCAAAGCAAAACGTGCCGCCGGTTAAAATCGTGGCCGCGAGCATGGGCAGGGCCGCGTTTTTGGCGCCGCTGATTTTGACTTCGCCGTTTAGCGGTTGTCCGCCTGTGATTAAAATTTCATCCACAACACAAACCTTTTAATAAAAAAAGCGTCACGCCGGTTCCGCGAAAAACGGGCGGCGTGACGCCTGGATATTCAACCGGCACCATGGAAGGAAAAATGCGCGGATCAGTGGTGTCCGTTTTCGCCCGTTCCTTCCGGATGCTGTTTGGTGTCGATGATGGATTTGATCACGCAGTAGGTCAGGCCGAGCCCGACAATGCTCAACGCATACCAGAGGCCGCCCATGAAAACCAGGTGGGAAATGTCCCAGACCCACTCAAATACAAACGGAAACATAAAAAAATCCTCCTTGCTTGCCCGGCCTTAATTGCCCGGATTGAGTTCCTTTTCCTGCGGAAAGACCGGCAGGTACCGATGGGCGATCATGATCAAAATAATACCGTAGGCCACGGGTAAAATCGTGGTGGCCACTTCCTGCCAGCTGGGCGAATACATGAACCAATCCTGAAAGGGCAGCAGCGGTACGGCCAGCATTTGCAGCACCATCACCCAACGGTTGATGCAGACGCCGATAACCGCCAGCACGGCTGCGGCAATCATCCAAAAACCGCTTTCCCGACCTTTTTTTGTAATCAGGATCAATGCCGGCAGCAGGCCGCAGACGACCAGTTCGGCAATTAAAATCCAGAGCCCGTAAACCGGGTTGTTGGTATAAAAATCCATCAGGGAATAGCCCATGGCCGGTGCGGTGTTGACCGCCCAGTACCAGGTGTCGGCGATTTTGGCGATCATGTAGGTCAACAGCATCCACCCCGATATTTTGGCCAGCAGATGATAGACCCGGTCTCTGACCAGTCGCTTCCGGGTGACGGCTTCGGTGATCCGGGTGATCAGGATGGTAAACAGGGGGCCGACTGCCGCGGCCGACCAGGTGAACAGGAAAAAGGTCCAGGGCCAGATCAGCAAGCCTTCCCGGTAGCCGAAGGGCCGGCCGTAGAGCACGCCGGAGACGCCGCCGAGCGATCCCTGGTGGAAAAAGGAAAGAAAGACCCCGGTGGCGGCAAACACGGCCATCACCTCGTGCATATTGTGGGCCAGGTGGTGAAAGAACGGGATCTTGTTGATCTTCGGATTTTCCAGGACGTTGGGCAGAAATTCGACGGTTAACACCGCGAAATAGCACGACAGGCAGAAGGCCACTTCCGTGAGCATGGAATGTACGTTGGCATGCCAGAAGATAAACCAGCCCCGCAGGGGTTGACCGATGTCGATGGCCAGGATCAGCAACGCGGAACTGTAGCAGATAAAGCCGATGATCACCGCGTAGTTGATGATGTTTTTGACCTCTTTTTTGCCGATGATGTAGGCCAGAAAACCGGAGAAAAAGGCCCCGCCGCCGAGGGCAATGACGGCCAGATCGGCCCAGATCCAAAGGGCAAACCCGTACGCATCGTTCATGTTGGTCTGGTTTAAGCCCTTGTACCAGCACAGGTACATGGCATAGACGCCCCACAGCAGCACGACGCCGACAATCGCCAACCAAAGGGCAAATTGTCGGGTCGGGCATCGTTTTACACCCTCGGGAATTGCCGGTGTCGTCATGATCTGTTCGCTCCTTTGACGTATTGTCTCAAATTATCAGTGTGATTCCTGGTGATGCTTTTTTTGCGCCTGTTTTTTTTCGAAGGTCACGTTTTCGTCTTCGAGGTAATTGTCCGCTTTGGCGTGGACCCACTTGCGTTTGGACAGGTAATAGACCTTGGGGTGGGTCTTTAACCGTGCGAGCAGCTGAAAGGCATATTTGCTGTCCTTGAGCTTGGAGACCGCGTGTTCGGGGTTTAACAGATCGCCGAAAACCATGGCATTGGTCGGGCATTGCTCGACGCATGCGGGTTGATACTCGTCTTCGCGAATTTCATCCCGCCCCTCGAAATAGGCCTTGTCCCGGGCCTGCTGGTAGCGGTGAAAACAGAAGCTGCATTTTTCCACCACTCCCCGCATCCGGGGCGATACATCCGGGTTTAGGTATTTTTCCATTTCCGCCGGCCAGACCGGGTCCCACCAGTTGAATTTGCGGGCATGATAGGGGCAGGCGGCCATGCAGTACCGGCACCCGAAACAGCGGGTCGGAATCTGGCTGACAATGCCGGTGGAAACGTCGTAGTCAGTGGCCACCGCCGGGCACACGGAAACGCAGGGCGAATGCCCGTCGCCGTGCAGGCCGTCGCACTGCATGCAGGGCTTGGGGATGTAGGCGACCTCGGTATCCGGAAACGGTTTGTCGTTGGTGATCTTGTAAACCCGGATCCAGTTGGTGGAAAGCATCTTGTCGCTTTCGTCGGCTCGAAACGGAATGTTGTTTTCCTGGTAACAGGCCACCATACAGGCACCGCATCCGATACACTTGTCCAGATCGATGACCATGCCGTATCGCTTGGTTGTCGTATGTTCGGGTTTTTTCTGCATCAGAACCTCTTTATCGCGTTGATATCAAATACGGTGAAACCGCTTCGTGTCCCTATTTATCCAAAAGATTACCGGCAGCAGGGCGCCCGCATCCCCCGCATCCATGGATCAGGCCTTTTGCAATGCCGCCCGGATGCCCCATGCGGTGTTCAATCCGGAAGTCGGATCCGCAACGGGTTCGAGCAATGTGTTGACATTAACCCCCTTGTCGGCGATGTATCTGCTGAAAGCCGTGCGGCCGAGTCCTTTGGGCATGGCGACGATGCCGGGCATGACGCCATGGAAGAGGTTGACCCGGACTTTGGCCTCGCCCTTGGGGGTTTGAATGACGGCAAGATCGCCTTCGGTCAAATTGTATTTTCGGGCTGTTTCCGGATTGACCTGAACAAAGCTGTCGCCGTCGGAAATCACGTCGGCGTCCACGGTCTTGTTCATAAAAGGCGAGCTGGCCACCGGCCCGCTGGCGATGCGGATCGAGTGGTAGGGCAGCAGCACCAGGGGGAATTGATCGGTGGCACCGGCCATTTCGATCGGCTTGTAATCGGGCAGCACGTCGCGGTCCTTGCCCTCGGGGTTATAGCGGGCCGTGGGGTAGAATTCGTATTTTCCCGAAGCTGTTTGAAAGGCCTGTTTCCAGGCTGCCGGTTTTTTGTCCGCCACCCAGTATCCCTGGTCGGTGAGCGTTTTCCATTGTTTTTCCAGGCGCTGCTTTAAGTAGGTCTTGTAGTCTTTCCAGGGAAATGCATCTTTTACGTCACTGTCAATGGCTTTGGCGATGGCGATTACCGCGTCGCCGGTGTGCCGGGTGTTATACTGCGGATCTATGGCCGGCTGGGCCAGGCTGATAACCGGCTGGGCACTGCCTTGCGGCGGCGGGACCTCGTCGTAGCGTTCCAGGAAATGGTGGTTGGGCAGAATAATATCGGCATACTCCGCGGTTTCATCCATGAAGGTTGAAAAGCTGACGATAAAGGGAATGCGGTCAAAAGCTTTTCGAATCGCCCCGGTGTCGGGCAGCGTATAGACGGGATTGGCATCCGTTACCAGCAGGGCCTGCACCGGCACATCACCGTCTGCCTTGTTGATGACCTCCGGCAGGCGATGGACGAGGTTGTTTGCATCGGCAAAGCGGTCTGAACCCGCTCCGTCGATTCGGGGTTGCTGCCGGCCCTTTTCTGCGGTTTCGTCCGGCTGGATTTCCGGGGCCTTTGCATAGTCCGGCCCGCGGTGCGTTATCATGCCGCCGGGTTTGTTGATGTTGCCGACCAGGGCGTTTAGGGCCTGCACGGCCAGGGCATCGTCGATGCTGCCGGCCGCGCCGCCGTGGCCTTGGCCGCTGACGGCCACCGGCCGTTTGGCTTTTGCAAAGGCGCGGGCTGTAGATATGATTTGGTTTTTGTCGATGCCGGCAATGGCGGCGACTTTGGATGGCGTATACTGCTGAACCAGGGATTGGAAACCCATGTGCGATTTGCCCGCTTCGTCGGTCCAGTCCGCAAAGCCGAAGGCGAAATTATCGATAAATTTCCGGTTGTAGCGTTTTTCGTTGACAATGACATGGGCGAGTCCAAGGGCCAGAGCGCCTTCGGTACCCGGCTTGGCGGCGATCCATTTTGACGCCCGGGATGCTGTGTCCGACAGCCGGGATTCGATCTGGATCAGTTGATCCTGTTCTTCGATTTCGCCATAGGCATGAAACATCCGGCCGGCCGCCCCCCATCCATCAAGCAGGCCGGCGCCGAAACTTAAGATAAAATCGGCGTTGGCAATGTCGAAACCGACGGCACCCTTTGTCCCCTGGGTCAGGTAAAGGGCTGTCTCATGGGCATCCATAAATGTATCCGAGTGGAAAAAATTGGGTGAGCCGTAGGCGGATAGAAATCGATCCAGCAGATCGGCCATGCTGCCGCGGTTGGATTCGGCAATACAGGCCACGCTGTGGGGTTTGCCCTGGTTGCGCAGTTCGGTCAGCTTGGCGGATACGGTCTGGATGGCTTCTTCCCAGGAGATGGCTTGAAACTCCCCGCTGCCGCGCTTGCCGACGCGTTTCATGGGGGCTTTGACCCGGGACGGCCCGTAGAGGTACTGGGCGGCGGAAAGGCCCAGCGGGCAGAGGCTGCCGCGGTTGACCGGGTGGTCGTCCATGCCCTCCGTCCGGATGACCCGGTCTCCGATGCGCCGGGCCACGATGCCGCAGCCGCCGGGGCACAGGGTGCAGACCGTTTTTTTGGCAATGCGCGGGCCTTCGGCCGGATCGGGTGTCCAGGACCAGTTCTGGGTCCAGATGGCGATGTCGTCCATGATTTTCCAGGGCATGGGTGTCAGTGTCGTGCCGACCACAACCCCCGCTCCGAGTGACAAGAAACATCTGCGATCGATTTTCATGGATTTACCCCTTTTCATATATCAGACAACTGTAATGGATATTTGCTTTCAAGGTGCTTACTTGTGGCATTGGAAGCATGCCCCCTTGCTGCCGGTTTCTTCCAGGTGGCAGCCGGCGCAGTCGTTCATCTTCATCCGCATTCCGTGCTTGGGTTTTCCCAGCCGGGCAATGTTGTAGCCCCATATGTCGCGGCTGTAGCCGGAAATCCGGTTTTCCTGGTAAGTCCGCAGGCTCTCGGATTGCCCGATGTCGCCGTGGCAGGTTTTGCATTCCATCCCGGCGCCCTTGACATGGGCGGCATGGGAGAAAAAGACACAATCGGGTTGCTCGGAATAACTCAGCCAGGGCACTTGCTTGTTTTCGCCGATGTATTCGTTGGCCAGCTTTTCTTCATCCTCTCCCAGGCCCATGGGATAGCTGTGGCAGTCCGCGCAGGCGGAATTGTCGGGGGTACCGGCGAAACTGCCGTCGGAGCGGAAATAATGGCAGCTTTCACAGCCCTCGTAGACCTGGTTTAAGTGAAGCTGATGGTTGAAGTCGATGGGTTGGGATTTTTCGGAGTAAAGCAGATTCGGAAATCCGACCCAGCCGCTGATGGCACTGGCAACCAGGCCGATTACGAAAAAGGCAAGTACCAGCCAGCCGGAAGATTGTTTCTGGGAAGCCGGCGTTTTGTTTGTTTTTCCGGAATCCGCCGGGGCATTGGTTTGGTGATCCGCTTGTGTGCTCATGGGTACTCCGTCAAAAACTGTTGGGGTTGATCGATTGCAAAGCCGTGCCCGATTGCTTTTGCAAATATTCTAAATAGCTAACTGACTACCGTAAAAAAAATCTGATATCGGGTTTGTCGTCAAATGTCAATAAAAATATACATTACTGGTAGCTGTGAAGCCCCGGCAACAGGTTAACACCGAAGTAGGTAAACAAGACGGCGACAAATCCTAAACAGGAGAGGTAGGCAATCCGTTTTCCCTCCCAGCCCCGCATCAGCCGGGCATGCAGCAGGGTAGCATAAATCAGCCAGGTAATGAGCGACCAGGTCTCCTTGGGGTCCCAGCCCCAGTAGCGCCCCCACGCCTGATTGGCCCAGACCGCGCCGGTGATGATGCCAATGGACAAAAACAAAAAGCCGAACATGACCATCTGGTGGGTCAGTTCGTCCAGTGTGTCGAAAGCCGGAATCCGGTCGGTTACACCGGCAGCGCCACTGGTACCGGCCAGCTTGATCAAATACATGACGCTGATGCCGCAGGCAATGGCAAATGCCGCGTAACCGAAAAAGCAGGTAATAACGTGGGCGATGAGCCAATTACTCTGCAGGGCCGGGATCAAGGGCTCTATATCGCTTTTTACTCCGAGCGAGGCGTAGGCCATGGCCAGAAACGGAAAAAGCGTCGCGATGGCCCCGATGATTCGAACTTTGTATCGAAACTCGATAAACAAGTAGATCCCGGCAAAGGCCAGCGAAAAGAAGATCAACGATTCATAGAGGTTCGACAAGGGCGCATAACCGTAGCCCAGCTGGTGGGATTCCACCCAGCGAAGTCCAATACCGCCGGCATTTCCGGCAGCAGCTGCGATCATGGCGCCGGTGGCGAGCTTTCCGGGCATCGTTTTTTTGAAAATCCAGGCGATGACATAGAAGATCAACGCCAGTCCGTAAATAAAGGTGACGACGGAAAGAAGGGTGGCACTTTCTATCATGGGATATCCTTACAGGCTTTGGTTTTGATTTTGGCGCAAATGATCGAGTCGCCGGGCGATCCGGTTGACCATGTTTTTCATTCCGGGCCGGTTTTTGGGCGACAGGCCCGAAACGGTCACGGTGGTTTTTTCTTTTCCGGCGGGGGCAAGCTCGATGCAGATTTTTTTGTGAAACATGAAAAAGGTAATATAGCAGCCGATGATCATGATGACAAACCCCGCGTATACCACCGGCACGCCGGGATCGCGGGTGATCTGAAGGCCTGTGTAATGCCGGTATTCGACATCTTCAAGGGTAATGGTGTAATCGCCGCGGCGCATCTTGTCGAACCGCGGGTGGTTTACCGGCAGGATAATGGGCCTGGGATCGCCTTCTTTCGGTATCAGGCGGGACAGAAACGAGGGGCCGATATTGTGGCCCCGGAAATTGAAATTGTTGGTGAAATCCTCGACAACGAGTTTGCCGCTGTCAGCGGGCAGGGCAATTTCATCGCCCACACTGGCCTGTCTTTTTACCTCCATGCCGGAACTGTTGTCGGTAAAAACCACCGAAAATTTCTCCCCGGGTGTTTTGCCGTAGGAGGATTGAAAGATGTTGATCCCCTTGTAATGAATGGGATCGTTGACCCGGAGGGATTTTTCCATCACCACCTCGTCATTGTCGATGATGGCGATTTCCGACCGGTATTGCTTGGGCCGGCCCGACGGGTAGTGGGAAACGGTGAAATCGTCGCAGCGAATGGTAAAATCGAGCGGCTTTTGGCGGTCTGCGTTTTTTAAGGATATGGTGCTGGCCGTGGCCCCTTCCGGTACGTTCATGTAGCCTTCGAACCCGTAAATCGAGCCGATCAGCCCGCCGACCATTAGCAGCAGGATGCTGGAATGCACGGCGTAGACGCCAAGGCGCGTCCAGCGTCCCTTTTCCCCGAAGATCATGTAGCCGTTGTCCTGGGCTTGCACCCGGCTGTGGCGGAAATGCTTTTCCATGAACCCGGCATACATTTCTTTCAGTGATTCCATGGAATCCGTCACCACCCATTCATTGCGGTTTGGACTTTTCCGGAACTGGTTGGCATTAAACACCGGCTTTTTAGGGAAAAGGATCTTCCAGGTAGAAGACAGCCGCTGGATGGAGCAGACCACGATATTGACGATCAGCAGGCAGAGCAGCAGCCGGAACCACCAGGCGTGGTACATGTCAAAGAAATTCAAGGTGTCGAAAAGCTGGTAAAGCCCGTCGCCGTATGTTTGCCGGTAAAGAGCGGGGTTTTCGTTCTGCGGAATCACTGTGCCGATAATCGAGGTCACCGCCAGGGTCAGCAAAAGGACCACCGAAAGCTTTACGGAGGCGAAAAACGCCCAGATCCGATCAGTGCCACTTTTATGCGCGTTGGTCTTATTCATTTATAATCCTTGAGAGTTAGCAGTTGAAGCGTTTTTGATAAACAGCCCCATTTTCATATCAGATCCTGGCGCGGCAGGCAATAGAACAAAACCCGGGCCCGAATTTTTGTCGCCGGCCAAGTACTTGCCAAAGTGCCGGGGGTTTCTTACTTTAAGAAAAAAGAAGGAAAGCAAATGAATCAGGCGATCGAAGATTTTCAACCACGTGAAAGGAAACGGATATGAAATACAGGCGACTGATCGGCATCGGGTTGATTGTCGGGGGGCTCGGCGGCCTTTTTTTGCTGATGCAGCTTTCCGGGTGTCGGGCGACCACCCGGGATATTTCCCCCCAGGAAACCGTCCATTATGATGAAGCTTATGATTTTTCGGACAAAAAGGCCATTGTCGAGCAGTTGACCCGGTCTATCACCCGCAAGCCCCCGCTGGGCAACGCCGAAAACCGGCCGGTAATTATCGCCTACGGCATTGCCAATCGAACGTCGGATCATATCGATACCGGCGGCATCCTCGATGATATCCGCAAAGAAATCCTGCAAAGCGGCAAGGCCCGTTTTGTCAACAAGCGGCAGCGGCAAAATATCGAAGAAGAGCTCGGTTACCAGTACGGGGGCAATGTTTCGCCGGATACCCGCATCCGGATGGCCCGGCAGGTGGGTGCCGAGTTCATGTTGAGCGGCACTTTTCGTTCGATTAAGAAAAAACAGCCCGACCAGGTCCGTTTCAAGCGGCGGACGATGATGTATTACAGCCTGACATTGGAGTTGACCGATATTGAAACCGGTTTGATCGAGTGGAGCGACAGCGTGGAAATCGTGCGCGAGGCGGCAAAGCCGTTTATCGGATGGTAAAGCCGGGGGGTAAGGTGCTGTGGGTCACCAGTCCGTGACGGCATTGTTATCGGGGCGCATCCGGAGCCGGATGGCGTTGTTGGTCTGCTGTGCCTGTCTGGCTGCCGGGTGTGCCTCCGGTCCGTTACATCGCGCCAGAAGCGCGTTTTATACCGGCGATACCGCCGATGCGGTCAACACCCTGGATGATGCCGAATCGGTGGCCCGCAGGGACCGATTGCTGTTTTTAATGGAAAAGGGGGTAATCTTACACGAAAGCGGCCGGTATCAGGAAAGCGCCGAGATGCTGCGCCAGGCCGTTGACTTTTTAGAGGCCGAGGAGATCATCAGCGTCAGCCGCCAGGGCACTACCATGATCTCCTCGGAGCGCCTGTCCATCTACCGGGGCGAATACCAGGAGCGCCTGCTGATCCATACCTACCTGATGATGAATTACCTGTTGTTAAACCGTTTTGACAGCGCCTTTGTGGAAGCCCGGCAGGCGCTGGAAATCCGGGATGAATACGGCAAGGCGACAAGCGGCGACTACTTTACCCGGGCCCTGATCGCCCATTGTTTCGAAGCCGTCGGTGAAACCAACGGCGCCTACATCGAGTACAAAAAGCTGGCGGAAGACATGGCCGATGCCGCCCCGATTCTGCCGACGCTTTATCGGCTGGCCCGACAGCTCGGCTTTCTGGATGAAGCCGCCAAGTATAAAAAACAGATGGCCGGAAGGCCGCCATCGTCTCCTGTTGCCGAGGCACTGATATTTGTCGCCGACGGGCAGGGGCCGGTCAAGCGGCCGCAAAACATCATCGTGCCGCCGTCAATCCGGTTTTCCTTTGTCCGCTACGAGCGGCGGTTTGACCGGTTTTCTCCCCCCCGTGTTACGGGGGCGGCCAGCGCGGTATCGGCCGATCGGGTCACCACCGACGTGGCCGGCGTGCTCGATACCTCTTTAAATGCCCGGGCGGCCAGAATCATTGCCAAGGAAGCCGCCCGTGTGACCACCAAGGAAGTCATTGCCCAAAACATTGACGATCCGCTTGCCGAATTTTTGGTGCGCATTGCCTTTTTCCTCACCGAAGAGCCCGACACCCGCAACTGGCAAACCCTGCCGGCGTATCTGACGCTGATGCGGGTGCCGCTGGCCGCCGGCCGGCAGGTGGTGACGGTTAAAACCCCCTATGGGCAGTCAAAGCGGTTTGCGTTCTCTGCCGCCGAAGACCGTCGGTTCTATTATGGAAGAGTGCGGTTCGGGCGGCATTAGTTGCAGGGGTCTTGGCTGACGGGGAGGAGGGCAAAAGGCACTTGTTCTCTCGTGCGCCCTTTGCCGGGCGGGCCCTTTGCGCCGCTAAATTTTTCCTAAATTGAGCGTTTCAGATTTTTAAAAACAATATTTTGTAAAAGATAATAAACATTTATACTTTAAAAATCAGAAACCCTCCGGGATTTCCAAGTTTGCCGCATCTACTGCGTCAGATGCAGCTTCGCATAGTCCACTATCGCTCGTCTGCATCTTCCTTGTATCTGCGGCAAACTTGAAAATCGCTCAATTTAGGTTTCTCAAACTCGGGCGGGTCGCCCTCAGACAGTGAGAAATTTTACGCGGCGCAAAGGGCCCGCCTTTTCGGCAAATCCCGCAATCTCGCTCACAAGCCCCTTTTACCCTCCCCCCGTCAGGGCAGCGCTGAGGGATTTTCGGCTTTCTATTCCGGTAATGTCTTTATTCCGTAGTACCTTGCATGATTCGAGGCCGGCAGATGAGGCGATATCCTCGCTCACTGAGCGAGGATATCGCCTCATCTGCCGGCCGGTTAACGTCGTTTGGTACTTCAGGTTACGCCTTTAAGCGTTCTTGAGGTGACCGATTTTTTGCCAGTCGATACCGAGCAGGCCGGCGGCTTCCCGGTCCAGAGCAACGGGGTCGAAACCGGCGAGGATTTTGTTGACCGGCGGATCACAGGGGCGGCCGCCCAAGTGATTGTGCGGCAGGCCCACCACAGCGTCCATGACGGTGAAATCCGCCTGGCGGTAGCAGTTTAGGTCGGCAATGGCCTCCTGGATGCCGATGTGGAATTCTGCCTTGTTCCAGACCCCGCCGCTGCCGGCATAGTGGTCCGGCGGCGCAAAGCCCATCATGTTTTTCATTGTTCCCGTAAATCCGGCCAGGGAGTGGGCCTTTAAGACGGGCACGGAAACAATGAAGGAATCCATTGCAATCTCGGGCATATAAAATTCCGGAAATCTTTCGCAATCGGGGTTTTCCAGCCGGATGACCGGTTCAGTGTTTAACTCGATTAAATCGACGCCCTTTTCCGTCGCCACATGCGTGTAGCCCAGCTTATCAAATATGGCCATGCCGTCATAGCATGGATCGCCGGTGCCTTCGGCAATGACGATATCCGCCGAACTGTGGGCGCGGATGTAATCGATAACAGCGGCGCAGCATGCCGCCGGCGTGGTCACCGGGTAAGCGCTGCCGGTGACGAGGTTGGGCTTGACCAAAACCCTGGATTGCCCGGCCAGCATCGTCCCGGCGCCGATCTGTTCGCATGCGGCCGAAACGGAAGCGGCATAACTTTCAAATTCCACTATGGCAGGAGATCCCATAAATGCCATATCCTATGGTCCGAGATTCGTAAACGTCGCCCTGACGGGCCGTGGAAAAGGGATTTCCAGCTACCCGTTATCGATTAGCTGCCGGAACCCTCAGCACCGGCTTTATTGCCGGCATCTTCTGTCTGCTTTTCCTCCGGGTAAATAAACACCGTGGCCGCCGCGGCATTTTCCAAATACATATCGGCCATCTTGTTGATGTCTTGGGGAGTGATCGATTTGTAGTCGCTTTGGATGGACCGGTTCCATTCAATCTGCACCGGGTGCCGGCTGGCGCCTTTTAAAACGGTATTGAGCCAGTAATTGTTGGTTTTAAGCGATTCTTTGATGTCGGTGAGCACCGGTTGCACCGCCCGTTTTACCTCATCTTCGGTGGCGCCGTTTTTGTTCAGATCCGCCGCAATTTCCTTGAGGGCCTGCTTGACCGCGCCGGCATCTTCCGGGTCGATGACCGCATATGCATTAAAAATTCCCCAATCCGGATAGGCCCGGCCCGGTTTGTTGTAGGCGGCCTGGGAGTAGGCGGCCCCCATTTGCTCGCGGATTTTGATGCGCATTCGGTCGGAGACCACCTGAGAAAGGATGGACAGCTGCCGGGTATGGTCGATGTTCCAGATGTCGGTGGTGGGATAGGCCACCAGGACCAATCCCTTGTCGATCCGGGTGGGCACGTCGATATTGGTGGACTTGTTTTCCGGAAAATCCGGATGCCGTTCCTTTTCGGGCTCGGAGATATCGGAGCGTTCGGCGATGGTCCCGAAGAAGGTCGCGGCCAGCTCGATGATCCGGTCCGGCTCCATATCGCCCACCACCGCGATTTCGATGGGCGAGTTTTCCATGGCGCCGGTGATCCACTCCCGGATATCGGCCAGCCGGGTCTGTTTCAATGTCTCAAGTGCGGGCAGGCCGAAGCGGGGGTCGCCGCCGGCCAGAAACCGGCTGCCTTCCAGCTGCATGGCCCCTTCAATGGAATGGCCCAGCGATTGGTATTTCTGGGTAAACTGCTTGGTCGCGAGTTTGTAGGCCGTTTTTCGGAAAGCCGGGTCCATCAGGTGGGCGTAGAACAGTTCAAAGAGCAGCCGGGTTTCATCGGTGACCGTTTCGCCTTGAAAGACAAATTTGTCTTCTTCCACGGCAAAGTTTACGCTGGTGTCTTTGCCCGCCAGGACCTGCTTGAGCTGGTCGCGGTCGAGTTTGCCCAGACCGCTTAAGTTGACCACCTGCTGCGAAAGCTCGCTCAATCCCGCCTGATCGGCCGGTTCCACGGATTCGCCCGCCCCGAAGGACACGGCGGCCTTGACCTGGTCGGCTTCGAAGTCCGTTTGCTTGACGAAAAGCGTGGTGCCGTTTTCAAAGACCACCCGGGTGATGCCCTGGTCGTCGAAGTCTTTTCGGGATTTGATTTTGCCGGGCGTCTGCGGGGCGGCCAGGTACGGAAACGTCAGGTCTTTGCTTTCTTCGGGCTTTTTGACCGCTGTTTGTCGGCTTTTGTTATAGGTGGATACAATCTGATCTTCCGGCGCATCGTTTGCCGGGTCGATCTCCGCGTTGCCGGTGACGATCAGCAGCCGGTGTTCCGGTGCCCAGTCGTCTTTCAACCGCTTGTGCAGCGATTCAGCCGTGGCCGATTCGATGGCGGGGGCAAGAAGCTTTTGGCGCTGCGCCGGCGACTGAAAAACGCGATCCCGGTTGAGGTGGCTCATGATCTGCCGGGTCAGCGTGGAACTTTCCCTGGTGGATGCCGATTTTACGGCCCGTTCCAGCCGGGCGGAAAATTCTTTTTTTACCCGCTTGACCTCCGATTCGGTAAAGCCAAAGTGCAGGGCTTTGCGCAGGGTCTGTTCGAGAGCGGCCAGGGATTTTTCCCAGTTTTCCTTCGGGCATTGTGCCTTAATTTCGGTTGCCCGGATAAACCGGAGGAAGTTGCCGGAACTGATTTGGGCCTCCGTAAACGGGGCATCTCCGCTGTTTAGGGCTTCATTGAGCCGGTGCTGTACGATGCGGTCGGCCATGCGGTGACGCATCTTTTCCCGCTGGTAGGCCTTGCTGTCATCCGGCAGGGGATGTTTCCGGAGGGTTTCAATGACCACCCGGGTGCTGCCGGCTTCCGATTCATGGTGGTAGAAGGGTTGCAGGCCCTCGTGGTCGATGGTACCGAAGTCGGGCTCGGGTTTTTCCGGCGCCCGGGCCGAAATATCGGCAAAGCGTTTTTCGATCAATTTTTTTGCGGTTTTTTTGTCGAACTGCCCGGCCATTACAACCGTCAGCCGGTCCGGCCGGTACCAGGTGTCGTAAAAGCCTTTCAGCAGCTTGCGGTCGGTTTTTCGAATCACTTCCTCGGTGCCGATGGGCAGGCGTTTGGATATCCGGGCATCGGGGAGTTCAAATGCCAGAGTGGCTTCAAAGGTCCGGTAGTCGGGTGAATCCCGGCTCCGTTTTTCCGACAGGATGACGCCGCGTTCCTGCTTGACCTCGTCGGCGGCAATCAGGGCCCCGGCAGCATAATCGCGCAGCACCAGCAAGCCTTCGGACAGGCTGTCGCGGTCGCCGTCGGGCAGGTCGAGATCGTAGACGGTTTCGTAAAAACCGGTCCGGGCATTGACATCCGGGCCGAATTGCATCCCGATGCGCTGGAAGTATTTCACCAACTCTCCGGCCTTGAAATGCTCGGTG
This sequence comes from Thermodesulfobacteriota bacterium, assembly GCA_051745395.1. Taxonomy (GTDB): domain Bacteria; phylum Desulfobacterota; class Desulfobacteria; order Desulfobacterales; family Desulfosalsimonadaceae; genus JBNJEA01. The sequence goes on along the minus strand of JBNJEA010000006.1, from coordinate 23,620 downwards.
CCGTTGAAAAGCATGTGTTCGAGGAAATGGGCGATACCGCGTTCGTCCGGGGCTTCGTGATAAGCGCCGGCCGAAACATTTAAGTGCATGCTGACCCGGTCTTTGGGTTTTTGGTTTTGCATCAGCACGTATCGGATTCCGTTTTCCAGGGTGCCGAAAGTTAGCTTCGGCGACGGCGAAAGATCACTGGATTTGTGGGGCCAGCTTCGATTGTCGCCCTCGGATTGCGCCGGTGCTTTTGAAACGGCAGTGCCGGTCAAACCCGTGACCAGCAAAGCCGTCAACAGGATTTGGAAAATAATGACGGTTCGCCCCCGTTTGGCAGCTATGGCCTTGTGACGGTTATAAGGGAAAGGATTGAGTTGCATAATATCGTTCCTTAATTGAAATTGAAAAAAATGAGTCCACAACATTAATATGAGTGCAAGGGCGCGTCAAGTCGAACAGAATCGGTATCCGGATATTTCAGCTTGCACCAGTGGAATCGCTGTGCTATTTACCGTCAAAAACAGCATTCGGGGCGAAAATCCTAATAGGCGCCGGACATTCGGAATCATCTTTGTATCCGGTAAAAGACGTATCCGGAAAAGATGATTCATACCAACGAAACGACCGAATTACCCAAACGGGATCATTGGTGAGTGCACATGCCGTTGGAATATATTGTTTTAGCATTGGGGTTTGTCATTGGCTTTTATATGGCCTGGAACATCGGGGCCAATGATGTGGCCAATTCCATGGCCTCGGCGGTGGGGTCCAGGGCCATCACCCTGCGCCAGGCCATTTTTATTGCCGGGATTTTAAACATTGTGGGTGCCGCCTTTATCGGCAGCCATGTCACCGATACCATCCGCAAGGGCATTGTTTCGCCCGATGTGTTAAATGATCCGCAGGTTGCCATGCTCGGCGCCCTTTCCGCGTTGCTTTCCGCCGCGCTCTGGGTCTCGTTTGCCACCTGGAAATCGCTGCCGGTATCGACCACCCATTCCATCGTCGGGGCCATGGTCGGTTTCGGCATCATTTCCGGCGGATTCGGGGTCATTAACTGGCCCGTGCTCGGGGCCGTGGTATTGAGCTGGGTCATTTCCCCGGTCTTTAGCATGGTGATTGCCTTTATTATCTTTAAAATTATTGTCCGGGTCATTTTATCCCGTCAGACGGCCCATGAGCTCGCACTGCGGTTTTCCCCGGTTTTTATCGGCCTGGCGATGTTTGTGATTGTGCTGTCGTTTCTTTTCAAAACCCCGCTGGGAAGCCGGTTGTCGCTCAATTCATTTACCGCCCTTCTGGTTTCGCTGGTGCTGGCCGTCCTTGTCGGATTTGCCGGCCGAGGCGCATTGACTTATTTTTTAAACAAAAGGACAATCGAAAATGGGGCCGAATCCATATTCCGCCGCATTCAAATCGGTACTTCCTGCTACGTGGCGCTGGCCCAGGGCGCCAACGACGTGGCCAATGCCATTGGCCCCCTGGCCTTGATTTATTTTCTGGCCAGAAGCGGGGTGCCGGGCGCCCAGGTGCCCGTTCCGATTTTTTTGCTGCTTTTCGGCGGTGTCGGAATCGCCAGCGGTATTGCCATGATGGGCTCCCGGGTCATTAAAACCGTAGGGGAGCGAATCACCACGCTAAGCAATACCCGCGGTTATTCCGTGGATTTTTCCGCCGCCACCACCGTCTTGCTGGCCTCGAAGCTGGGGTTGCCGGTATCGACGACCCATGCCGCCGTCGGCGGGGTCATGGGCGTCGGGCTGGCCCGCGGCATTGAAGCGGTCAATTTTGGCATTATTTTTCGAATTATGTTATACTGGGTTTTAACTGTTCCCATGGCGGCGGTCACCTGTATGCTGATCTTTAAACTGATCCAGTTTATCCTGTAATCGATGCGTAAGGAGGCGTATGCGTATCCCCTTTTTTACCATGTTTATCACCTCTCCGTTTGATGGACTCCAGGAGCATGCCCAGAAGGTAAAGGAGTGTGCCTGGGGGTTTCAGCAAGCCATGGAGTGTTACGGGTCATCCCGGTGTGAGATATTTGAGGAACACCGCCTGGAAGTGGTTAAACTCGAGCACGAGGCCGATGCGATCAAGCGCCGCATCCGGGGGCATTTGCCCAAGGGCGTGATGCTGCCGGTGGAAAAATTTCAGTTGTTTCGATACCTTCGGGAACAGGACCAGGTGCTCGATTCGGTGCAGGAAGCCGTTAATTGGTTGTCGCACCGGGCGGAGCTGGGGTTGCCGGAGGCCGTGGAGCGGGATTTTTTTCTGCTGGTGGATGCCGCGGTGGAACCGACCGAGGAGCTGAGCCGGATGGTGAGCGAAGCCCGGATCTATTTCAAGAATTTTTCCGAAAAACAGCGGAAGAAGGTCAAAGGCATTATTACCAATATCCGGCAGATGGAACATGATGCCGACCAGCGGGAATATGCGTTAATTCACAAAGTGTTTCAGAATGAAACCGACCCCATCGCCGTCTATCATCTGGTCCGGTTGGCGGAAATTATCGGCAGCATCGCCGATCATGCGGAAAATACCGGGGATATGATGCGCGCCATGCTGGCCAAATAGTTGGTGTCGAACGAAAAGTAGGATTTCTCGTTAAAAAAACGCCCATTTCAGATACAGAATCAACCCTACCCACGAAACCGCACACATGACATAGGCATACCAGTTGGTCGCCTTTTTGGCCTTGCCCTGGCGGTCAACGCCGCCCACCCGGGTTTGGCAGGAATGGCACCGTTTGGCGTCTATGGGCAGGTTGATAAAGCACTCCGGGCAGCGTTTTACCAGGTAGCTCGGCGTGGGCTGCCTGCCGGCGTGTGAACCGAAAATCCCCATAATGGCTTTTGTTCAGATCCTTTCGTTAGTTCGAAAACCGGTCGGATATTTCGATTTCGCTGTTGGCCCGCAGATTGGCGATCCACTTGTCAAAGGTCTGCTGACGTTTGCGCTGGGTAAGCTCGGAGACCGTTTGGTCCTTGTTGCTTTCAAATTCGGTTTTTTCAGGCACTTTTTTGTCTGTCAAGGCCAGCACGTAAAAGGTGTCGCCGGCAGCTATCACCGATTCGGGCAGCGGATTTTCTGCGGACAGGGAAAAGGCGGCCGAAGCGATATCCGGCGCCTGGCCGATTCCGGGGATCTTTTCATTGCGGGTGAAAAAGCCGGTGGTTTCGACCGTCTTATCGGCATCTTCTGCAGCCTTGTCGATGCTGCCGCTTTTCTGGGCCGTGGCCAGAAAGTCCTCGGCCCGGACTTTTGCAGCCCGGCGTCTTTTTTGCGCAGCGGCATCGGCGCGGACCTCGTCTTTGATGTCTTCGAGTTCGGGGATTTGGGAGGCCTGTTTTTCTATGGGCTGGATCAGATAGTAGGTTTTGTTAATTTCCGTTATATCGCTGACTTCCATTAACGGCAGATTAAATGCTTTTTCGGCAAAGCCCTGGCCATCGTCAACACCATCCGGCCCTTGCTTCTGGGTAAAAAAATCGGTGGTTTTGAGTTCAAGCCCGAATTCTTCGGCATTTTCAACCAGATCTTGGCCCTGGAAAGAGATGTCATAGATGGAGATGGCCTCGTCATAGGCCAGATTGCGCGCTTTTTGACGGGCCAGCTTGTCCCGGATTTTGGATTTTACTTCATCCAGCGGTTGGGTCGTTTCGGCCTGGTGTTCTTCTACCTTGATGATGTGCCAGCCGAACTGGGTGCGCACGGGGTCGCTGATTTCACCGGGCTCCATGGCAAAGGCCTTTTCGGAAAAGGGTTCGACCATATCGCCTTTTTCAAAAGTACCCAGCTTGCCCCCGTCTTTTTTGCTGGGACCTTCCGAGTGTTTTCTGGCCAGTTCAGCAAATTCTGTACCGGATTTGGCCCGGCGCAAGATCTTTTCGGCTTGCTGCCGTTTTTCCGCCACGGTTTCGTCGGAGGCGTTTTCCGGCACTTTCAGCAGAATATGGCGGGCGGAAACGGTTTCGGGTTTTTTGTATTCACTCTGGTGATCATTGTAATAGGTTTTGATTTCTTCTTCGGTGACTTCGACCTCCTCCATGTGATCGGCCGCTGAAAATCGTACGTACCGGGCTTTTCTTTTGGGTGCGGTTTTGTAGTCGGCCTTGTGTTGTTCGTAATGGTCGGCGAGATCTTTGTCTGTGATTTCAATGTCTTTTACATCCGCCGGTTTGAAGGCCGTATACGCTATGTTGACGGAGGTGTTTTGCCAATTGTACCATGTATGGGCCTCTGCGTCTGATACGGCGATGGTGTTGCCCACAAAGGCTTTCAATCTCCGGGTCAGCATGGCCTCTTTCTGCATGGCCTCGAATTGCTGGGGCGACAGCCGGTTCTGGCTCAGCACCTTTTTATAACGTTGGGGATCGAAGGAGCCGTTTTCTTGAAAAGACGGAATCTGCGTAATCGTTTCGGCCAGCGCTTGCTTGGGGACGCGGATGTCATTTTTTTGGGCCACCTGGATCATCAGGGTGTTTTCGATGACGGAGTTGAGCGCCTGCTTTTCGACGTTAAACTTTTCCAGCATTTTCTGATCGAGCTGACCGCCGAACTGTTGGCGGAGATTGGCGGTGATGTTTTGGTACGTCCGCTGATACTGATTGACCGAGATCGACTCGCCGTTGACAGTGGCCACCTCGTTGGACTTATTGGCCAGGTAAGAGCCGGCGCCCATGAAAATAAAGGCCACCACGATCAGCATTAACAGGACCTTGATCATCCAGGATCCGGCACTTTTCCGCATCGATTCTAGCATGGATTACCTCTTGTATCTGTGAACAAATCGGTTATATCCGGAAATTCTCCCGGCTGGAAAAAACCACCGGAAGACATTGCCAATTTAACATGCTATTCTTAGATGTTATAGAGGAATTTGTCAATCATTTATCCGGTTTGGCAGACCCTGGTCAATCCCGCCGCCACAGGGGTTTTGCAGTCAATATTGATGGCACCGTAAAAAGTCCAATATCTGCGTTACGCGCAATTTCTCAGAATTTCACGTACAGGTAAGTACGCTGCATTCTTCGAAATTGCGCAAGCCTTGATCTTGAACTTTTTACGGCGCCATCTAAAATCAGATTTTTTACGATTCCATCAATATTGAATCAGAAAAGGCCGCGGGCATCCATTTTGCTGGCAGGGCAAAATTTTCATTGACAACCTGTCCCGATTTTTTTATATTGCGCCCTTGTCTGGGGCTGTAGCTCAGCTGGGAGAGCGCATGACTGGCAGTCATGAGGCCAGGGGTTCAAGTCCCCTCAGCTCCACCATCCATTCATTAAAAAAGCCATCGCTTTTGCAAAGCGGTGGCTTTTTTTGTGCCCGCCGGAATCAAAATCGGATCGCCTAAATTTAGGGATCAATGATGGGGCTGCCGGCAAGTGCGGCCAGGTGGTCGTCGAATGCCCTAACCCGCCGCGGCCAGGCAAACTCTTCCATGGCCGAGGCCAGCGCGAGGCGCTGCCGTTTAAACGCGGCAGGATCGGAAAGGACCGCTGTCAGTTTATCCGTGAGCTCCTCTGGCCGGCGGTACAGGCAGGTATCGTGGTATTTCGGGGCAATGAGTTCCGGGTAAGACAGCCGGTCCGGCAATAGGGGCAGGCAGCCGCAGCGGACGGCTTCGACGATCGACAGGCCGAAGTTTTCCTGGCGCGCGGTGCTGACCACAACCGATGCTGCCTTGAGCCATTCGAAGTATTGCCGCCGGCCGGCTGCGTAGCCGAACTGCACGATCCGGTCGCCCAATTGCTCCAGAGCCCTGTCAAAAGCCCGCGGGCGTCGGGCAAAGACCTCGCCCAGCACGGCAATCCGGAAATCAATGCCGCGTTGACGGACCTGTTCCATTACGGAGAAAAAGGTTTCCGGATCTTTGTCATGCTCCCACCGGTGATTCCATACAACTATCGGCGGTCCGCCGGCGGTCTCGCCGGTGTCGCCGCAATCGGCCGGGAACGCACAGCCGGGATAACAGATTCCGGCTTTTTCCTCGATGGCCTCAATGGCCCATTTCGGCCGAAAATCCGGCATCCGGTTTAAAAATTCCGGCATTGCGTCGAGAAACATCTGCAGGTGGGCCTTTGAGTTAAACAACAGCCGGTCGGCGGCTAAGGCCGTGGTGATATCGGTGAATCCGAACTGGTAATCCATGGTTTCACCGGCTGATAACGGGTAGGTTAACTGGTTTTCATGAAAATAAACCAGAATCGGGGGACAATCCGGGCCGGCTATAGCCTTGAAATCCGAAGCGCTCATCAGATCTGACGTGATGATGCCTTCACAGGATGCCGGGTCGGCGATTTGATGCAAAAAATAAAGGGCTGCTCCCCGCATCCGCCACTTCCAGAAACGGGCGGGCAAAAAGTGCAGGTCAATGACGTGGCGCGAATGGGCGATCAGGCCGTCGGCAAAGTTTTTGTGCGAACCGCCGTAAAACGGCTCAAGAAATAAAAACATCTGTTTTCCAATACATCGTCCTATCCTCTGAAAAAAACCGTCGGAAGGCCATCGGCAAAAAAAAAGCTGCACTCCGCGGTAGCGTATGGTATAATTTATGATTGAGGCAAGATGTTTTTGCATGTGGCATAGAAATGCGATATTGCCAGAAAATTCTACGTTTCGTCTTGCACGGCACCTGTTTTTTTCTTTCGGCCATGAAAATCCGGCATACGCCACGGATGGAAACCTCAATGTAGGGCAAAATAAGGAGATCGCCATTGAAAAAATACGGGTGGGCAGGCATCATTGCGGTTGCATTTTCATTGATGGTATTGGGTTGTGTGTCTCCGCAGGTAAAGCTGTTTTCGGATGCCTCCGATCCATTGCAGCAGTACAGGCTTTCCGGCCGGGAAGAGGGGAAGGTTTTGGTAGTCCCGGTCCACGGTGTTATTTCAGATAGCCCCAAAGAAGAGGTTTTGCGGACCCGGCCCAGCCCTGTCCAGGAAGTGGTTTCCCAGTTGGATATGGCCCGCCGGGACCCGGAAATCCGGGCCGTGTTGTTAAAGATCAACTCGCCGGGCGGATCGGTGACCGCCAGCGATGTCATTTACAATGAAATCAAGGCGTTTAAGGAAGAAACCGGTGCCAGGGTGGTGGTCTCCATGATGAATGTGGCCGCATCCGGCGGTTATTATGTGGCGCTGCCCGCCGACCATATCATGGCCCATCCCACCACGGTGACCGGATCGGTTGGCGTCATTTTCATGCGCCCCAATATTGACGGTCTGATGGACAAGCTCGGCGTCGAGGTGGCCGTGAATCGATCCGGCAAAAACAAGGACATGGGGTCGCCGTTTCGCAAGAGCACGGAACAGGAGAAAGCGTTGTTTGAAAACGTGATCGATTCGCTGGGCGGCCGGTTTGTCCAATTGGTCGAAAAACACCGGGGCCTGTCCCCCGAGGCATTGGAGACCATTGCCACGGCCCGGATATTTTTGGCGGATCAGGCCCTTGAAAAGGGTCTGATCGACGAGATCGGCTATCTGCCCGATGCCATCGACAAGGCCAAAAGTCTTGCCGGATTGCCCGACAACAGCAAAGTCGTGGTTTACCGCCGTTCGGAATTTCCGAATGACAATATTTACAATCCCGTCCAGATGCAGCACTCCGGCAATCCCTCTTTGATCGACCTGGGGCTGCCGTCCGGTTTCATGCGTCATCTGGCGGGTTTTTATTACTTGTGGACACCCGGTCTGGAAAATAACTGAAAAAAGATGCCCATCAGGTTAGATCCGAAAATCAAGACCCTTATGCAGGCCCTGCGCGCAAACGGGTTCGTGATCAAAGGGGTTCGAAACGGGATCCGTTTGAAGCTGGAATCCGGTTTTGATGTGGACGTGTACGCGTTGCGATCCGACTCCGACCAGGTCCGGGCCCGGTTAAAGCTCGATGCCGGCAATGCGGCGATTCACAAGTATACCGTTGACGACATTGCCGAACGGGTCCAGGCGGGACTCGGAAATTGCGCTGCAATGGATCCGTTTCATTTTATCCGGCAAGGCGGCGGGTTTGATTATTACTACGCCCGGATCCACTCGGTCGACACAGGGGAGCCGGGAGCGCTGCGATTGGATTTCACGGGCATGAATACGGCGGCGCAGAAAGCCGGCGGTGATCCGGAGGCAGCCCCGGGCGCTTTTCCGGCGCAGCAGACCGAAGGGGCGGACAATGAATTTGAAAAAGCCGTTGAACGGCTCGAAAAAGTGGATTCGAAAATGTTTCGCCAGGCCCTCGATGATCTCGGTCTGGCGCGTTCCAGCCTGCTGCGGGTGGCCCTTTCCCGCATTTTCCGCTCTGCAGTGGATCCGGAAGAGCTCCGGGCGGCGGTAAAGGAGGAGGCAAAACGCGTGGCGACGCCCGAAAACCGGATGGCCCTTGAATATATCAAGCAATCCGACCAGGCGGGGTTTTTACACCCCATTATCGATATGCTCCAACAGGAAGCCGCCTGATGGCCCAGGGCAAGGCGGCTTTTACCGCCGGACTAATCGCTCCGGACCGCCCGGGCCGTGCCGCATTCCCTCGAATCGGTCCGCTTTGCCGACCAGTCGGTGCTGTGGCGGTTGGTCACCGTCTCCACAATCTGGCGCCAGCCATCCGAATAACTCGAATATTTTTTTGACGTCCAGTACCATTTCTCTTCTATCGCCGGGAAAAACGGCGCCTGCTTGTATATGCCGGCGAGTTCTTCCGGCGTCGGCAGCCGCCAGTCGGAATACCCGCCCGTGTTTAAGTGGGTAACGTAGTCCTTGGCCTGTTCGTAGGTCAGGCATTGGTTTTCCGGTGCGGTTACATCGGAATCGATCAACGTCCACATCAGGCCGGTTCGGGTGTCGAGCACAACGCCTTCGGTCTTTTCCTCGAACCGGTCGCCGGCGGCTTTTAACTCTTTGCGGATTTTTTCCCGGCGCTGTTTGATTTCCTTGAGATGGGACATATGGTTTAACCGCTGGATTTCCTCTTTCACCCGATCATCGATGGCCGCATCCGGATAGGCCGACAGGTAGTCGCGATAGACCTTTATGGCGGCTTCATAATTTTTTCCGTGTTTTTCGGCCTTTTTCTTTAACGCCTTAAATATCTGGTTCTGGCGGATTTTTTCCTGATATCCTTCGAGGCGTTTTTTTAACTGATCGGAATGGCTGTTGTCATAAAGCTCCATGTAACGCTGGCACAAATCGGCGCAGCGCTGCCAGTTGTCATTTTTTTCGCAGTTTTTCAGGGCGTTTTTTACAAAGATATAGTATTCTGAACTCAAATCATCCCGCATCTTCCGGGCTTCTTTTCGATTGGCCCCTTCGGGATATTTTTCCAAATAATCGCCGATGGCGGCGATTTTTTCATCGGCTTCGCCATCGATCATGATCTGCTCTAAGGCCTGGAAGTCGCGTTTTTCCATGCGCTTGTCTATCCGGGAAATCCGCGTGCGGGCTTTTTTGACGTAGGCCTTCGGCGGATCGGTCTCTATGTATTTGCGCCAGGCCGATTGCGCTGCGGCGAGTTCGCCCTGCTCGACCATCGAGGCGATGCGGGATTTTACGGATTGAAAGGTATCTGCGGCCTTCCGGTCTTGAAGCTGTCCGATCCGCTTGCGGGCCGAATCGATGTAGTCGCCGTAGCCTTCCGCTCCGCGGTGGTTGCGGATAAACTGCTGCAATATATCGATTTTGTCGGCCGTCTGTTTTTCTGATTCAACGGTTTCTACTACCGATTCGTATGTCTTTTGGCGGATCTGTTGCTGATAGTGCTGGTAGTAGGTCAACCCCAGTGCTGCAACAATGACGGCGGCCACGGCGGCCACGGCGGCGCCGATGAAAACCCGGCGCTTTTTGGCTTTCGGCATTTCCACCCGCCAGTTTTTCCGCTTGCAGTAATCCTTGATGTAGCGTTCGGCTTCATTTTTTTCCATGCCGAAATCCATGGCCTTTTTGACCAGGATGTCGAAATATTCCGGCCGGATCTTGCCATTGATGCCGGAAATGTCAATATCGGAGTCCAGTTCGGTCAGCCGGGACTTGGCAAGGCTGACATCATAGGCGTTGCGGGAGTCTTCGTTTTTAAAGATGGTCACACACTGGCCAGCCAGGGTGTTGCCGGCCGTCACGCCGGCGTCTTTTTTGGCCGCGCTGGCCAGTTGTTTTTTCTTGTGGGCCGTCGCCTTTTGCAGGTTTTCCAGATCGGTGCTTTCGGGCACCCCGAGAAAATCATACAGCGAGGACTTGCCCAGGATTTTCAGGTTTTCCCTGATGGTTTTTTCAATGGACGGCTCGAGCTGCCGGGGCGGGGTGTCGTTTTTTCCTTTTTCGTTCTTATGGATCGGGCAGTGGACGCGGTCTCTGACAGCATCGGGTTTTACGCCATTGCGCTTGGCGATTTTTTCGATTTCCGATTCCGTCAAAAAGCCCTTGGCCATCCGCAGCCCGATCTGCTGGTCGATCCGGGCATAGTTTTCATTTTTTTTGACGTTGATCCGCTCCTGGATTTCCCCTTGGGTTAATCCGTGGACTTCGGAAAGCTTGATGGTGTCATCCTTGGTGAGATAGCCCTTGCCCAGAAGCAGTTCGATGTGGCGGTCGATTTCCGGGTATTTGTTTTCCTTGTTCTGCCGGGCAAGCGCCCGGGCCGCTTCCGCCTCTTGCTGGCGCAGGTTGTCGTCGGTCATGACCCGGCGGATTTCGGGGATCATGTTGATGTATTTCTGCGCCTGCAGGCCCTTTGACGGATGATTGCGCAGTCGGCTCCATTCGGCCTGCTTTTTGGAGATGGCGGCCTCAATGGTTTTCAGGTCGCTTTCCGGCGGGTTGATGGGCAGGTCCAGGAGGATATAAAAGTTTTCACGTTCCATATAATGCGCTGCTTTTTTGAAAAAAAGGTTTTGTCTATGTGAATGTATCGGCTTTTATTGCCGGAATCTTTAGGCGTTTGGCTGGATTTGCCCCGTCCGGTCCGGTGCAAATCCGCTATGAGCATAATCCAACGGCTTCGTATTTACACCGAAATAAAGCGATTTTCAAGTTCGCCCCAGATACAAGCAAGCTGTAGGAAACGATGCAAGGCTGCATCTGACAAGAAAAACAATAGTCGGCGGATCGTCTGCGATGACTGGTTTTTGGCTGTGTGGCAAGAAGATTTCGGGCGATCAATGCACGACCAGGCTCTGGGACCGGGCCTTGGCCTGCTCGAATTCTTCGCCTTCAATCACGGATGCCGTATCCACGGCCACGTCGACCGTTTTGGACTCACTGGTTTCCATTGCCGTAATGTGGAGGCGGCCTTCTTCGTTGAGATTGAAGGTGATCTCGATGGGCAGATCGGCCTCCAGGTTGGGGGGAAGATGCAGGGTCGCTGTCTGGATTTCAGTGGCCTGCTCCAGCGGAATTTCGATGTCGCTGGTTTCGCTTTCCATGATCTGGATGAGCACGGTTTTCTGGTTGTCTATCGCGGTATAGAAGTTTTTCTTGATTTTGATCGGTACCGCCGTATTGCGCAGCACCAGGTTGAAAACGATTTCTTCCTCCCGGGGGTTGTGGGCCACCACCCCGAAGCTTTTGCTGGTGACATTTTTTACCCGGAGCATGGCGTTTTCCACCGACGGCAGGGTATAGCCCGTGTCCTCGGCAAGTTCCTGGGCCGCTTCCTTGAATGCCACGGCGGAGATCTCATTTTTATCAATCATTTCGGATAGATTTTCCGGCCGTTCGATGGTTTTCTGGGTTTTTTCCGAAACCCGGCGGACCAGGTCGTCGTTTAGGGCCATTTTCCAGCCGTAAATGGCCGCGCCCTTGGCAACGGCCTCATCCGGATCAAAGACTTTGGGGGTAACGTCGAATGCACCGCGGATGCGTTCGATCACCTGGGGCATCCGGGTAGCACCGCCGACAAGGATGATTTCGTCAAACTGCTCATAGCCTTTCTGCCGGGCCGCTTCGAGCATTTCCCGGGTAAAATCGATGGTCCGGTCGAGCAGGTCTTCGGTGAGTTCCTCAAACTTTTCGCGTTCCAGGGTCATTTTGACCCGTTTGCCGCCGTGGGTGACCGAAATGGGCGTTTTGGGCCGCTGACTCATGATTTTTTTGGCTTTTTCCGCCGACAACTGAATGTCCTGCCATGTATCGGGATCGTCTAAGATGTCTTCGGTGGTGTTGGTTTCTTCCTGGAATTTTTCGACCAGGTAGGTCACGATCCGGTCGTCCCAGTCTTTGCCGCCCAGGTTGTGATCGCCGCCGGTGCAGATCACCTCGACGGCTTCCTTGCTGATATCGATCATGGTGATGTCGAATGTGCCGCCGCCCAGGTCGTAGACCATCACCACGCGGTTTTCGGTGGTGTCGAGCGACCCGTAGGCGATGGCGGCGGCCGTGGGTTCGTTGATGATCTGGCGGACGTTGAAGCCTGCGATTTCACCGGATTTCCGGGTGGCTTCGCGCTCATTGATGCCGAAGTAGGCCGGGCAGGTGATCACCACGTCGGTGACGTCTTCATTGAGGTGCTGCCGGGCGTCCTGGGCCAGTTTTTTTAAAACATAGCCGGAGATTTCTTCCGGCCGGTAATGGGCCCCGTTGTATTCAAACAAAAAGTTCGGCTCGCCCATGGAACGCTTGATGAAACTGACCACCTCGTTGGGGTAGAGCTTGGCGCTTTCCTTGGCCACTTCCCCGACCACCACGTTGCCCTCGTCAAAAAACACAACCGACGGGGTCACCCGCTCGTTTTCGGCGTTGGGAATAATGACCGCCTTTCCGTATTCGTCCACGTAGGCGATGGAAGAGTAGGTGGTGCCCAGGTCGATACCGAAAATCCGTTTGATCGATTTGTCCATCAGCTTGATTGATCCTTGCCGGTTGGTTCATCGTTGTAGACGTAGACCGCGATCATTTCGGGCCGAATGATTTTGTCTTCCCATGTGTATCCCGGGCGAATGGAGGCGGCAACGAGCTTGTCTTTTTCCGGGTCATCGGTAGCAATTTTTTTTACGATGCGCTGCCGGCTGTTGTCAAACCTTTTGTCCCCGCAGCGAAAGGGGCTGACGCCCTGCCAGGCAAACAGGTCTTCCAGATCCGAGGCGATATCTTCCATGAAGTCCAAAAGGTTCTGCGCGGTTTGGGCCGGGGAGGTCTCCGTGTCCTGCTCGGCGTAATGGGCCCTGTACTTCCGGATATCGTCGATGATTTTAATGAGGTCCATCACCATTGAATGCAGGTGCTTTTTGATCACCCCGTCCCGGAATTCCTGGAGTTCATCGTGGAGGTTGTCGATGATTTTGTTTTTATGGGCGTCATATTTGAGCTTGCGTTCAAACTCGGAAGCAAGCTTTTGGAGTTGCTGCCGCAGCGCCGAGATTTCCGAATGAATCGATGGGTCGCCCTGCGTGCCGGCCCCGTTGTTTTCGCTTTCCGGGCCGGCATTTTCAAGTGCGGCACCGGCATCTTTTTCCGCGCGATTTTCTGCCGGTAAATCTTCGAGATCGCCGTCGATCTGGATGCCGATCTCAAAATCTTCATCGGGCTTGTTGTTGTCCGGGTTGTCTTCGACCATAGGGGATTGCTTCAGAAAGATGGAAAAAAACAGGATTGTCTGATGGATGAATTGTCGTGCTTTATCGACTGTTGTTACCAGGTTTGCATATTAAACGGAATTCGTCTGCTTTTGTCAAGCAGTTTTTCTTTTGCAATTTACGATATTTATTGAAAAAATAGCCATTGTGTAATGCCGCAGGCCGAGGCGGTCCGGGCCATTTCAAAAGGCCCGGATGCCGCTACAGAAATTCCGCCAGGGCCGTTTTCAGCCAGTCCGTCCACGCGGCAATGCCGTCGCCGGTTTTGCTCGATACCTCAAAGATTTTCATTTCCGGATGGAGCCGGCCGATATGACCGCGGAGCCGGTCGGTATCAAAATCGGCCAGATCCCGCATGTCGGTCTTGTTGATGACCAGCACCTCGGACTTGGTAAACATCAGGGGGTATTTCAAAGGCTTGTCATCGCCTTCGGGTACGCTTAAGATCATGACGTTTTTAATGGCACCGGTATCGAACTCGGCGGGGCAGACGAGATTGCCGACATTTTCGATGAAAACCAGATCAAAGGCCTCTGCGCCCAGGCCGTCCAAGCCCTTTTTGACCATGTCCGTGTCTAGATGGCAGAAGCCGCCCGTGCGCAGCTGGACGCTTTCCACGCCGGCATCCCGGATTTTTTCCGCATCGACCACCGAATCGATATCGGCTTCGATGACACCGATTTTGTACTCGTCTTTCAGCGCGGCGATGGTCTGGAGCAACAGGCTGGTTTTGCCGGCGCCGGGCGAGGACATGAGGTTGATGACAAAGGTCTTTTCCCGCCGGAGCTTTTCCCGCAGTTCATTGGCCGCCGCGTCATTGTCGGATAAAATCTCTTCCTTGACCTCGATTAACCGGATTTCATCCATATTACCTGGCCTCCATTTCCTTGATGTAGTATTGTTTGCCCGACACCAGCGAAAAATCGCCGGTGGCCGAACACTGCGGGCAGATGCTTTGCCCCAGTGCCGACTTTTCCGTCTGAAATTCGTGACCGCACGTGTTGCATTTGAGCACGATGGGAATCCGTTCGATGACAAGCTTTGCGCCAGCGGCCACAGTGTCCTTGCTCAGGTAGTCAAAATAATGCTGCACCCACTCGTTTTCCAGGTCGCTTAGTTCGCCGATATGCAGGGTGATGGTAACGATTTCGCTGACCCGGTGGGTTTGGGCGTGCTTGACGACAATGTCTAAGATTTTTTCGGTGACCGGCAGTTCATGCATGGCATCGGCTTTCGTCGGAGTCGGCTGGATTTTTCAGATACTTTGCAATATAATAAAAATCAGCGGGTTTGTAAATCCGGAATATGGCGATTTGTAAGGTTTTCTTATTCTATGATAAAGACATATGCAGATGACGCTGCCGGATGAGTGGCAGCAGCGTCCGATGCACTTGACAATGTCCGGATTTCGATTAAAATTTAAGGTGGCAATGCAAAAAGTCTGCTTCATAACGTTATTTATACTGACGGTTTTCAGCAATGCCTTGTGGGCGGGGGCTTACCCCTATGATGCCAAGACGTCCGGCGCCGGTCAATCGTTGATGCCGGTGGTCGGATTCGCTCAGACACATTCTGTAGAGGCCGGGCAAACCCTGCTCGACATTGCCCGGGACTACGGCCTGGGTTTCAACGAAATCCGGCTGGCCCATCCGGATACGGATCCATGGGTCCTAAAAGCCGGTGCGACGCTTCAGATCCCGACACTGTGGATCCTGCCGCCGACCCGGCATAAGGCGGTGGTGGTCAATATCGCCGAAATGCGGCTGTATCGGTTTTTCAGGCAACACCGGATGGTCAAGACCTATCCGCTGGGTATCGGGCGGCAGGGTTTTAAGACCCCGCCGGGCGAAAGCCGCGTGGTGGAGCGGCAGAAAGCGCCTTCCTGGACCGTCCCTGAATTCGGCCGGTCGCATTTCGACCGGGCGGTGGTACCGCCGGGTCCGCAAAACCCCTTGGGCGACTACTGGCTCGGCCTGTCGGCCGAAGGAATCGGCTTTCACGGCACCAATTTCGCCTGGGGGGTGGGCCGGCAGGTCAGCCACGGGTGCTTGCGGCTTTATCCCGAGGATATGGCCCGGTTTTTCGAAGAAACCCCGGTGGACACCCCGGTGGAGATCGTCTATGAACCCGTGAAAATCGGCTGCCGGGCAGACCAGGTGTTTATCGAGGTCCATCCGGATATCTATGACAGAGGACTCGATCTGTTGGCCGAAGCCCGCGGGTTAATCCAGCGCAAAGGACTTTCCCGTTCGGTTGACTGGGATAAAGTCCGGCGCTGCGTGTCCCGGAAAAACGGTATTCCGACACAAGTCGGGCGAATGTGAACCCAATAAATGAAGAAAGGAGGAAAGAAAATGACGATATCCGCTCGAACGGTTATGACATTGGTGTGCATCCTGTTGGCGGCAGCCGCGTTTTCAATCAGCGGCTGCGCTACATCCGGCCAGGTGGAAAAACTGCAGGAGCAGGTCAATGCCGCCACGGAAAAAGCCGATCAGGCCATGGATGAAGCCAGCGAGGCCGATGCAAAGGCGGCAACGTCTCAGGAAAATGCCGACCGCGCCGAAGCGGCCGCTGATCGCGCCGAGGATGCGGCCGACCGCGCCGATTCCGCCGCCGACCGCTCCGAAACCGCAGCGGAAAAGTCGGAGGCTATATTTGACAAGATGACCAACAAGTAATTAACGAAATCAATCAAGTGGATCTTTAATCTGCGCCATTTCCAAAACCGCCTGCCAGTGCCTTGCCGCAACCGGCTGCACCGACAGGCGGTTTCCTTTTTTGAGCACCGGCATGTCGGCCAGTTCCGGGCGGCCGCGAAGCGCATCCCGCGTCACCGGTTGGGCAAATTCGGCCCGGAAGGCCACGTCGACCATGTACCATACGGGATTGTCGGGCGCGGCCTTTGGATCGTAGTGGGCCGATGCCGGGTCACGTGCGGTGTGATCGGCGTAGCCGTCGCCTACCACCTCGGCAATGCCCACCACCGCCGGCGGTTTGACGTTGCTGTGATAAAACAGCACCCCGTCGCCGGCCTTGATTTCATCGCGCAGCAGGTTGCGGGCCTGGTAGTTGCGGACCCCGTCCCAGCAGGCCGTGCCCGCGGCTTTCAGATCCTTTATGGAAAAATCCGACGGTTCGGATTTCATCAGCCAGTAGCGTCTGTCGCGCATTATGTCTTTCTCCTAATGCCATTTTTTTAAAAATTTGAAGAACCTGGGCCTCCGGGCCAGGTCAGAGGATGCTGGCAATGCCTCAAGGAAATGGAAGCCTCTAAATTCGAAATCCGAAACTCGAAATCCGAAACAAATCCGAATATCAAATGTTTCAATGACAAAAACAGAAGTACGATAAGGTGGTTTTTTCTGTTTGAAACATTTGAATTTTTGTCATTCGAATTTGTTTCGAATTTCGTTATTCGAATTTCGGATTTATCAGATTATGTTCTTTGGGCTTAGATTAAAGTCGCGTCCTTTGGGCCCGGATTTTCAATGTTTTTTTCGTTTTCTCTTCGTCGTCATCGTCATGGGGCTGATCGGTTCGGGTTTGGGGTGGTACTTGAGCCGTTTTCTGAAATAAAGCCGGGCGGCTTCAAAAAAGATGCGCGGCTTGGTCAAGTGCGGCATAAAGGGATGCCGCAGCAGCATCCGGATCTGGGATGCCGGTGTCAGCGCGCGCCCCTTGCCCCACAGCCTTGCTTCGAAGGCCTTTTCCCCGTCTTTTACCAGGTGAATTTTGATGTCGAGTTCGTTGCCGGGCGGTGAGAAGAAAAACTCGTAGCGGCCGGCCAAATCATTAAAGGGTGACACGTGAAAGGCCTTTTCCGCCCGGAAGTGCATCCAGTGGTTGTTTTGGAAATCTTCCGCCTTTTCCGGTACGTAGACGTGGCGTTCGCCGAAGGTGTTGTTGACCTCCACCACCATGGCCACCGTGTTGCCGGCGCCGTTTTGGCAGTAGAAAAAACTGACCGGGTTGAACACGTAGTTGAAGTACCGCGCCGAGGTGATCAGGGTCACGGCGGCGACCTCGCCGCGCTTTTCCGTCGGCAGGTAGGCCAGCACCTTGTCTTTCAGCCGGCCCGGGCGGCCGTCCAAATAGTCCGTGTCGTGGATGGATGCCGGCCGCACCCGGTTGTACCCGAAAAACGGCAGGCGGCGGTCCAGGACGGGCAATTTGTCAACATCAATGCCGTAGGCGTATACCGGGTAGGAAAACCGGTGGGAAACCGGCAGATGCCGCGCGTGTGCCACGAATCCTTTGTATAGCATGTCAGTCATAAGTGACGCTCTCGTAAAAAGTCGCTCTTGGGACGGCAAAGTAAAAAGTTCAAGATCAAGGCGCGCGAATCTCGAGGAATGAGGCGTACTTAGTCGTACGTTGAATGACGAGAGATGAAGCGCAACGCAGATATTGGACTTTTTACGAAGCCGTCATAAATGTATCCCGAACCGCTTGCCGACGTTGACCGCCGACAATACCGCGTCTTCGTGAAAGCCATAGCGGAAGTAACTGCCGCAGAAGAAAATGTCGTCCTGCTCGTTTAAGCGATCCAGGTTCGCCTGGGTGGCCACGGCGGCATCGTTGAACAGCGGGTGTGTGTAGTCGAGGTCGGCGATTACCTTCTCCTGGGCGATTTGCCGCTGCGGGTTCAACGTTACGCAGAACTCGTCGGCGGTATGTAACTGCTGCAGCAGGTTCATGTAGTAGGTCATGGTCAGCATCGGTTGATCGGCGGCATCGGTTTCCCGGAGGTAGTTCCACGAGGCCCGGGCCTTTTCAAACGGCGGCAGGCAGGCCGCATCCCGGTGCAGCAGCACCCGGTTGTCCGTGTAGCGCCATGCTGAGAGCAGATCGGCTTCCAGTTTACTTGGGTTTTCCAGCATTGCCAGGGCCTCGTCGGCGTGGGATGCGATAACCACCCGGTCGTATTCGGCCGCCCCGTCATCGGTATGAATACGGACGCGGCCGTTTTGCCGGGCCACGGCGCGCACCGGTGCGCTGGTGAAAACCCGTCCGCCGAAACCGTTTAGAAACGCCTTGACGTATTCGTGGCTGCCGCCGGCGATGGTATACCACTGGGGATGGTCGCGCAGGGTCAGCAGGCCGTGGTTTTCGAAAAACCGGGCGAAGGTTTCGGCCGGAAACTGCCGCATGTCCCGGTCGGCCGTCGACCAGATGGCCGCGCCCATGGGCAGGATGTAGCGCTCGGCAAACCGGTCGGAAAACCGGTATTGTTTCAGGTACTGCTCCAGGGAAAGCCCGGCCAGGGCCCCGCTTTTCAGCAGCCGCCGGGTCAGGCGGTTAAACCGCATGATCTCGAACAGAAAATGCCAGAAAGACGGCCGCAGCCGGTTTTTCGGATCGGCAAACGGCGCCGAGCTGGCGTAGGTGAACCCGGTGCGGCTGTCGCTGTAGCTGAAAGACATGGTGCTTTTGAGGCGATCCACGCCGAGCTGGTCGATAAATTTTATAAAATTGGGGTAGGTGCGGTCATTGAAAACGATAAAGCCCGTATCCACGGGCGTTTGTTTCCCGTCGCCGTCTTGGACGACCCTGGTGTGGGTATGGCCGCCCACGGCATCGTTTTTTTCATACAGGGAGACCCGGTGCCGGCGGGCAAGCAGGTAGGCGGCCACGATGCCGGCCACGCCGCCGCCGACCACGGCGATGTCGAGATTCGATGGCTGTGTCATTTACTGGCTCCGGGCAATGCGTTGAATGGGCGGCCGGTTTTCGGCCGCGGGTTGGGGCTCGTATAAAAATCCCCGATCCATTGGGTAGCGTTTCGTATTGCCCTTGGAAAAGGTGATCTGGTAGAGGCGCAAAATCGCGTTGTCGATCCGGAAGTACTCGGCGCAGAAATTTAAGTATACCCGCCAGGTGCGGCGGAAGCGCTCATTATAAAGGTCCGGGTCGATGGCCGCAATCGCGTCCCAGTTCCGGTCGAAGTTTTTTGCCCAGGCGTCTAAGGTCAGGGCGTAGTGCCGGCGCAGGTTTTCAATGTCTAAGATTTCCAGACCGTGTTCGGCCATAAGGGATACGGTTTCGGACAGTCCCGGCAGATAGCCGCCGGGGAAGATATGCTTGCGGATGAAAAAATCGGTTTCCATGGGGGTGTCGTGGCCGATAAAATGCAGCAGCCCGATGCCGCCCGGCTTTAAGCTGTCGGCCATGGATTTTACCCAGGCCGCAAGCTGCCCCTTGCCCGCATGCTCGAATACGCCCACCGAGACGTACTTGTCGAAGGTCCCGGAAACCTGCCGGAAGTCTTTTTCCTCGATTTCGATTTTGTCCGAAATGCCCCGGCGCCGGATTTCTTCGCCCATCCACCGGTTCTGGTCCGGTGTTACGCTGTAATTGGTGCCGGTCGCACCATAGTGGTCCCAGGCATGGAAAAGAAGCGATCCCCAGCCGCCGCCCACGTCGATTATACGGTCGCCGGGTGCAAGCATCAGTTTGCGGCAGATGTGGTCGAGCTTGTTGTACTGGGCCTCGGCCAGGTCCCGGGTGCCGGTCTTCCAGTAGGCGCAGGAATAGGTCCGCGACGGGTCGAAATACTGGGCAAACATTTCCGACCCCCGGTTGTAATGCGACTTGGCGTTTTTTGCGGACCGCGGCACCCGCCGGTTGCCGAAGCGGATTTCATGCCACCGGTTGCGCAGCCACAGCAGGGGGTTGGTATGTCGCCGCAGACGGTTTCTTTCGGCAAGGTTCGGCCCGCTTTCAATGAAAGCCGTTACGAGCAGTTTGATGTCGCCTTCGATGTCGACGCCGCCGTTGATGTAGGATTCCACCAGGCCGACGCCCTGGAACAGCAGGGTGTTGATTTCCGCGCGCTTTTTGCGGTAGCGGATTTCGATTTGCGCGGGGCCGTTGCGGTTGCAAAAGACCGTGCCGTCGGTAAACCGGACGGCAAACGCCACAGGCGTCGGCCTCAGGGCTTTTTCATATAGGTAATAAAGCAGTCGTCCGGTCTTTCTGTTCATGGGGTCTCTGGCTTTTTGATCATAAGATTGAATTTTTCGTTGCCGTCTAAAATATAAACCAGCGCCGGGTTCGATTCCATGCTTCAAAAACCCACTGCAATACACTGGATTGTCAGCATACATTATTCATTATTATCGCGTTTCGATATGAAATCAAATCATTATTTTCGGGGGAACCAGGGCACAAAAGCGTTGGTTTTTTCGATATACGCCCGGTATTCGGTGTTTTCGGAAAATTCGGTTTCTTCCATGAGGGTAACGCCGGTGATTCGCAAAAGCGTATAGGTGATTACCACCGGGCTGATAATGGTCCACACCCCCCAGGGCACAGACAAAACGATCACGAAGATGCCCCACCAGACCAGTGATTCGCCGAAATAGTTGGGATGCCGGCTGTAGCGCCACAGGTATTGGTCCATGACTTTGCCCTTGTTGGCCGGATTACTTAAAAAACTTGCCAGTTGGTAGTCTGCCGCGGTTTCAATGACAAAGCCGGTGGCCCATATCGCCACGCCGGCCGCATCCAGCCAGGTCAGGCGGGCCGGGGTTTCGGCCATCTGGCCGTATTGGATCCCCAATGCGATGAGCCATTGAAACAGGGCCTGGACCAGAAAGACTTTATACAGGCTCACAACCCGGAAATTTTCGCCGTATTTCTCCCGCCATGCGGCATACCGCGGATCTTCGCCCTTGCCCCGGTTGCGCAAGCTCAGGTGCACGCACAGTCGCAGGCCCCACAGGGTGACTATCAGCGTGATGATCACTTTGCGGCCGATAAAGCCGTCTGCGGCAAAAAACGTCAGCCAGGCGATGATCACAAACCCGATGCCCCAGAAACTGTCTGCGATGGTGACATTTTCACGCGCCAGGCTGATTGCCCATCCGATGCACATGAAGACCACGACTGCGGCGAGGTTGACGATGAACAGGGTCAGCATGGTTTGCCTTTCCCCCCATTTTTTTCATACTCTTACTCTTGCTCTTACTCTTACTCTCGTTTTGTCCCCCAACATTTTGCTTCGATTGCTGCAGAGTAAGAGTAAGAGTATGAGTATGAGTAAGATTAAGATTAAGAGCGGGTTTCGCTATGTTTACCCGCCGTTTTCCCCGGCGGCGCAATCACCCGTCCCGGCACCAGCGGATCATCCACCGATTCCCCCTGGGCCTGTCGGTCAATGGCCGCCCGGATCTGCCGGTGGATATCGCCGCTGATGGGATAGGCCAGGGCGATGACAATGGCGGCCGCATTGCACAAACACGGGACCAGCGCATAGAGAATCCGCAGACTCATCACCACGGAATCCGACTGCCGGATGTTGGGCACGTACCCGGAAGCTCCCAGCAGCGCCAGGCCCGCGCCGACGCCCACGGCGGCGGCCAGTTTCTTGGCAATCGACCACAGCCCGATATACAGTCCCTCGCGCCGGTCGCCGGTGACCAGTTCGTCATAGTCGATGACATCGGCCTGGATGGCCGAGGGGATCGCCAGGGTGGCGCCGAAGCCGATGCCGGACAGAAACACCAGAAGCCCGTAAAGCCATTCATCGCCGGGGCCCAGGAAAAAGACGAAGAAAAAAGCCCCGGTATTGAGCGTCATGGAAAGCAGCCAGATCGCCTTTTTGCCCCCCTTGCCCGCGGCATACACCCACATGGGCAAAAACGCGATGCCGGTGACGAAATAGAGCATTAAAAACAGGTCTGCCCGCGGCGAATGCAGCACGTATTCCACGTAGTACAAAATCAATGTCGCCGGCAGGTTGTTGCCGATGGCGCTGATGGTGTAGGCGATGAGCAGGATGCGAAACGGCCGGTTTGTAAGGCTGGAAACCAGGCGTTCGAACAGCCCGGTGGCCGAAAGCGCGGGCTGAAACGCCCGTTCTGTAAAGGCTGTCACGCACCATCCGCAAGCCAGCAGGATGATCGGGGTATAGACCACGGAGAGGATAAAAAACGTTTCCCGTTCGCCCGCCGGTCCTGGCGAAAGATTGGCCAGCCACTTCACCGCGGCCGGTGATGCCGCCGCCGCAAGGGTTCCGGCAATAAGCGCCCCGTCGCGCAGGGAAAACAGCGTGGTGCGTTCATCGTAGTCAAACGTCAGTTCCGGCCCGAGCGACTCATAAGGGACGATCACCACCGTCCAGAATAAAAACAGCAAAAAGATCAAAATCATAAACCACGCCGTGGCGGCATTGGCGCCCATCTGCGGCGGGTTAAACAGCAACACGATCGAAATCACCGTCAGCACCGCCCCGACGGCGATAAACGGCCGCCGCCGGCCCATGGGGGTATGGATCCGGTCGGAGACCAGGCCGATGACCGGGTCGGTGACCGCATCAAACAGCCGGACGATCAGCAGGATCGCCCCCAGGGCCGAAATGTGGACGCCGACCACGTCGGTGTAGAATTTCGGAATATAGACATAGACCGGTATGCCCACCACCGCCAGGGCGAAGGCGGGGGCGGCGTAGGCCAGTTTCTTGATCGCCGGAAGCGTTTTACTCGTCATTGGATTCCCAGCAGCCGGTCCCGGAAGTTTTTGTCGATTGGGTTTTCACCGAGCCAGATGGAAAAAAAGGCCGTGGAAAATTCCGCACCGGAGATCACGCCCAGGCGCTTGCCGTTTAAAGCCAGCTCCGTGCCGGTGCCCGGCACATAGGTGGCCGTGTACGCATCACCGGGCTCGACATCGCGGTAAAGCCGGTTGAAGGATTTGATCTTGGGTTTCAAAGCTTCGAATTTTTCGGTCGTGACATTTTTTTCGATCATCACGCGGGTGGCCTCGGCGAAATCTTCGGCGGAAATACCGTGGAAATAATGCAGCACCAGCTGCCGCTTGACGTTGCCGGCCAGGGCGTTTTCGGCCGTAATGCCGTTTTTAAGGTAAAACGCGCCCACGTAGGCCCGGATAAAGACCATGTGGCGCAGCAGCGCCGTGCCCTGCAGGGTCAGTCTTTCGCCGTCGACGCTGACGCGATCCGCAAAGCGCACCACTTCGATTTCCGCGGCACCGGGCGCAGACGCAAAGGCCAGCATCATCGGCCACATCACCCATAAAAAGATTCTCCAACGCATGGTATCTTCCCTTTTT
>JBNJEA010000053.1:0-20248 GCA_051745395.1 Thermodesulfobacteriota bacterium | reverse complement strand
TATTTGGCTGAGGGATGTGGATAGAAACAAACGAAGCGAAAACAATCTTTCCATTTACAACCGTAACAAGGGGGAGGCAAACCAACATGAAAATCCACCGGTCATTCAAAACATTCGGGGCTGTCTTCGGGGCGATGATGCTGCTGGCCTGCTGCATTGCCCCGCCGGGCATTGCCCAGCAAAACCCGGAGGAGTTAAAAAAGGACGAATTAAAAAAGGAGGTCCGGCATTTAAAGGATCGGATCAAGGACCTGGAAAAAGACAACGAATGGAACACCGAAGACATTGGAAGCCTGATGGACCGGTTAGACGAGGCCGAGATGCACACGGCCACCGACAAGATCTCCTTTGGCGTTGATTTCCGGACCCGGGCCGAATCCATTCATTACCAGGATATCCAGGCGGCGCCGCAACCCTTTATCAGTCAATTTTTCGGCCTCAGCGGACTGACCAAAAGTCAAATCCAGCAACAAATCGAAAACATGGACGCCGCCGGCATGATCCCGGAACCCGAAGAGTACGACGCCGACAACGACATCATCTATACCAACCGGCTGCGCTTAAACATCATGGGCCGGTTCAACCGGCACCTGGATTTCCGCGGCCGGCTGACCGCCTACAAGGTCTTCGGCGACAGCACCGGGGTCAAGTTCAACCAGGGCGGCTTAAACGACATTACATTAGACGGCAACACCGCCGGCCTGCCCCACGGCGACACCGTGCGCGTTGATCGGGCCTATTTCGTCTACAAAAACCAGCTCGGACAGGTGCCGATCAGTTTTTCCGCCGGCCGCCGTCCCTCCACGGACGGGCCGCCGCTGGAATACCGCAACTACAGCCTGGTCGGCGGCTCTCCCATGGCCACGATCATCAACTGGCAGTTCGACGGGGCTTCGCTTACGTTCGGCATGGAAGATACCATCGGAATCCCCGGGGCATCCGTTAAGCTCTGCTACGGCGTCGGCTATGAAAGCGACTGGGGCAATGCCAGTTCTTTAAATCAGCGGGCGGATCTCGAAGACGTGCACATGCTCGGCTTTATTTCCGATTTATACGACAACGGCTCCACCAGCCTGATGTTTAATTTTGCCCATGCCTGGGACATTACCGACGGCTTTACCGGCCTGAGCGTAATGCCGTTTACAGTGGCCAAAAACAACCAGGGCACGCCCGGCGATCCGACGGACGACACCTACAATTTTTCCCAGAACAACGGCGCTTTTATCAGCCGCCTGGAGCCGACAACCAACATCGGCGACTGGGATGCCGCCTCTTTGCTGCTGCGATCTCAAATCGACACGCCCGATGATCACATCGACTGGTTTGTCTCCGGTTCCTGGTCACACACCGATCCGACAGGCATTTCGACAAACCCCTTCTATGAAATCATGGACATGGGACTGTTGAGCACCGGTGAACTGGAAAGCCGGGACGGCTACAGCGTCTATGCGGGCACAGTCTTCCCGATGCCACATGATGCCCGGCTCGGCTTGGAATACAACTGGGGATCGAAATACTGGCTGAACTTCACCGGCGCCGAGGACTCGTTAATCGGCAGCAAGCTCGCCACCCGCGGCGAGGTCTATGAAGCCTATTACCATCAGCCAATCTTCGGGCGCAACTTCTTCGTCACCCTCGGCGGGCAGTTCTACGACTATGAATACACCGGCAGCGGAAATCCGTTGGGCAAACCGGAAAAAATCGATGAAATCAATGCGCTTTCGGCCATCAACCCCGTTACCGACAAGGTATGGAACACGTATTTGTCGGCAACCGTGAACTTTTAGCAGCGAAGACTTTTAAAGCTTCAGACGAACAAGGAGCACAAACCGTGGCAAGCGAATTTTTCGGCACAATCAAAGAAGAGATCAACAGGGGCTACCATTCGGCTTTCGACCGGAATTGGCCCGGCTGGATCGGCGGCATCCTGATTGCCGTGCTCGCCCTGATGATCTTTATGTGGAATGTGCCCTGGGGCGTTGCCGGCGGCTACAAAAACTGGGGCGACTGGGCCTTTTTTCTGGGCGGGCTCACCGATGCCCGGCCCGAAGTCCCCTGGCTGCATACCTTGTCGATTTCCAATCTCGGCATTGTCTTCGGTGCCCTGGCCTCCGCCCTGCTGTCAAAGCAGTTCGCCATCCGGCCCGCCCCGCGTTTTGAATACGTCAAGGGCGCCTTGGGCGGCATCCTGATGGGCGCCGGTTCGGCCCTGGCCGCCGGCTGCAACGTCGGCGGCTTCTACACCGCCGTAGGGATTTTTTCCTTCGGCGGCTATGCCATGATGATCGGCCTCGGGGCCGGGGCGTTTATCGGTTTGCGTTACCTGCTCTGGGAAATGGAGCACCTGTCGCATCTTACGGCGGCATCGGGTGAGAAGAAAAAAAAGGCCGCCGGACGGGACTGGTCGAGGCTGCAGCCGATTTTCGGCACCGCTTTGCTGGCCGCAGGGGTCGGGGCCTTCTATACCTATTCGGCATTCGATGTCACCAAAATCGGCGGCCTGCTGTTTTTCGGCATCTTAATCGGCGTAGTCATGCACCGCTCCCGGTTCTGCTTTGTACGGGCGTTTCGCGAACCCTTCATGACCGGCGAGGCCGACATGGTCAAAGCCGTTGCCCTCAGTTTGATCATCTTCGGCTTCGGCGCGGCCGTGATCAAGTGGAACTGGATTCAGCCGCCGGAAATGGGCGTTTTTCATCCCTTCTGGATCGGCAGCCTTGCCGGGGGCCTGATATTCGGCATCGGCATGCTGCTGGCCGGCGGCTGTGCAAGCAGCACGCTGTGGCGGGCCGCCGAAGGCCATATGAAACTGATGGTCGCCCTGGTCTGCTTTGCCATAACCAACCCGGCGGTCCACGCGGCAATCGAGACCACCGGCGCCAAAAAAGCTTTGGGCAGCGGGGTGTTTATGCCGGAGATACTTTCATGGCAGGCGGCGCTGCCGGTTTTTGCCGCCGTCATGCTGCTCTGGGTGCTGATCGGCGCCTGGAATGAAAAAACCGAAAAACTGGTGATCTTTTGATCCTTTTCTTTGCAACAGGATGAAATCAAACCATTACAGAAATATATTTAAACGATAGACAGGAGGAAACATGGATACCCAAACCATCACCACCGATCAAACATTAGACGCCCGCGGGCTTTCATGCCCCATGCCCATGCTGAAAACCAAAAAAACCCTGAAAGGCATGAAAACCGGCCAGGTCCTGGAGGTCTGGAGCACGGATCCGGGCTCGAAAAACGATATTCCGGATTTCTGCAAAAAACAGGGCAACGAACTCATCGACATCATCGACGAGGACGAGGGCTACACCCGCTATATCATTGAAAAAGGATAAGGACGGCCGCCATGAAAAAAGTCGCCGTGGTAATCAAAGACCCCGACCAGCAGTATGAAGGCCTGCGGCTCAGCCTGGGCGCCCTGCTCGATGCGGTGGAAATCCGGATGTTTGTCCTCAATCATGAAATCGCCGACATGGACGAGGCCTACCGGGACAACATGGAATTTTTAGACGAAATGGAAGGCGAACGGTTTTCCAACAACACGGTCAACGTCGAAACTTATGATTTCAAACACGCCACTGTCAAGCAAACGGCTGAAATGCTGAAATCGGCCGATATCGTCATTCCATTTTAACAGGAATTGAGGTTTTTTTATGAAAATACTGCACTTGCTGCGAAACGAGCCGGATAAAACCGTGGAACGCCTTATCAACGCCATGGACGACGAGGGGGACCAAACCACGGTCAAGCCGCTGTTTAAACCGGATATCGACTGGCACCGCTTAGTCGATGACATCTTCTCCCACGAGAAGGTTATTTGTTGGTGGTAGGTTAGAGGTTTAGGGTTTAAGGTTTAGGGTTAGAGGTTAGCGGTTTGAGGTTAGAATGCAGATCTGCCAAGCCGCAAAAAGATCGTGGTTAAAAACATGGACCGAAATTGCGGGATGAAAAGCCATGTTTTTTCGAATAAAGGAGCATCCATCATGACAGAAAAACTGGGAATCCTGGTCGGTACCGACCGGCACATGGACTATGTGATCCACCTCACCTACGCCGCCTACGACAAGGGCAAGGCGATCGAAATCTTTTTCACCGGCGCCGGGGTCAAGCTCACCCAGCGAAAGGATTTTGAGGCGTTGGTCGGCCGGGCCAAGCTGTCGGTCTGTGACGTGAGCTTCCGGGCCCTGGGTCTTTCCGGGGATGTGCCAGGCGTCGGGTTCAAAGATTTTGCCACCCAGGCGCGAAACGCCGAAATGATCAATGAATGCGACCGGTACGTCGTTTTTTAAAAGAACAAAAACAACGGAAGGAGAGATGAAAAATGTTTAAAAATTCACTGCTGATTTTTCTGGCCATCGGATTTGTCTTTGTCATGATCGGCAGCACCATGGCCATCGAACAGGGCAATGAACGCAAGGGCAAATACATGTTCCGCAAAAACTGCCGATCCTGTCACAAGGAGGGCGCATCCGCCAAGGCGCTCAACCCCAACACCAAGACCCAGGCCCAGTGGGAACGGGCGTTTGACCGGTATGAACGATTGGAATGCGCCGAGGAGTGGGAAAAACTCTCCGAGTCGGACCACACTGATATTTTAACGTATCTCTACAACCATGCGTTCGATTCCCCGTCGCCGGCAACGTGCGAATAGATTCGAGGAGTATTGCTTTGCAAACCGGAAAACCGATCCCGTTTTTGGCAATCGTTGCCGCCTGTGCCATGCTGTGCCTGCCCGCCGGGCACAGCCGGGCGGCGGAAGAACCCGCACCGGGGCGAAAAATGGCCGAGCAGGCCAATATTATGGCCGGGCACTGGACCACTGCGGACCATTCCGAAATGGAGGCGCTGAAAAAGGAGTTTGAAACCGGCCAGCAAATCACGGATGCCTGCCTGTCGTGTCATTCCAAAGCCGACGACCAGTTGATGCACACCATCCACTGGACCTGGCTGTCGCCCTATGAAGACGGCGACATTGTCGGCAAGGCCGGATATTCGGTCAACAATTTCTGCATTTCCACCAACCAGATGAACGACGAAAGTTGCAATAGTTGCCATATCGGCTGGGATGGCAAAAAAGACGGCATCAACTGCCTGAAATGCCACGGGCAGAAGGACATGGATTGGTCCGCCCAGTTCAAGGATTTAAAATTTTTCAAGGAGATGGGCGACGACGAGATTGTGGCCGAAATCCAGGCCGACGTCAAAAAAGCGGTGGGTAAAATCGGCATGCCGACCCGGCAAAACTGCGGCAGCTGCCATTTCAACGGCGGCGGCGGCGAAGGCGTCAAACACGGTGATCTCGACGCATCGCTGATCAATCCCAAGAGCAGCCTGGACGTGCACATGGGGGTTAACGGCCGGGATTTTTCCTGCACCCGGTGCCATACCACCAACGAACACAGGGTTTCCGGCCGGGTCTATTCGACACCGGCCGTCGCCGAACGAAAAAGCCTGGTGGAAGATGACCTGGTCCCCAAAATCTCCTGCGAATCGTGCCACACGGCCACACCGCACAAGGAAGCCAAGATAAACGATCACACCGACATGGTGGCCTGTCAGAGCTGCCACATCCCGGAATTTGCCCGGGCGCACGCCACCAAGATGGAATGGGACTGGTCGACGGCCGGCAAATTAAAAGACGGCAACCCCTACCAGGAAAAAGGCGAATACGGCCGCCCGACCTACAAGTCCATCAAGGGGAATTTCAAATGGGAAAAAAACGTCATCCCCGAATACTACTGGTACAATGGTTCCATCAAGGCGATTAACGCCAGGGATATCATCGACCCGTCAGACACCGTCCGCGTCAGCCAGCCGGTCGGCAGCCGGGACGACACGGCCTCCCGGATTTTCCCGTTCAAGGTCCACCGCGGCAAGCAGCCTTATGACATGGTCCACAGCCGCTTGCTCACCCCGCTTTTGTCCGAGCAAAACGACGGCTACTGGAAAACCTTTGACTGGCAAGACGCCAACAGCCGGGGAATGGATTTAATGGATCTGCCCTATTCCGGCCAGATGGGATTTGTGGACACCACCTACGTGTTTCCCACAACGCACATGGTCGCCCCGGCCGAAGACGCGCTTTCCTGCCGGCAATGCCATCGCCGCAAAGACGGCCGCATGGCCGGGCTGTCCGGCTTTTACATGCCGGGCCGGGACCATTTCCCGTTGCTCGATTATGCGGCCTGGGCCGCGGCGCTGGCGGCACTTGCCGGCATCTCCCTGCACGCCATCGGCCGGGTCGTGATGAGCAGCAGAAGAAACGGCAGAAACAAGGAGATATAAGCCATGAACGAACAAGAGCAGCACATTTACCTCTACACCCGCTATGAACGGTTCTGGCACTGGTTCCAGATGGCGCTGATCGCCGTGCTCATGATCACCGGCCTGGAAGTACACGGCGCCTACCGCATAATGGGCTTCGAACGGGCGGTCGACATCCACAACTTTGCCGGCATCACCTGGCTGATCGCGTTTTTCTTCTTTGTCTTCTGGCTGTTTACCACCGGGGAATGGAAGCAATACATTCCTACCACCAAAAAAATGTTTATCGTAATGCGGTATTACAGCTACGGCATTTTCAAGGGCGAGCCGCACCCGGTGCCGAAAAGCAAGGCGGCCAAGCACAATCCGCTGCAGCGATTGACCTACCTGTCGCTGGCAGCGGTCTTGCTGCCGATCCAGATGATCACCGGATTTTTGTACTGGACCTATAATGCCTGGCCGGCGGCCGCAGCCGAGGTTTTGACCCTGGGCATGGTGGCTTTTGTGCACATGGCCGCCGCATTTGCCATCCTGCTTTTTGTGATCATCCACGTCTACATGACCACCACGGGCGCCACGGTAACGGCCCACTTAAAGGCGATGATCACCGGCTGGGAAGACGTGGAAGCCCACGAAAAAGTCGAGGACTGGGAAAAAAAAGCCGGCTAATGCCATTTGTGCCATATAACACCCTCCCCCGCGCAGCGGGAACCCGCCAACCTTTCGGGTTCCCGCTTTTTTACTTGCCGAAAACCGCTTTACACGCCCTTTGGATCCTGCCATAGAGGACAGAATAATCGATCGTTTATAATTTGAACCCAAATTTAGGTTAAAATGAGTACGCCCGAATCGGCTCCAGCGACAGCGAAAACCACAGGCGAAGGAGAGCGTTTATGACCGTTTCCGGATCCGGAGGCACCCCCGAAGCCCCGCACCACTGGATGCCGGCCGACACCGGCGGCCCGGCGGCCGATGCCGCACCCCGGGAATACAAATTTATCTTTACCGGCAGCGCCGGCGAGTATTTCCGTATCTGGATCGTCAACCTGCTGCTGACCGTCGTTACCCTCGGCGTCTATGCCGCCTGGGCCAAGGTGCGGACCCGGCGGTATTTCTATGCCGCCACCTTTCTAGACGGTCAGAACTTCGACTACCGGGCCGATCCCATGGCCATTTTCCGGGGCAACCTGATCGTGGCGGCCGGCATTATCGCCTTTATCGTATCGGATCTTTTCAGGCCCGGCCTCGGCGGCGCAATCGTGCTGCTGTTCTACCTCTTGGTGCCGTACCTGGTTTACCTGTCGCTGCGGTTTAATGCCCACAACTCCGCCTACCGCAATATCCGCTTTCGTTTCCTGGGAACGGCCGGCGCCAGCTACAAGGTATACCTGGGCCTGGCGCTTCTGATTCCGCTGACCCTGGGGTTGATCTTTCCCCTGTGGGCCTTTCACAAAAAGCGCTATTTTTACGACAACCTGGCCTACGGCGGCACCGGCAGCCGGTTTGACGGACTGCCGGGCTTTTTTTACATCAAGTACCTGCTGGCCGGTTTAATGGGCCTGTCGATCCCGCTGGTATTTGTTTTGCTGAACGGACTGCTCATAGGAGTCACCGTTTCGAGGCAGGGCGGCGGGGCCGAGAACATCGGAAGACTGGGTTTCATGGTGGTTGTATACATGCTTTTCGTCTATGGGCTCATCGTGGTCATCGCCTCGCTCATCCAGCAGTACCTCTATGTCCGGCTCAACAATTACTGCTTGAACCAGACAAACATCGGCAGCCTGGCGCTGAAGGGCACCATGAGGGTCCACGAAATGCTGTGGATCCGGCTGACCAATATTTTGGCGATCGTTTTTTCCCTGGGCCTGGCCATTCCCTGGGCCAAGGTCCGGCGGGCGCGCTATATCCTCACCCACATCAGCGTGGTGACCGCCGGCAGCCTGTCCGACTTTGCGGCCGCCGTGGAAGCCGAAACCCCGGCCCTGGGCGAGTCGGCAACCGACATTTTCGATATCGAGTTCGGCCTGTAATGCAGTTTGACGGCACATTGTTCGACGGCAAAACGGCCCGGGCCATCCCGGTTTCGGTCCACGTGCAGGGCTGGATAATTCGGGTTGCGGATGCGGACGGCACCGTGCACCATGATGTCACGATAGACCAATGCCGCATGGTTCCGCCTCTCGGCAGCACCCGCCGATCCCTGTTTCTGCCCGACGGGACGCGCATCGATACCGACGATCATGCCGCCATGGCAACCCTTGATCAAAAGGCGGGCACCCACCGGGGCACGGGTATAGTCAATGCCATCGAGTCAAAGTGGCCCCTGGCGCTTGCCGCCACAGCGGCCCTGGTGGTCTGCGTCTGGCTGTTTATCCAGTATGGCATCCCGGCCGCGGCCGAGCGCGCCGCCCGCAGCGTTCCCCCGCCGATTTTGGAAACCATCAGCGCCAAGGCCATAGACCAGCTCGATAAAGGGTTTTTCGAGCCCACGGCACTCGATGCGGACAAGCGCGCCGCAGCAGAAGAAGTTTTTGCCGAAGTTGCCGCCACCATGGGCCGAGAATGCGATTGCCGGCTGCTTTTCAGACACAGCGCCGCGCTGGGCGCCAACGCCCTTGCCCTGCCCTCGGGCCAAATCGTGGTCACCGACGCCCTGGTCAGGCTTGCCGATTCCGAGTCGGAACTTGCCGGAGTTTTGGCCCATGAGATGGCCCACGTCAAAAAACGCCACGGCATACGCATGATCTTTCAGCAGTCCGGGGTCTTTTTCATCGTCTCCATGCTGGTGGGCGACGTGGTCTCGATTACCTCGACGGCCGCAGCGCTGCCCACCGTGCTTGTCAACTCCGGCTATTCGCGGGAATTTGAAAGACAGGCCGACGATGCCGCCGGACGCTATCTGATCAAGCAGGGCATGGGCACGGGCCCTTACCGCGCCATGCTCCGGCGCCTGCTCGAACAAGGGCAAGACGGCGGCCCCTCGATGCTCTCCACTCACCCGGCCACCGAAGACCGTATCGAACAGCTAAAAGAAATGGAACAGCGGCTCACCAATTCCCATAGTTTTTACCGCGAAAGCGCTACACTGCCCTCCCTGGCGCAAAATTGGGCGAAAAATTGGGCCGGACCACGCAAAACAAGATAAATCAAGATAGTTACAACGGAAAAGGGCCTAAAAACATCTCTATATTCAAGTTTTTAAGCCAAAAAAGACCTTTTTAGGTCTGCACAGTTCACAGCCAAACCGCCGCAAGAAGTCACCGAAAACAATGCTTGAAGAAATAGGGATATTTCGGTTTTTTCCCGGTGACATCCATACTATACTATCTGGATGAAAAAAACAAACGGCAGCTTCAAAAAGCTGCCGTTTGCAGGGGAATTGATTTGAAGGCTACAGTGAAGAGAAAGCGGAAACCCCGTCCTTCACCGGGGCGTTTTCCAGTTTGCTCAGGGCATCGGCCATGGCGGTCTGGATCCGTTCCTCGGAGATCGGGTTTCTTAAGAATTTAAGTCCCGTGAAGCTTTCGGATTTTGCCTGAAAAACCGCGTCCCCCTTTTGATCGAGAATTTGAATGGCCAAGGTCAGGCGGAATCGTTTGAAAAACAGGTACTGATCCTGGTCTTCGATCTTGAGATCCGCTGACAAAAACAATTCATCCCTGTTGCTTCCCTTGAGGGTATCGCAGACCTGCTTGCGCAGTTTCGTGCCCGCCATGATCCGGTGGAACGGTTTGGCGGCGGTGTCGGGATGGGTCCACTGGGATGCCATGCTGCGGAGGAGCTCATCAGCCCGGCTATTGCCCGTGGTCAATTCTTTTTGACGATCCAATCGCTTTGCGCGGGTTTTGTCGGTCACAAGGATAAAATTGAATTTTTTCAGCGATTCGGCCATCAGCTTGTACGTCTGCATCGACACATCGTCAAAGGAAACGCCGCCCTCGGCCTGCTTCCCCAAATCGAACATGTCGGCGCCGGCATTGCTTTCCACGCTGTAATGCCCGACCAGCACCTGGGCATTCTTTTCCGTTTGCAAGGCCGGAGCCTTCTGCACCCAGGTGGACGCACAGCCGAAAACCAGGAAAGCGGAAACGATGGTGATCAGGAAAAACAGATGGTGCTTGAAGCTTGCAACATTTTTCATCTCTATCACTCCTCCAGTTTTGTGAACCTGTCCGAAAAACAAATGACAAATAGGAAACAGATTCTGGTTAAAAAAAACGACGATCAGTTGAGTTCGCAAAATGAACAGGCCTACATCATGACTATTCTTCTCGGACATTATCGCGAAATCTTTATTCTAATTTTCAGGCGGTCGGGGTCGGGGCGAAAGGGATTGCAATCATTTCATACAATGCCTTGTCCTTATCGCACTCGCCATGGTAGAGCAGATGTTGCCAGGCGGGAAAGACTTATCAGCTGCCGGAAAAACAGCATCTTTGTATCGTTGCTTTTAACGGCAAAAAAACGCTCGATCAAAGCTGGGCCGAAACCTGGAAACCCCTGGGCATCACCCCGCTTTCCCCGAAGGAAATGAGCGGGTGGCTGGCGGAAATGGACAAGCTGAGCTACAAGGCCGCCGATATCCTGAAAAAGGAGCAGGAGATCGCACGCATTCGTCAACGGCACGATCAACTGCGGCAGTCCTTGTTAAAAGCCCTCAAAGACAGGGACGAGACAACCGCGTTTGAAGGAGAGGAAGTCGGTCCGGTGCTGGTGGGGCTTCGGCCTGACGGCACCCGTGTGGCGGTGGAGGCAATGAGCCGCGGCAGCCGCGACCAGCTCTACCTGGCCCTGCGTATGGCCACCCTGAATTGGCGCCTTGAAATCATAGAACCGATTCCTTTTATCGTGGACGACATCCTGATCAACTTCGACGATGCCCGCTCCCGGGCCACGCTCCAGGCCCTGGCCGACCTGTCGGAAAAAACCCGGGTGATTCTTTTTACCCACCACGGCCGCATCGTGGACCAGGCCGAAACCATCGAAAACGGGACGGTTCAGATCCATGAGCTCTGATTTCCGGGCACATGAAGTTGTTTTTTTATCCCATCAGATTTATATTCGTATTTGACTATTATCCAATATGTTCCAGCTGTCGGCCCTCGATTGTCACTAAACAATAGAAAAAGCAAATTGCCCTGACTGTCATAACCACGAAGGCGGGTATCCAAGCTTGCAGGCGACAGGAAAAACCCGGCTCCCTGCCTCCGCAGGGATGACTTCGGGAAACGAAATACTTCATCTGAAAAAAAGGATTCAAGTAGCAACATAGCTCAACCCAAATTAAAAAATGGCTTACCGGAGGACACAGGATAAGCCTATCATAATTTTCAGTTATCCAATCATACTCTGTTGACTCGTAGATCAGACAGGAAATCAATTACATGGACATTGGCGAGTATACATTTTCCGAATTCATGGAAATGGCCCGGCGTTTTCACGGCTATCCCGCCCCGGGCCTGCTCATCGGCGCCTACATGGTCGAAGCCGCAAAACGGCGCCTGCCCGAAGGCACCCTGTTCGAGGCCGTGGTGGAGACCCGCAAATGCCTGCCGGACGCCGTGCAGCTGCTGACGCTTTGCAGCGCGGGCAACAACTGGATGCGGGTGATTCCCCTGGGCCGGTATGCGTTGTCTCTCTACGACAAATACACCTATGAAGGCTGGCGGGTATCAGTCAACCTGGAAAAGCTCACCGCGTACCCGGAGATATACGACTGGTTTTTCAAGCGCACCCCCAAGAAGGACCAGGACACCGATCGGCTGTTTGACGAAATCGAGACCGCCGGGGAGAGTTTCCTGTCGATCCGGCCCGTCGAGGTCCGGGCAAAGGCGGTCCAAAAAAAGGAAATGGGTGCCATCGCCGCCTGTCCAATCTGCAAGGAAGCCTACCCGAAAAAAGACGGCGCCATCTGCCGGGGCTGCCAGGGGGAAAACCCGTATGTCGACTTCAATCAAGCCGCTCATCCGCCGGAATTGCCGCCGGAGCTCAATGCCGTTCCGTTGGAACAGGCCGTGGGGCGCCGGGCGCTGCACGACATGACCCGGATTGTGCCGGGAAAGTCCAAGGGTCCCGCATTTACGGCCGGACAGGAATTGGCCGGCAGCGATCTCTGCCGGCTGCAGCAGATGGGCAGGCTTTCGGTCTACGCGGAAGACCAGCGCGTTGACACCGGGCAGTGGATTCACGAAAACGATGCTGTCACCGCCTTTGCCGAAAAAATGACCGGCGACGGCGTCTATTACAAGGCCCCGCCCTCGGAGGGCAAAATCAATTTCACCGCCGAAATCGACGGGCTGCTCACCATTGACCGGGACATGCTCTACAATTTCAACCTGGTGCCCAACGTCATGTGCACCAGCCGGCAGAACAAGATCCTGGTGGAAAAGGACAAGCCCTTTGCCGGCTGCCGCGCCATTCCGCTTTACCTTGCCCGGGAGCATTTCCGCCATGCGGTTGGGGTGTTAAATAAAAACCCGTCCCCCATGTTTGCCGTCCATCCCTTGAAAGTGGCCAACGTGGGGATCCTGGTGACCGGCACCGAGATCTACCGCGGGCTGGTGCAAGACAAGTTCGAACCCGTCATCCGCAGCAAGGTGGAAGCCTTGGGCTGCACGGTCATCCACGCCACTATCGTCCCGGACGATGCCGATCGCATTGCAGATGCCGTCCATGCCATGGGCGACATGGGCATTGACCTGCTGGTGACCACGGCCGGACTCTCCGTGGACCCGGACGACCAGACGCGGCGGGGCCTGATGGCCGCCGGCATGACCGATGTCCTCTATGGGGCGGCCGTTTTGCCCGGCGCCATGACCCTGATCGGCCGTCTCGGGCAGATGCAGCTCCTCGGTGTGCCGGCCTGCGCCCTGTTTCACCGGATAACCAGCCTGGATCTTCTTCTGCCCCGGATTTTAGCCGGGCAGACCATCTCCCGGTCTGATCTGGCGGAAATGGCCGAAGGCGGATTCTGCCTGGGCTGCAAATCCTGCACGTTTCCAAAATGCCCGTTTGGCAAGTAAACGATAGCTCTCTTCCGTTCCGACGCCGAACAGGAAAATACCCGGTGCAGCTGATCTGCGCCGGGGGGATTTTTAAAATATGCTTATCCGGAAAACTGATATCTGCTCATTTCAAGCAATAAGGATTTTGGGAAGGTCTGTGCATACTCAAAAAAAGACGTTGCCTCGTCTGTCATGCCTGCGGACCTGTCCCGGACCCTTTCGGGAGGCAGGCATGACAACCGGAACGAACTGCTTTTCTGTATTGGTTTTACAAAGGCCCGAAATGACTTCGCAAAACCACAACTGGAATATTCCGGATCACCGGATTTTAAAATTTTTCCACCGCTCGGCGGCCGATCCATTGACCGGGAAAAAAGCATTCTTATTGTTTACTCGGAAGGGATAAAACCAAATCCTTTCCATTATGCCAATACACCCTCCCTTTGGCATAGCGGGGACCCGCAACCCCTCGGGTCCCCGCTTTTTTTATGACCGATCCCCCTCATTGTCCTGCCGGTCCAGGCAAGCCTCCAAACAGTTCCGGCATTGTTTCCGGTCCATCCGGTTTTTTGAATAATAATCCACAAACCCTTCGAACCAATCGGTTCCCGTACGCGGGCATTGCTTGATATACTCGATGAATTTGACCAGGCGGTCCACGGACGGCTTGTCCATGGCATGCTCCATGCGACAGGCGTTGGCTTCTGCCGTTTCCGCATCGAGCTGCAGCACCTCCGATAGAAAGCCTTTTATGACATCATGGCGCCGCCGGATCTCGGTGGCCAGCTTCCTTCCCTCTTCTGTCAGGGTAATGAAGCTGTAGGGCTCGTGGTTGACCAGACCCTTTTCCGCCAGCGTTTTCAGGGCCCCGGAAACCGATCCCCGCAGCACACCCAGCTTTTCCGCGATATCCTTGACCCGGGCCACTTTGTTTTCCGATTCAAGGGCCAGGATGGTTTCGAGATAGTCCTCCAGGTTTTCGGACAGGGTGCTGTCATCATCCGGCTTCATGAAAAGCCTCCCTTTTTTCCTGATCTGCTTCGGTCGTTTAGGGGTCGTCAATTGACTTTCTATCCTCGCGCCCAGATGCAAAGGCGCAAAGTTTCAAAGCCTTCCTTGGCGCTCTTGGCGGCTTTGCGCGCCAAGGAATGGCTGTCTTTATTCCCAAATACCATTGCCAACAAAAACATGCAATCCAATCATTTGTTAAAATTTTTAAAAAAGTTGTTGACACTAAAATAAGTTTTGTATACCAAACTTTTAAAAAACAACGAAACTCAACCCGAATGGAGAAACCGATTCCAATGGCACAAATCAATTTAAGACAAATGGCGGTCAATCAGCGCGGCGTGATCGCCGCCATCAAGACCGGGGGCGAACTCGGCCGGCGCATCCGGGACATGGGCCTGGTGCCCGGCACCGAATTTTCGGTCCGGGGCCG
The DNA here is from genome assembly GCA_051745395.1 of Thermodesulfobacteriota bacterium. GTDB lineage: Bacteria > Desulfobacterota > Desulfobacteria > Desulfobacterales > Desulfosalsimonadaceae > JBNJEA01. The sequence continues at coordinate 5,536 of JBNJEA010000053.1, read as the reverse complement.
TGCGCCGTTAAAAGACCCGGTGGCCCTTCGCATCATGGGCTTTACGTTGAGCCTTCGAAACAATGAGGCCGATCATATCGAAGTGGAGGTAAAAGAGTAGCCATGCCCCAGACCATTGCACTGGCCGGCAACCCGAATGCCGGCAAAACGACCCTGTTCAACGCCTTGACCGGCGCGCGTCAGCACGTGGGCAACTACCCGGGAATTACCATGGAGAAAAAAACCGGGATTTACAGGGCCGACGGACAAGATTTTCACCTGATCGACCTGCCCGGCACCTACTCCATGACCGCCTACTCCATGGAAGAAGTCATTGCCCGGGATTTTATCGCCACGGAAAAACCGGCCGTGGTGGTCGACATTGTCGATGCGGCCAACCTGGAACGCAATTTGTACCTGACCCTGCAAATCATTGAAATGGGCGTGCCGGTCTGCATTGCCCTGAACATGGTCGACGTGGCCAAAAGCCGGGGCGTTACAATCGATGCCGACCGGCTGTCCGAACTGCTGGGCGTGCCGGTGGTGCCGACCGTGGCCCGTAGCGGCAAAGGCAAAAAACAATTAATGGCGGCAGCGGCTGAAACTGCCGAAAAGCCCTCAAACTCCCAATCCATCGACATTTCCTACGGCGACGACATTGATGCGGCGCTGTCGGAAATGACGCCATTGATCGAACAGGCCGGATTGCTCACCGAACATTACCCCGCCCGGTGGGTGGCGTTGAAATACCTGGAAACCGACGAGCCGATCGTATCGGCCGGGGACTCCACCCACCCGAATCTTTCGGCCCAACTCAAACAGATCGCCGACCGGGTGGCCAATCACCTGATGGCCACCTGCGACACGTACCCCGAAGCCCTGATTGCCGACCAGCGCTTCGGTTTCATCAAGGCGATTATCCGCCAGGGGGTCATTGCGGTCGACGATGGCCAGGACCGGCTCCACCTGTCCGATAAAATCGACAAGATACTGCTCAACCGGCTTTTCGGTCCCCTGATCATGGTCGGGGTGTTGCTGCTGCTTTACCATGTCACATTTGCGTTAAGCGACCCGGTCGTTGTCTGGTTTGAAAGCGGGTTTACCGGCCTCCGCAATATCGCCGATGCCCATATGGCCGACGGACTGCTCAAGTCCCTGGTGATTTCCGGCATGATCGACGGCGTCGGCGGGCTGCTCGGTTTTGTCCCGATTATCATGTTCATGTTTTTCGGTATCACGATCCTGGAGGATTCGGGCTATCTCACCCGGGTGGCCTTCATGCTCGACCGGGTGTTCCGGGTATTCGGCCTGCACGGCAGCTCGGTCATGGCCTTTATCGTCTCCGGCGGCATTGCCGGCGGGTGCGCGGTACCCGGGGTCATGGCCACCCGGACGCTGAAATCGCCGAAAGAGCGGCTGGCCACCCTGCTGACCGTGCCCTTTATGAATTGCGGGGCCAAGCTGCCGGTCTTTGCCATGCTGATCAGCGCCTTTTTTGCCTACAACAAGGCCTGGATGATGTTTTTGATCACCCTGATGTCCTGGGGCGGGGCGCTTTTGATCGCAAAGCTGCTGCGCGTCACGGTCATCCGCGGAGCCCCGACGCCTTTTATCATGGAACTGCCGCCCTACCGCATGCCCACGGTTCGAGGCGTTGTAATCCATACCTGGGAAAGGACGTGGCAGTACATCCGCAAGGCCGGCACCGTCATCCTGGCGATTTCCATCCTGCTGTGGGCCATGATGACCTTTCCCCAACTGCCGGCCGACCGGGCCGGGCAGTTTGAAACCGCCCGGCAGCAAACCATGGCCCGGGCAGCACCGGCAGCGGTCCGGGAAATCAACACTTCCGGCAACGGCGATGATCTTTCTGCTTCCGCTGTGGCGATCAAACAACAACTGCAGGCCATTGAGGCTGAAAAAGCCCGGGCCGCGCTCAAGTACTCGGTGGCCGGCCGCATCGGCACGGCCCTGGAAAGCATCAGCCACTTAGCCGGCTTTGACTGGCGGACCAACATCGCCCTGGTGGGCGGTTTTGCCGCAAAGGAAGTCATCGTCTCGACCCTGGGCACGGCGTATTCCATGGGGGCGGTCGAGGCCGAAAACGCCGGCGGCCTTTCCCGTCAACTGGCCGAATCGCCGCTGTGGCGGCCATTGACCGCATTTGCCCTGATCGTTTTCGTGATGTTTTATTCGCCCTGCTTTGTCGCCGTGGTCTGTATTGCCCGCGAGGCGGGATCATGGAAATGGGGGGCGTTTGCCATGGCATTTAACACCGTGCTCGCCTTCTTCCTGGCCGCATCGGTCTATCAGGCCGGCACGATGCTGGGATTATAGCTCTTTTTCGGATGGGGATAACCCCATCCCTACGAAAACCTGCAAGAAACCGAGTTTTTTGTAGGGACGGGGTTTATCCCCGTCCGCATGGAAATGGTCAACTGGAGTTTTTTCCGGATAACCACAAAAACGAAAAGGAAAGAAATGGACTGGAAGAAAACGATCAACCGGTATCTCACCCTGACGCTCGGCCTGATGGCAATCCTTGTATGGAGTGCCGCCCCATCGGAGGCGGCGCCAGAAAAATCGGCGGAGCAACGGGCAAACAAACTATCGACCCGCATCGAAGCACTGGAGAAACAATTGGCGGAACGAAACGGCCCGCTTGACTGGATTGAAAATCTCGCGGTCAGCGGCCTGATAGAAACCGAAGCCGCCTACGCCAAGTATCAACCGGCAGACGATCACCTGCCCGACGAAGAGGCCAGCGATATCGTGTTAAGCACCCTGGAAATCGGTCTTGACACCCGCATCAACGAACACCTAAGCGGCCATGCCCTGTTTTTATGGGAAGAAGACGACACGGAGCCGGTCGATCTTGATGAAGGCTTCATCACCCTGTCCGGCGGCGCGAAACTGCCGGCCTACCTGGAGGCCGGAAAATTCTATGTCCCATTCGGGCAATATGATTCCTATTTTATCTCCGATCCCTTAACGCTCGAACTGGGCGAGACACGGGAAAGCGCCCTGCTTGCCGGCGGCCGGGCCGGCGGATTCGATCTGTCGGCCGGGGTATTTAATGGGGACGTTGACGAAATCGGCACCGATGATCATATGGACAGCTATTTCGCCAGTGCATCCTATGCCCTGCCCGAACGGGTATTGCCCGGTACAGGGGTTCAAGCGGGCATTTCTTATTTGAGCAACATCGCCGACAGCGACGGGCTCGAAGCCGAAAACGACGTAAACGGCGACGGGTCTGCCGATGGCATTTCCGATTCTGTGGCCGGCATTTCCGGCTATATTGCCGCGGATTTCCAAAACCGGGTCTTTTTCATCGCCGAATTTACGGGCGCCACGAGTGAATTTGCCGCCGACGAAATGGCATTTGCCGCCGGCACCCCCAAACCCCGGGCCTGGAATACTGAACTGGCCTATATCTTTGCAAACGACTTCGGATTGGGCGCCAAATACGAGGGCACGGATGACGGCGGTACCTTACTGCCCGAAACCCGTTATGGGGGGATTGCCTTCTGCCAGCCGTTTACCGGCGGATACCTGGGGCTGGAATGCCTTCAGGAAAAATTTGCCAACGATGACGAAAACATCGCCGTGACGGCCCAATTGGCATACGAGTTTTAAAAAGGAGAAACCACATGATTCAATCCATTATTGTTTTTCTGATCGTGGGTCTGGCCGTGGCTTTTACGGCCCGCAACCTGTACAGAAGCTTTAAAGGAACATCGACTTGCGGATGCGGCTGTTCGGGGTGTGCCGACACCTCCGGATGCCGGGGCCATACCGGAAATGAATCGACTGGTGCGGCAAAGGACCCGTAAAGAAGAACGGTCCGCAATTCGTATTGCCACAAAACCGGTTTTCTGGCATTGACATCGAATAACCAAATTTTCATTTTAAAACAGGTTTTAAATTGGCATATCTCTGGATCGTTACCGTTTTATGGGCTTTTTCCTTCAGCCTGATCGGCGTTTACCTGGCCGGTCAGGTCGACAGCTATTTCGCCGTCTTTTCCCGGATCTTTCTGGCCTGTTTGGTTTTTTTGCCGGTTATTGCCTGGCGGCGGGTGCCGACCGGCCTGGCGGTTAAACTCATGGCCATCGGCGGCATTCAGGTCGGGGTCATGTATCTTTTCTTCTACAATGCCTTTATATTCCTGACCGTTCCGGAGGTGCTGCTCTTTACCGTCTTTACCCCCCTCTACATCACGTTGCTCTATGATCTGTTCCGCCGCCGCTTTACCCTGTGGTACCTGGTAACGGCCGTACTTGCCGTGATCGGGGCGGCGATGATCCGCTACAATCCGTTAAGCCAGGATTTTGTGGTCGGCTTTTTTTTGGTGCAGGGGGCCAATATCTGTTTCGCGCTGGGGCAGGTAGCATACAAACACCTGATTGAAAAGCAGTGGCAAAACAAGGCAACCCCTATCCCCCAGCACGCGATTTTTGGCTTTTTCTATCTGGGGGCGATGGCAGTGTCCCTGTTTGGTTTTCTGGTATGGGGCGATTTTAGTCAACTGCCGACCACCCCGGTGCAATGGGGCGTGCTGCTCTGGCTGGGGATCGCGGCTTCGGCCATCGGCTATTTCCTGTGGAACAAGGGCGCCACCTTAGTCGACGCCGGGGCGCTTGCCATCATGAACAACGCCCTGGTGCCGGCGGGTTTGCTGGTAAACCTGTTGATCTGGAACCGGGATGTCAACCTGATCCGCCTGTGCGCGGGCGGGGCATTGATACTGCTGTCGCTGTGGTTTAACGAATCCTGGGTCAAGCCGCAGATGGAATACCGCATCAAACGTCGGGAAGGTAGGGCCGGCACCCCTCTTTAAAAATCATAAAAAAGCGCCGCCTCTATCTGAAAATATTCACCCAGGCGGCGCTTCCTATGACAAATCCCCAACAATTCCGCACTATCCGGTTAAAAAGCTGCTGCGGACCAATTCGCCAACGGTTTGCGATCCGGCTTCAAATCCGTTATGCTGAAAAAAATGATTTTCTGAAAACCAAACCCCAAAACAACGCAAAGAAAAAGAAAGGAGGCAAAACAATGAACGATCCGGTCATTATTTACGGCAAATCGGGTTGACCCTACACCGACAAGGCTCGGCGAGCCTACAACGAACACAAGTACGTGGATGTGAAGGCCGAAAAGGCCAACCTGGATGAAATGCTGAAAATGTCAAACGGTGAGCGCAAGGTGCCGGTAATCGTCGACGGCGACAACGTCACGGTCGGCTACGGCGGCACCTGAGGGGTTTGAACCTCCGGGCCGTGCGCCCGGCAAGCAATCTTGACGGCTTCGTAAAAAGTCCAATATCTGCGTCCCCGATGCTCGGGATCTTCGATGCGCTTCATCTCTCGTCATTCAACGTACGACCAAGTACGCCTCATTCCTCGAGATTCGCGCGCCTTGTCGAAGCGAAGCGCAGATCCCGACTCTCGGGGTCGAAGCGAAGCGCAGATCCCGACTCTCGGGGTCGAAGCGAAGCGCAGATCCCGACTCTCGGGGTCGAAGCGAAGCGCAGATCCCGACTCTCGGGGTC
>JBNJEA010000174.1:0-5711 GCA_051745395.1 Thermodesulfobacteriota bacterium | reverse complement strand
AATAACTTGTTGATTTTACTTAACACTGAATCACGGCGGGTCTGCCCGGCAAAGCACATGGACAATACCGGCCGCGGCCGCGACCTGTTAGACGCCGTTTATCGGCAGCAGATCGACGGGGTGGTTTTTCTGCTGTTGAAATTCTGTGACCCCCACGCCTTTGATTACCCGTACCTGAAGCAGTTTCTGGATAATGCCGGCATTGCCAGTCTTTTGCTGGAAATCGAGGAACAGCCGATGCCGGCCGGGCAGCTGCAAACCCGTTTGGAAACGTTTATGGATATGCTGTAAGGCGACGGGACGGGCCCTTACACGTCCATCGGAAAACCACATTTTTGCTTGGGAGTCGATCAATGGCCGACACGGAGGAAAAACCCCGGGACCCGGAAAAGGAAAAGCGCAAAATCAAGGCCGTTTCCCGGATGAAGGAAATCATGACCCATTATTACATCGAGGCCAAAAGCGCCGGGCAAAACGGCAAGAAGGTGGCCTGGATCACCAGCGGCGGGCCGGTCGAACCCTTAATCGCCATGGACGTCATTCCCGTGTATCCGGAAAACCACGGGGCCATGATCGGGGCGTCCAAGATGGGGGTCGATCTGTGTGAAAAGGCCGAGGAAATGGGCTATTCGCGCGATCTGTGCTCCTATGCCCGCGCCGATATCGCCTGCGCGGTCGTCGACGGCGGCCCCATCGGCGGCCTGCCCGCACCGGATTTTCTGGTCTGCTGCAACAACATCTGCGGCACCGTGCTGAAATGGTACGAAGTCGCCGCCCGCTATTTCGACGTGCCGCTGTTTATCCTGGACACACCTTTTGTGCACCGGGAGTTCACCGATGCGGCGAAAAACTATGTCCTTCGTCAGATTTACGAATACATCGCCTTTCTGGAAACCCAGTGCGGCCGGAAAATGGATTACGACCACATGGCCGAAGTCGGCCGGCGCTCGGTGGAGGGCCTGCGGCTCTGGCAGGACGTGCTCGACATGTCGGCGCACAAGCCCGCACCCATGACCGCATTCGACGCCTTTTTCCACCTGGCCCTGATCGTGACCCTGCGCGGCACCCAAGAGGCCGTGGATTATTACCGCCAGCTGCTCGACGAAATGCACGAGCGGGTCAACGAAGGCATCGCCATGGTGCCTTCCGAAAAATACCGGCTGCTGTGGGACAACCTGCCGGTCTGGTATAAAACCAAATGGCTGTCCGAAAAGTTTGCCGCCCATGACGCCTGCCTGGTGGCCGATACCTATACCTCGGCCTGGAGCGGGGTGCTGCCGTTAATCGACGAAAACAATTTCTTGGAAACGATGGCCCTGGCCTATACCCGGGTCTACATCAACATTTCCCATGATCTGATGATCGATAAGCTGCGGGAAATGATTTACAAATACGATGCCGACGGCCTGGTGATGCACTCGAACCGGAGCTGCAAGCCCTATTCCCTCGGGCAGTACGATCTGCAGAAAATGGTCATGGACGAGCTCAAGATCCCGACTCTGATGATCGAAGCCGACATGGTCGACGAGCGTCATTTTTCTGAAAGCCAGATCGCCACCCGCATTGACGCGTTCATGGAGACGCTGCAAGCCGGATATTGATTTTTTTACGGGAGCATACATTTGAATCAGCAATTTCTCGCCGCCGGCATTGACATCGGCTCCATTACCGCCAAGGCGGCCCTGGTAAACGGGGACCGTATCGTAGGCACCCGTCTGCAGTTTACGGGGTATAACGCCAAAAAAGCCGGCCATGATGTACTCGATGGCTTGCTGGCCGACGCCGGGCGCAGCCGGTCCGATGTGGCCGCCATCGTGTCGACCGGCTACGGCCGCCACAACGTGGATTTCGCAGACAAGGCCGTCACGGAGATTACCTGCCACGGCGCCGGCGCGCATTTCGTAGACCCGGAAATCCGGTTTGTCATCGACGTGGGCGGTCAGGACAGCAAGGTCATCCGGCTGGATGCCAACGGCAAGGTGGTCGATTTTGCCATGAACGACAAGTGCGCCGCGGGTACGGGGCGGTTTCTGGAAGTCATGGCCCGGGCCATGGAAGTCGATCTCGACGGCTTCGGCGATTTTTACGCCCGGGCCGATCAGCCGGCGAAAATTTCCAGCATCTGTACTGTTTTTGCCGAATCCGAGGTCATTTCCCTGATTTCCAAGGGCGAGACCCGCGAAAACATCATCGCCGGCATCCACGAATCCGTGGCGGCCCGGATTTCGGCCATGGCCCGGCGCGTCGGGGTGGTCGAGCCCGTGATGATGACCGGCGGCGTGGCCCGCAATGTCGGGGCGGTCCAGGCGCTTAAAAACAAACTGGAAACCGATATCTACGTTTCCGATTCCGCCCAGCTCACCGGCGCCATCGGCGCGGCCCTGCTGGCCGGGCGGATAGAGTCCTGAATTTGTTTTATCCGTTTTTCCGGTAAAAAAGCAGTTATGGGTTCAATTCAAAAGCAACAGATTTCGGGGACCCCAGACATACCCAAAAATGCACATTGCCTCGTCTGTCATGTTTGCGAAGGCAGGCATCCAGGTTCTTGTTGCCATCTAAAAAACTGGATGCCCGCCTTCGCGGGCATGACGGACGTAGCAGTATGCTTTTTAAAGACCATGCCCGTTCATGATGCCTTCATTGAAAATTCGAACTTATGAATCGGAACAATACGGAGAACTATGTTTTTTGAATGATCCTTGGGTAGGTTTGGATCGGAATTGACGAAAGCGAACGTCTGTTTTAAAAATGGGTATATGCTTAAAATAATCGAACAGGGAGAAAACCTTTGAGTGGCGTCAAATTCAACCCGGATGTCTGTGCGGCCTGCGAAACCGTCGACTGCCTGATGAAATGCCAGTATATCAATTTTCGCGACGTGGCCGAGGCCCGAAAGGAGCGGGAAAAACTCAATGCCGGCGAACACAGCCGCGTGCTCGACGAATGCCTGACCTGTTACGCCTGCCAGGAGTATTGTCCCTATGACAACAACCCCTTTTATTTCCTGGTCGATCGCCAGGAAGAACTGGGCATTTTGCCCGCACCGGTGCCGATCGTCAAGGAGCAGTTAAAAATGATGGGCCCCAAAGGGCGGATCACCAGCCAGGAAGTCCAGGCCCCGGTGGTCAACATGTGCGCCTTTCCCATGCTCACCGGCTGCGTTCGGGGCAAGCTGTTTGAGGGGGCCTCGGTTATCGTGGGCACCGATATCTTCTGCAACATCATGTGGCTGCACTTTGCCAAAAATTCGGTGATCCGGGAGCGGGTGCCGCAGATGATCGAAAACATCAAGGCCCACTACTTAGACAACAGCGGGGTTTCCGAGATGATCTGCTTTCACGATGAATGCTACGGCACCTACACCAGCGTGGCCGATGCCTACGGCATTGAGGTCCCGTTTACACCGGTGCACCTGTTTGATTATGTCAACCGGCGACTCGATGAACTGTCCGACCGTATCCGGCCGCTTAACGTCAAAATCGCCTACCAGCGGCCCTGTTCCAACCGCCTGGTCCCGGAAACCGATGCGGTGCTCGATGAAATTTTGGAAAAAATCGGGGCCGAGCGTCCGGCGCGCACCTACGACCGGGAAAATACCCTGTGCTGCGGCGGCGTGCCCCGTGCCCAGCAGCGTGATGATACGGCCGACGAACTGGTGGAGAAAAACATCGCTGACATGGTCGATTCCGGGGCCACGTACTGCGTGTTCAACTGTCCGTTCTGCATGGCCACGCTGGCTGAAGATGTCGCCGAAAAGGGGCTGATGCCGATTTTGGTCAGTGATCTGGTGCAGATGGCTCTGGGCGAATAGTTGGCTTCGCTAAAAGGCCCATCTACTGCGTTGTATCGATTTTTCATCCGCTCAACATACGAATAGTATGCCTTCGCGTATGAAAAACCGATCCGCCTTGTATATGGCCCTTTTCACTGTGCCAACCGTTGCCGATAAGATGGTTGATGAGATTTCAAGGACGGAGATGAAAAGTTGATGGACAACCTGACTGAAAAACTGGCGGAAATCGTCGGTAAACCCTATGTTTCCGAAGCGGCCGAGGAGCGCTACCTCTATTCCATGGACCAGGGGACCATGCCGCCGGCTGCGCCGGACGCGGTGGTTTTGCCGGAAAACACCGATCAGGTCAGCCGGATCATGGCCCTGGCCAATGAAATGGGCGTGCCCGTGGTCCCCATGGGCGGCGGGCTGGTGCTTTCCGGGCTGACCCGGGCATTGAAGGGCGGCATCATAATGGACATGAAGCGGATGGACCGGATCGTTTCCGTTAATCCCATGAGCCGGTACGCGGTGGTCGAGGCCGGGGTTTCCGAAGGGGGGCTGCAGGCCTATCTCAAAAAGCACCATCCGAACCTGAAGCACTCCATGCCCGATGCGCCGCCCGTTGCCACCATCGCCGGCAACATCAGCATCCACGGCTCCGGCCATCTCTCCGTTCTCGGCGGTTTTCATTCCGACATGTTAACCGGCATGGAGGCGGTGCTGCCCACTGGCGAGGTGGTGCGCACCGGCTCGTGCGGGGTATCCGACGGCTGGTTTGCCCGGGCGCCGCTGCCCGATCTTTCGGGGCTGTTTCTGGGCTGGGCAGGCACGACTGGCGTTGTCACCAAGCTGGGCATCAAGCTCTATCCAAACTACGCCCACAACGACGTGCTGATTTTCGTCTGCGAGGACGCCGGGTCGATGCCCGATATTTTATCCCGGCTGACCGGCACCCAGGTGGCCGAGGACATGACCCCGTGGATGACGCCCAAGCCGGAATGGGCCCGGGGATTTTATCATATCAACATCGCCTACGGGGCGCATACCAAGGAAGAGCTCAAATTCAAGCGCAACCTGCTGCGGGCCTCAGTGCGGCCGTACATGGACGAAAAAACCGCCGGTTTTCTGCCGATGCCGCCGCCCCAGAAAAAGCGGTTTCTGAAACTGCCGTCCCCGGATTTGGCCCGGTTTGCCGATATCCGCAAGGGCGGCGGGTTTGAATACGTCGGGGCCATCATGCCGATCGAAACCTTTCCCGACGCCTACCGCGCGGGAAAAAAAATCGCGGAGAAAAACGAGGTCTCCTGGTCGCTGGGCGCGCGTATTATCGGCGCCGGCCATGCCATGATGTTTTTTTTCGCCTATGCCTTCAACCGCGCCGATGCGCAGGACATGCAACGGGCCCAGCAGGCGCTGGAGGAAACCAACTCGGCGGCACTGGAGTTAGGCGGCGTTCCCTGGAAAGCCGAGGCCCCGGCCCAGCAGCAGATCATTTCCCAAATGGATTCCAACACCTTTGACCTGATCTGCCGCATCCGGTCCACCCTGGACCCGAACGGCATCATGAATCCCGGAAACTGGGAGTAGAGTACCGATGGAACACGAAGACATACTGCACCGCTGTTTTCGCTGCGGGTATTGCAAGCTGCCGGGAAATTATACGGACATCAACTGCCCGGCCTACCTGGCCTACCGGTTTGAAACCTATTCGCCCGGCGGGCGGATGTGGCTGCTGCGGGCCTGGCTGGACAACAAGGTGGAAACCTCGGAGCGGCTCGCCGAGATCATGTTTTGCTGCGCGGCCTGCGGCAACTGCGTGGAGCAATGCGCCATGCCGGATTTCCGCGATCGCATCCTGCACGCTTTCACCGCCGGAAAAGAAGCGCTGCTCGATGCCGGCCGGGTGCCGGCAGGGGTGCGCGATTATTTGACCCGG
>JBNJEA010000173.1:0-5737 GCA_051745395.1 Thermodesulfobacteriota bacterium | reverse complement strand
CAGTCCGGTGCCTTTGGGGGGCTCGGTTGTGGTGTCCTCGCCCGACCCCCCTGAAGACGCCGGTTCGGCTGCCGGCTCTGCAGCAGGTGTGTCCCCGGCTTCGGCGGTCGGTGCGGCAGCGGGTGCCTCTTCCGGTCCGGCGGTCGGTGCCGCGGTTTGCTGAAACGATTTTGCACCGGCTTCGGCCGGCTGCGCGGCTTTTGCGTTTTCGGAAACCTCGGCCGGTTTTTCCGCTTCTGCTTCCGCCTTTTTTTCCGGGGCTTCTACAAGACTGGCCGGCAGAAAAAACTTCACGCCCCCCAGGCGGTTTCCATTCAATACCAGTGTGCCGGAAAGCAGGGTCTGCGCGCCCGTTGCCAGCGGCAAGTCATCGGCCTTGGGGGAATACACATCCAGATTGCCCTTGGCAAAATGCAGTTTCTTTTTCGGAAACGCCTCCTTGAAACTGGCATTGATGACACTGCCGATGATATTGGCAATCTCGGAGATGGCATCGAACATCTCGCCGTCTATTTTTGCCTGTTTTTTACAGGATTCGATTTCCTCTGCGGGCAGCATGACCAGCCGCCCGGCCAGTTCAATGCCCAGGTTCAGGTCAAAATACAGGTGCGCCGGTTCGGCGGAGGCGTCATCGAGTTCGAAAGCGGCCAGCCCGAACTTTTTTTTGGGCGAAGAAAACACCTCCGACAGCATGCCGGTAGCGTAATTCTCCTCTTGCAGCTCCAGGGACTCCCCGATCAGATCGCCCACCTCGGAGGCGCAATTTTCTAGAAGATCCGGAAATATATGTTCAAAGGGATCGGAACGACTCATGCCTGTTTTGGACCTGACTGTCTGGCTTTTTTTATGAAAACTGCGCTCTGTTTGCCGATACGTTCGATACGGGGCTTTCCTATGACTGTCTTTTTAACTCCAGGCCGACCAGAAAGTCCCCGTGTGAAATCGAAAACGGGACGATAATCCAGTCCGCTTCGTTGACCACGGTCCACGTATATTCTTCGCCGTGCACCACCGAGGGCAGCGACAATTCCACCTTTTCCCCATTGGCGATAAAGGGTTTTAACGATCCGGCCACCATATTGGCCAGCTCTCCCATGGCATCCTGGACATCTTCGTTGATTTCCTCGACTTCCATGCCGAGAAAATCCTCGGTCAGCCCCCGGGCCACTTTTTCCGGGGCGTGAATGGCCAGATTGCCCTGCTTGAAGCCGGCAAAGCCGACCATGGCCGAAAGCGAGCACGTAAACCGGGAAATGTGCTCCTGCAGCGGCTCCCCGGGCGCGACTTCCACCATGATCATCGATTCGAAGATCTCTTTGGTCGCATCGATTATTTTTTCCTGAAAATCCATAGACCCCATCCTCCTCGATTCTATAGCAGCGGCCCGATTACTTCGTTGACCTGGTCGGCGGTAAATGGTTTTTTGACACAGCCGGAAGCGCCGAGGGTTTTGGACTGTTCGACCATGTCCTCGGAGCCGCCTTCAGTGGTAACCATCACCACGGGAATATCCTTGATCGATGCGTCATTGGCCTTGTTTTTCAGAAATTCCAGCCCATCCATGTTGGGCATGTTGATATCGGACAAGATGATGTCGGGTTTTTCAGTGGCCAGCAAATCCAGGGCCGCCTGGCCGTCGCCGGCTTCCAGGACGGTGTCGAATTCCAGGCCGGCCTGGCGCAGGGAACGGTTGACGATCTTGCGCATGGTGGTGGAATCGTCGATAATCAAGACTGCGTTTGCCATTTTCTTCTCCTTGCTTTGAAATGCGGTTTATAAAAACGCGTGGATGTTTTTCGATGCAACGGTATTGATTCAAATCCGGGCAATGCAAAAAGAGGGCCAAAAAACAAAAATCCGTTTCAACTGCTGCCATCAGCGGCAATAGCGGGCCATGCGGAGCTTATGGGCCGCTGCTGTTCTGATTGAGCGCGTAAACGAATGCCAAAATTTCGGCAACGGCCTGATACAATTCTTCCGGAATCTCATCGCCCAGGGGAATCCGGGAAAGCACTTCCACCAGGTCCGGGTCCTGGCGGATCGGGATGCCGGCCTCGGCAGCGGCGGCAAGGATCTTTTCCGCCACCTCCCCCTGCCCGGTGGCGGCCACCTCCGGGGCACTGTTTTTACCGCGGTCATAGAGCAGCGCCACGGCCTTTTTCAGCCCCGATCTCTTCTCGCTCATACTTCGGCCTCCAGGAAATGATCTCCATCCGGAGCCAGCCGCCGGGCCAGAAATTCGACCGGCGCTTCGGCACCGGTATCCACGGAAAAAGCCGCCAAAGAGACCGTGGACAATTGCTCGCGCAACCGGGGCAAAGCGGCTGAAATGGTTTTTGCCCGATCCGCGTCATCGCACAAAACGCGCAGGCTCAGCGTCTTGCCCTCAAACAGGAGCCGGATCTGCAGGTTGCCCAGCCCCGACAGCTTCAGATTCAGTGTCATTTTCCAGACCCGATCCTTTTTGCTGCCGTCTGCGCCCGAATCCGGATCCGGTTCGGCCAGCAGATACCCCTGCTCCAGAAACGGCAGGGGCAAAGGCAGAAAAAACACATTTTCCCGGCCCAGCCGGTGCCGGCAAAGCTGAAACAGGTTCAACTGCTCCAGCGCTTTTTCAAAGGGCTCTGTGGCCATGTCCCGGTCCTGCAGTGCCTCGATCCCCATGAAAAGGGCCGCTTTTGCCCCGGCCCGGGCCTGCCCGTTTTTGCCGCCGGCAAGCAGCGCCTCCAGGTCAAGGCCGAGACCGCGCCAGAGCCGGGCAAGCTGGTTTCCGGAAAGTTCGGACGGATCGGCTTTCAGCAGTTGCATCAAACCGGACAACGCCGAACGGGTATCTTCCGGCAGGCCGAAGAAATTCGAACCCATCTGCCCGCCGCCCCGCAATTGGCTGAGCAGCGGCAACAGCTTGATGTTTTCCCCCAGCGCGGTCAGCGACCGGAACAGGTGCCTGAGCTCGGCGGCCTCTATGATCCGGAAATGGATGTGAGGCGATGTGCGCTGCACCTGCAGGTTGAGTTTCTGGCCGGCCTTTAACGGCACCCGCGTATCGGCGTCCATGCGGTGACGGCCGACATGTAACACCACCCGTTCCAAGCCGCCTTCTGCCACCGTGGCCTGGACGATCTGGTGCGGAGCCAGCTTCAACGGCTGGCTTTCGGATCCCCGCTGCATGGAAATCTCAGGGGGAGCGGCCAGACTCAGAATGGGCGGTGGTTGGGCACTGATATACATGTACTGCTTGTCGACGGGAAAAAAAGAAAGTTTAATCCTGCAGCGGAAAAGCGGGGAAAAGATATTGCGGGGGCACGGCGGTTTTCAGGGCATCAGCGCCTTTGCTCTACACCTCGTCCTTCGTTGCCACCTTTTCGCGGAGCATGCGGCGCTGTTCGGCAAAACAAAAGGCCATGATATCATCACAGATACCGGCATCCAGGGCTTCAAACTCAGCGGCCACAAAAAACCGGCCGGCATCTTTTTGATTGACACGCAAAACAACGGCCTTGCACGTCACCGATCGATTGACCGGATCCGGCAGGTGGATGTCTAACACCAACCGGTCTTTTCTTTTCACCGGCTGATCGAAAACCAGCATCATGCCGCCGCAACTGATATTGACCCCCAGGGCCGCAAAAACCGCCGAGGGGTCTTCGCTGTTTTGCAGTTGCCAGGTAATGGACAAGCGGCCGGCCGGGCCGCGGAAAAAATTCCGTTTCTGGCCGTGCTGGATTAACTCCCGGCACGTCAGCTCCAGCCGGCTCCGGTCCGGGACCCCGGAAATGGTGCAGATCAGGGTAACGATTTCACCGGTTTCCACAAAAACCAGGCAATCGGTTGCCGCATCGATCTCCTCCGGCCCGGGGAGGCGGTCGTCGGCAAAGGTGACCGAAAGCACGGGGGAATCGATGCGCGCAACCAATCCCTGGTATTTTAACACCCGGCCGGAAACTGTCGGGATATTGACCCCAACCGGGAGATGTTCGGCAAGATTGGACAGAAAATCGAATACATCCATGTTATTTTACCCGTCTCTCCAATGCAAACAGGTGCTGTAAGTATAATGATGACAGACTTACCCGCTTTGATCCTGCCATACCGCGGTTTTCGGCAGCCCGCTCGAAAACTTTTCCCGCTCGAATTTAGGACTCCGCATTTTCTTCAATTCGCTTCTCAAAACCGCAAGCGTACCGGAAATGCGCCGGGCCAGGCTCTGGTTTCGGGCCCGGGTGTCCTGGAGGCGGTTGGACCATTTGCGCAGCAGGTCATCTGCGACCCGGGACTGGGGGCCGAGGGCCTCCATCACCTGTTGATCGGACTGCCGGGCGGTTTCAAATAAATCATCCAGCCTTTGCAGGTCTTCCGGGATACCTTGAAGACAGTTTCTGCTGGATTTGACTTCAAGTAAATCATAGAGTGCGCCGATCGCATCATAGGTATGGATGGATCGTAAAATTGCATTTTCAATATCGGTCATGGTATATTCACCTCTTACGCCGAAACAATATTGATGCATCGGCCCGTGGTGTCCCGGCCGCTGTGATACCCGGAAAGAACCTGCCGGCCGCCGGCCAGGCGGCCAAGTTCATCGCTTGCCACGGCCATGGCAGACCGGATGTGGCGCCGGCTCTGCGAGACCTCTTTTTGCAGCTGGCTGACAAGCCTTTTCCATTGGTCAAACCGGGCCAGCTCTTCCCAGCGGATACCGGATTTTGAAACATTGGCCTGAAAACGGGCATCGCTTTGTCTTGCCTGTGCATCCAGGGCCTGCACCTGTTCCATCAGGGCATAAAGAGTGGCGGGGGCTGCGCCGGCGGCAATCGCCCGGTGGATTTGTTCATATATGGCCAGCATATCCCGGTAACAGACAACCGATTGTCCCAACGCTTCGTTTGCTTCATCCATCATTGCCGCCCCCCTTTAAATTGCCGCCTGCATGGGCTTTTTCCGGGCAGAACCGTCTGATTCTTCGCTTTGCTCGTTTGCACCCGCCTCGGCCCGATTTTTTTCAATGGCCTGGATCCAGCCGTCGCGCAGGTCCACCAGGATGTCTTCGGAAACCTTCAGGGGGTCGAAATCATCGCCGGAATTGGCGCGGGTCAACTCCCGGATCATATACCCGTAAAGCCCGTCGAGGTTTTCGGCGATCTCGCCGCCCTTTTCAAAGTCCAGGGTGTTGGAAAGCTCGGTAAGGATGGCCACCGCCCGGCTGACTTTCTCCAGCTTGCCAACCCGGTCGCCTTGCTCCAGCGCCTGCCTTGCCTGGCGCAGAAACCGGATGGCGCCGTCATAGAGCATGACCAGTACCCGCTCCGGGGAAGCGGTCTGAACCTGGTTTTTAAAATAATTCTGATATGGATTCATCAATTTCCTCCATAGGATGGCATTTTGTCCATTTGCTGTGTTAAATACTCGCTCTGGGAATTCATGGTGCTCATCATCTCCTCCAGCGCGGTAAATTTTTCCATCAACATTTGCTCGCGCTTTTCCAGACGGGATTCCGTGGCGCGGATGTCATTGTCGATCCGGTCCATCACACGCTCGATATTTTCCTGGCGGCTGGCATACAGGCCGGTGGTCGAACTGGTCATGTCGTTTAAATAGCTTTTGTACTGCTTGAAAATGCCGCCGCCGCCATCATCATCTCCGGCCACGAGCCGGGATACCTCGGAAAAATCATTTTCCATGGCCTCTTTCATGGCGCCGCTGTCAAAATCGATAGTCCCGTCGCGGTTGGTGGAAA
>JBNJEA010000052.1:0-20613 GCA_051745395.1 Thermodesulfobacteriota bacterium | reverse complement strand
GAGACTGCTCAAAGCCGCAAAAAGGGACAAGAATCTCGGTGCACAGATCCTGGGACTCGGCGCCCTGAGCAAGGCCATGGGCGACGCCGGGGTAACGGTGGCCAAGTTTTCCGAAATCCCTGTAACCACGGGCAACAGCTTCAGTGCCTCGGCCGCTTTGTGGGCCGCTGCAGAAGCGGTCCGGCGAATGGGGTTGCTTAAAAAATCGAAAAACAAAAAACTCAAGGGCAAAACCATGGTCATCGGCGCCACCGGAGCAGTGGGCACGGTTTGCGCCAAATTGCTGGCCACTGCCTTTGAAGAAGTCTGGATGGTCGATGTCCATCATGCCAAGCTGCTGGCTTTGAAAGAGTCCATTGAAAAGGAGCTGCCCGGGGTTAAGCTCCACGTCACCACCCGGCAGGACAAATACATCGAAGACATGGACGTGATTGTGACCGCCACTGCCGGCACAGACGGAAAGGCGGTCTTAGATATCATGAAGGTCAAGCCGGGCTGTGTGATCACCGATGTCAACCGGCCGCTTAACTTCACCTTCAAGGAAGCCGATAAACGCCCGGATGTGTTAATCATTGCATCCGGCGAAATCACTTTGCCCGGTGAGCCCGAAATGGGCGACATCGGCCTGCCGCAGGGCGTAGCCTATGCCAGCCTGGCCGAAACCATTGTCCTGGCCTTAGAAGGCCGGTTTGAAAATTTCAGCGTGGGCCGGGACATCAAGTGGGAAAACGTCAGTGAAATTTACAAACTCGCGTTGAAACACGGCATGGAACTCGCCGGCATTTCCGGGCTGCGCGGGGCTCTAACGGACGAGGACTTCCAGCGGGTCCGCGACCTGGCGTTGGCCGCAAAAAAAGAGCGCGTCCCTTCTGCCGCGGCGACGAAAACGAAAAAAGAAAAAATCGCCGACAAACCCGCGGATGCGAAAAAAAAAACGACCGGGGCCAAGCCGGAGTCCTCTTAAAAAAACAGGGCCGGGATCCGGCTACCGGCGGGCGCCGGATTTGACTTCATCCACTGCCGCCCGGACGACCGATGCCGAATGCGACAGGCGCTTTTTTTCCTCGGCGTTTAACTGACCTTCCACGATCCGTTCGATGCCGCCGTGGGCCACCACGCTCGGCAGGCTCAGGGCGATATCGTGCAAGCCGTACTCTCCGTCGAGGCAGACCGAAACCGTCAGGACACTGCGCCGGTTGCGCAGAATCGCATCCACAATCCGGACCAGGGCCAGCCCCACGGCAAACCAGGTGGCGCCCTTGTAATCGATAATGTGATAGGCCGAATTCCGGACCGTCTCTTCAATCATGGTCCGCTGCTGCAGCCAGTCCACACACTTGCGGCAAACCCGGCAGTAATCTTCTATGGGCACGCCGCCGATATGGGTCATGGACCAGGCGGCAAATTCGCTATCCCCGTGTTCGCCGAGCACATAGGCATGAACATTGTGGACATCAACCCCGCAATTCCGGCCGAGCCCGTAGCGCAGGCGGGAACTGTCAAGGACGGTGCCGGAGCCGATGACCCGGCCGCGGCGCCATCCCGAGCGCAGCCACGCCACCCGGGTCAAGACATCCACCGGATTGCTCACCATCACCAGCACGGCCGGGGAGGATTGGGCCACGATATCGTCCACGAGGCTTTCGACGATGGCCACGTTGCGTTCCAGCAGATCCAGCCTTGATTCGCCGGAACGCTGCTTGGCGCCGGCGGTCATGACAATGACGCCGGCATCCGCATAATCGGCCGAGCTGCCCGTGTAGATCTCAACGGTTGGAAAATACGGCCGGCCATGGGCCAGGTCAAGCACCTGGCCTTCCGCAAAATCCGGATCTTTGTCTATCAGCGCGATTTCATCCGCCAATCCGCTCTGGGCCAGGGAATACGCAAAAGTGGAGCCCACCGCGCCGGCGCCGACAATAACCACTTTGCGCTTGTTCCAGGTGCCGGTTTCCGTCATTTCCGCCTCCCGCTTTGTTTCTGGCGATTAAAACAAAAAAATAACTCCCCGCAGACGCTGTAAAAGTTTCTGCATTTGAATCTATGAAACGCGTTCAAAATAGGCATCGCTTAAACCGTCGAGCAGCAGGAAGGAGTCAATCCGCATGCACAACAATTGGGAATCCGCATCCGCCAGAAATTCTCCGATCTGCGGATGGGTGGCCAGAAGCTTTTCCGCCGCCGCCCGGGCTTTGCTTTCATCCCCGATAGCGGCGCAGACCCCTTCGATGGTCAGGGCCTGTACATTTTCTCCGGAATTGTCACCGCGGGTATCGACCAGCAGACTGACATTCGGATTTTGCGTCAGGTTCCGGAATTTTTTGCTTTTGGCACGGGTGACCATGTAAATTTGGCTGCAGGCCGCATCCGGGACATACGCCATCAGGGAACAATGCGGCCGGTCTCCGGCCGTGGTGGCCAACACCCCGAATCGCTGTTGCCGGACAAGACTTTCCATTCGGTTGCGCATCGGCTTCAATCCTTCAAAACCACATTAACCGCTACACCTTACCCCTCACACCTTACACCTTACACCTTATACCTCACACCTCACACCTTACCCCTCATACCTCATACCGTAACCTTCCCCTAATGTGATTTCAAATCCTGCCGCACCAGCGCCGGTACCGCTGAAACTCGTCTTCGAAATTGTCACTCAACACCTGCCGGCCCATTTGCGCCTCGATTTCACCGGTTGTCCAGAACCGAACCGCATCGATTTCCTCCGGGTTGTAGCAAAATTCACCGTCATACTGACAGACATAGGTGTAGACGAGTTCGGATTCGTGGGCGTTGGTATGGATATATTGATAGGCGAGCTGCACCGATTCGGGCCGGATGCCGAGTTCTTCGGCCGTCTCCCGATACAGCGCCGCCTCCACGGATTCGCCGCAATCGACGTGCCCGCCCACAGAGGTGTCCCATTTGCCGGCTGCCACGCTTTTGTTCATGGACCTTTTCTGCAGCAGGAGGCGATTTTGGGCATCGCAGATCAGGACATGCACCACGCAGTGCAGCCAATCATTGTTGCCGTGGATCCGGCACCGGGGGGCAGCGCCCACGGTTTCGCCTTCTTCGCTGACTACTTCGAGCAGCTCGTCGGCCCGGGCCACGCGCGCGCAGATATAGTCGGCGAGTTCGTCGGCCCCGTTGGCCGCAGCCGGGTCTCCCCGGTATATCCAGTCCCAGGTAAAATTTTCCACCAGCACCGTGGGCAGGCCCGCCCGCTTGCCAGCGGCGATGCCCAGCGGGGCGATATCGCAGATGACCGCCCGGCAGTCCAGAGCACGGAGACGCCCGGCAAACGCCTCGATTTGGCCGTCATCAAAAGGCAAAAACGCGTCGAGCGCTTCAATGGTTTTTTTCTGATCCACTTCAAGCGAAGATTGCTGGACCATGCCGATATCGGTTTCTGCCGCATGACAGCCATGGGGTACGGTCAGCCCATCGGCAAAAAACCACTCGGGCGTGTTGCCGAATATTTCGAAACGGACAAACGGCCAGCGCTCATAAACGGCCTCCATTACGGCCGATGCACGGGCCGCATGTCCGAAACCATGGGGGGTGATAAAATAGGCCAACGATACGCGCGGATGCATGGGTCTTCCTTGAAACCTTTAAACGATTCCAGATCGGTAAAACAATCCGTAATGTAACATCCCGCAGCTGAATTGCAACGCCGTTTGTAAATAAAAAACAGGACAGGGAAAAAGATTGCGGCAGAAAAACGGAGACTACACCAGTATCATCCAGTACCGGTTTAACTTGCGGTCCAATTGACGGGCATCGGGCAGGTATTGCTCCAGGGTGTCCCAGTAATGCGTGCTGTGGTCTTTGATCAAGGTGTGCACCAATTCATGCATGATGGCATAATCCATCAATACCCGGGGCAGGCGCACGAGGTTCATGTTTAAATTGATATTGTTTTTCATGGAGCAACTGCCCCACCGGGTTTTCTGATTTTTGACAAAGACTTTGTTGTACGGCAGGTCGTGCCGGCCGGAAAGTTCGTTGAGGCGCTTGACGATGATTTCTCTTGCGGCTTTGCGATCAATGGGTTCGGCATTGATCCGGTCCACCTCTTCGGCCACCACCTCGATTCTGGCCAGATGTTTTTTGATCCAGCGGCTTTTGGACCGGGCAAATAATTCCGCATCGGTAAATGAAACCCCGATCGGAACGGCCACCCGAATGTTTTTACACGGCCGGATGGTCAGGTTGATGTTTTTCGCCCGCCTGCTGCGCTCGAGCATGACTTCGCCGACGCCCCTGATCTCAACCGTTTTGGACTTTTTAGACTTCATCAATAAAAAATCAACACTGCCTGCATCCGATGAACCGTTAATAAAACATCCAACCCGTTTTTCTGATCGGCCAACTATAAAACATCTTAAAAAAAATTTGCAAGCCAAAATTAATATGGTTATTGTAGCCTAGTTATTTCAATATCAATAACCATCGAAAACCACGCAAAAATTCTGATTCAAAAAAACCGGACAGCCATTGATTGTATGGCATTTCGCACACGGATCAACACAAAATCCCGCGCGGCATCCTGAGACTGACAGAAACCTGAATTGAGCGTTTCGGATTCATAAAAAAAAATTTTCCGGTTATCCGATTTGCTCCAGTAACAGCCAATTCTCGCGCCAAGACGCAAAGGCGCAAAGTTTTTCCGGAGCTGCAGATCCATCCGGAAACGGCAAAATCCATGGGCATCGCCGACGGCGAGTGGGTCTATCTGGTCTCCCCGCGGGGCCGGGTGGAAATCCACGCCCGCCACTTCGAAGACATTGCGCCAAAAGTGGTGCATTCCCCCCACGGCTTCTGGTATGGTGTCAAAGACGGCTGGCAGCGGCTCAACATCAACATGATCACCGATGACCAGCCCCTGTGCCCGGTTACCGGTTCGGTGCCCATCAAGGCCCTGTTGTGCCGGGTGGAAAAAATGGCCCCCAAGCGGGCCAAATGAATTGGAAAGGAAAACGGACCATGCGCGCACTGCAAATTACCGGCATCCAGAAGATTGAGCCCGTCGAAGTTCCCGCCCCCGAAGCCGACGGGCAGCATGTGCTCATCCAGGTTGCCGCCTGCGGCATCTGCGGCTCGGATCTGCATTACTGGCAATACGGTTTCGGCCTCGGCGGGATCAGCGGCCTGATCCCCGGCCACGAGTTCTGCGGCACGGTAGTGGATCCGGGGGCTCGTCAGGACCTTGCTGCCGCCGACCGGGTGACGGCATTGCCGATAGATCCCTGCAATGAATGCCGGCCCTGCGGCTCGGGACACCCCAACTTGTGCGCCAATGCACTGAAACGGTCCATCCCGGGCAACAACAGCCAGGGAGGCTTTGCCGAATACCTGCTGCTGCGGCCGGACATGGTGCGAAAGCTGCCCGATGGCATCGACGACCGGTCGGCCTGCGTAATCGAGCCGGCCGCCGTGGCCTTACACGCCATTTACCAGGGCAGCGTGAAAACCGGCGACCAGGTGCTGGTGGTCGGGGGCGGCACCATCGGCCGACTGGCGGCCAAATGGGCCCGCATCGCCGGGGCGTCATTCATCGCTTTGGCCGAAACCAATGCCCATCGCCGATCCCATGCCGAAGAAAACGGGGATGTGGATGCCGTATTTGATCCCATCGCATCCAATGTCCAGCGCCAGATGAAACAGCAAACCGGGGGCGGATTCAACGTGGCCGTTGAAACCTCCGCGGCATCCGGCGGCATCAATGCCGCCATGAAAGCCCTGCGGTGGCAGGGCCGGATGGTCATGGCCGGCATTGCCTTAAACCCCCAGAAACTCATGACCGCCGTCCACGTCTTCAACGAGCTCACGGTATCGGCGGCCATGGGATATCTGCCGGCCGAATTTGACCGCACCCTTGATTACATGGCCAACCACCGCCTGCAGCCGGCCAACATTGTCACCGGCGCGATCGGCTTTGCCGAATGCCAGTCCGCTTTTACGCAACTGTCTTCCGGCCAGCCGGATGCGGTCAAAATCTTGGTAACGCCATAGCCGTATATGATAACTGATAATCTGTTCACCCGAAATCAGGAGAGCCATTTTGAATGCAGATGATATTTCGAAGGTATTGATCCTCGGATCCGGCAACATGGGCCAGCAGATCGGATTCCAGTGCGCCGCCTCGGGTTACGATGTGACCCTGTATGACATCAGCCGGCAAATGCTGGACAAGGCCGCAGACCGGGTCGGCAAACTGGCAAAAACCTACGTCGAGGGCGGCCGGCTGTCTCAGGCCGAAGCCGATGCGGCCCGCAACCGGATCTCCACGGAGACCGATGCCGAAAAAGCCGGATATGATGCGGATTTTGTCAACGAATCCGTCCCAGAGGACCCGGAGTTAAAGGGCAAGGTGTTTGCCCAGTTCAACGACATCTGCCCGGCGCACACGATCTTTACCACCAACACGTCCTCGCTGGTGCCCTCCATGTTTGCGCAGGCCACCGGCCGGCCGGACCGGTTTGCGGCCCTGCACTTCCATGACACCCGTTTTACCGATATCGTCGATATCATGCCCCACCCGGAGACATCGGATGAAACCGTGGCGATCATAGAGGCCTTTGCCGAGCGCATCGGTCAGGTGGCTATCGTATTGCAAAAGGAGAACTTCGGCTACGTGTTCAATGCCATGCTCATGGAGCTGCTGCGCTCGGCCCAGAGCCTGGCCGCCAACGGCGTGGCCGACGTGGAAGATATCGACCGCTCCTGGATGGGGGTCATGCACACCATGATGGGCCCATTCGGCATCATGGACAGCATCGGCATCGATACGGTATACAAGATTACAGACTACTGGGCCGAGCAGCTCAATGACCGCCAGGCCACCGCCAATGCCGAATTCATGAAAAAATACGTGGACCAGGGACACCTGGGCGTTAAAAGCGGCCGGGGATTTTACACCTACCCCGAGCCCGCCTTTGCCAAACCCGGCTTCATCAAAGGCAAAAACGAGTAAAGGAGAAACGCAATGAAACACCCGGTATCCATCATACGCTACGAATCTCCCTACGAATCGGTCAAAAAGGCCGTGGACATGTGCAACGGCTTGGCCCATATGCCGGCCGGCGCCAGGGTCTTTATCAAGCCCAACATTGTCTTCTGGACCAAGGCGTGCGCCTTTCCCAAGTGGGGCGTGATCACCACGTCGCGTGTCATCGAGGACATGGTGGTGCTGCTCAAGGAACACGGCATCGACGATATTACCATCGGCGAGGGCGTCGTCGCCGATGCAAAGGACCGCGAAACCCCGGCCAACGCCTTTGAAACCCTGGGCTACGAGCGGCTGCGGCAACGATACGGGGTCAAGTACGTCAACGTCATGGAACGCCCCTTTGAAAAGGTGGATCTGGGAGATGATATCGTTTTGAAGTTCAACGAAGACATCATCAACAGCGATTTCGTCGTGGACCTGCCCGCCATGAAATCGCACAACCAGACCGTGGTCAGCCTGGGGATCAAGAATTTAAAGGGCACCATCGACATCAAATCCCGGAAAAAATGCCACAGCGCGGACCCGGAAAAGGACTTAAACTTTCACGTGGCCAGGCTGGCCGACCGGATGCCGCCGATGCTCACCGTCGTCGACGGCATCTATACCTTAGAACGCGGCCCGGCCTTTGACGGCAAAATGCACCGCAGCAACCTGCTCGTGGCATCACCGGACATTTTATCCGCCGACATGGTCGGCGCCCGGGTGCTGGGCCACTTACCCGACGATGTGCCCCACCTGGCGCAGGCGGCGAAAAACCGGAACCGGCCCACGGATTTTTCCGATATCGAGATCAAAGGCGAGGCCATCGAGGAGGTGGCCGCCTACCACGAGCATGATTTCGCCTACCATTGCGATAAAACCGGCGAGATGCCGAAACCGCTGGCCAAGGAGGGTATCGAAGGCCTGTTTTACCGGAAATTCGACAATACCATGTGCACCTACTGCTCGGGCTTAAACGGCCTGATCCTGTCGGCCATCCGGTTTGCCTGGAAAGGAGAGCCCTGGGACAACGTCGAGGTACTCACCGGCAAGGCCATGGAGCCCGCCCCCGGCATGGCCGCCACCATCCTGCTGGGCCAGTGCATGTACAACAAAAACAAGGATCACCCCAACATTCAGAAAATGATCGCCATCAAGGGATGTCCGCCCAAACCCAAAAACGTCGTCGATGCCCTGCAGCAAGCCGGCATCGAGGCCGACCCCAGCCTGTTTGACCAGATCGATACACTGCCCGGCCTTTTCATGGCCCGGTACCAGAACAAACCGGAATTCGACGAATCGTTTTTCCGGGTGGAATAAGCGCTGCCGTCCGGGGCCGGCAACCGGCTTCGGACGGCCCCTTTCCGGGCGCCGGGGACGACAATACAATGGCCGCCGCGGCTTTGGGCGCGCTTAACTGCCGCCCGTTTTTGCCGGGCCATTGATTTGGCCTTGATGAAACGGGTTGGTTTTATTAAAAGCAAAGGGTATGGTAGCTTATCCCACAACTGTCGGATTGATCTCCGACACCCACGGTCTGTTGAGAAAAACCGCGGTGGAGGCATTAAGCGGCGTGGACCTGATCCTTCATGCCGGCGACATCGACCGCCCGGACATCCTCGATGACCTTGAAAAAATTGCACCGGTCTATGCGGTCCGCGGCAACATGGACTTTGGTCCCGGGGTCCGCGATTTGGCCCCCTATTTGCGCATTGCCATCGATGACGTGGTCATCGGTGTCATCCATGACCGGGCGGCATGGCAAGAGGATTTACAAAACAAGGGCCTATCGGTGCTGGTTTTCGGCCACTCCCACCAGCCCGTAATCGAAGAAAAAAACGGCATTGTTCATGTTAATCCGGGCAGTGCCGGCCCCCGGCGGTTTCAACTGCCAATCAGCCTCGGCATCATGCGCATTGAAAACAAACGGGTCCATCCCCTGATTGTAGAGCTTCAAGCCTGAAGCTGTCGTAAAAAGCTCTTTCTTCCGCCGTGGCGGCATTTTTGCAGAAAGCAAATCCTGTGGCGCCTTGGCTGACTGGCGGCGCGAATTTCGAGGAACGAGGCCTACCGGCTTACTTCGGATCTGTCGCCGGCGGCAAATGGTCTGCGGCCGGCTTGCCGATTTTTTCGAACAGTTTTTCCGCCTGATGGCTCCATCGGTAAAACGAGGCCGGTTGCCATTTTTCCGGATACTTCCGGTAATGCTGAAATATTTTTTTTCCCAGGCCGGTGGCCCGATTCAACTGCATGAGCAGATCCGGGCGGGCAAGGCCCCGAAGCAGGGTACGGCCCGTGGCGGCCAAGTCGGGCGGTTCAAATATGCCGTTGATGGAAGGGGTCAGCATCTGGCCGCTCAGGATATCTTTTTTCATCAAACAGGTGATATCGGCGTGCGACAATGCCTGCAGGACCTGCTTTAGCGCAGACAGGGCGGCAAAATGGCTGCCCCGGCCGGCAAACCACTGCCGGTTATAGCCCCAGAGCGCCTCGAGGCTGAAGTCGTTTCGGTCCAGGGCCGCCCTGATGGTTTCTGCGGCCATCAGCGCCCCGTTCATGGCCCCGCCGACACCGCAGCCGGTGGTCGGGATCACCTGGCCGGCCGCATCGCCCACCGCGACAAACCCGCCGGCGGCAAGCGATCCGGGCGACCGGCCGACCAGCACCGTGCCCCCGCCGCCGCGCAGCTCCTTTTCGGTGATCGACGGCCGTTGGGCAATCATTTCCTCGATGACGGTTTTCGGGTCTATACGGCCCGGCTCTTTTGGCACCCCGCCGCCCACATCGATGACATCCTCGTGGTGTCGATGGGTCCAGAAATACCCCTGATAGGCCCCGTAGCGGTAATGGTCGGAAAGATTGTCGCCGGGGGCGCGCGATACATCGAGCTCGCGTACCGTGCGGCAGGCATAGGCCAGATCGCCTTGCCCGAAAGCGCGGTTGATCGCAGGGGCCTTTCCCAGGCCGGTGCGCAGAGCGGAAAGATAGCCGGTGGCATCCACGACAATGCCGGCTGAAACGTCGCCGGTTTGCCCCGTCCCCATATCGGTCACCCGCAGGCCCCGCACGGCAATATCTTCCAAAGAGCCATCCGTCTCGCCGAGCAGACCCTGACAACGATGTTGGTAAAACATTTTTGCCCCGGCATCCCGGGCCTGTTGGGCCAGCCGCCGGCCCAGGACCTTGCGGTCCGTGGTAATGTATTGGAAGTCCACGTCAGACCGGGTCCGGCAGGTCAAATCCGGCGACCAGATCTGCAGGGGGTTGACCCCGTGGGGTTCAAACAGGTTGTCATCGGTTTCGTGGGTTTTGACCAGCCGGCCTTTGAACCGGCCGTTTTCCATCAATGGGATTTCAAAGCCCGCGTCGGCAAGAGCGGTTTTTTCCACCGCATCGGACCAGTTGTGCCCCAGTGCGTCTTCATCCGCCCGAATTTCATAAACCGCAACCGAAACCCCGGCCGACGCCAATTGCCGGGCCAGCAGGCTCCCCGCCGGCCCGGCCCCGGCAATGAGGACCTGAAAATCTGTTGATACGGACACGATTTTTCCTCCCTTTGCGATACCAATGGGGATCACGGAATCTGCTTAGCCTGGCAATGACGCCGTTTCAGCCAACGCCCCCCGTCAGTGGTGATGATGCCCCTCGGATGAATGCCCGCCGGAAATGATGTAAACGGCTTGCGCATCTCCCGGGTTTTCCAAAAACAAGGAGGTTTCGCCCGCAATGTGGAAGGCCTCGCCTTCTTTGACCGAACCTTCCCAGTCCCCGGTGAGTTTGAATTCCCCCTTCATGGCCAGCACGATTTCCTCGTGACCTTTGCCCGGTTTGACCAGGCGATCTTTTTCGCCGGGCCTGAGCGTGCCGTAGATCATGTAACAAGCATGACTGCCGGTATCATCGAGCCCCAGAACGTATTCGCCCTCCTGTGCCGCGATCGCCCGATTTTTCAGATCAATTTTTTTCATAGCCTCTCCTTTTTCTTCTTTACATACACCGGGGGTCCGGCCCCGAAAGGTCATTGTAGAACCGAAAGCTCATGGCCGGACATCCGCCGTGGCAGCTTGCAAACAGCCGGCATTCGGTTTTCGGGCAACGATTTTTTTCGAAACGGCGGAAATGATCGAGCACCGGATGCTGCCAGATCTTTTGAAACGCGTCGGTCAGGATGTTGCCGAGCTTGAACTGCGGGAAATGAAAAAGCAGGTAGCACGGATACACCGATCCGTCGGGCAGCACCGAAAGCTTCGTGGTTCCGGCCGGACACCGCACCGAATCCAGAACAGGGGCGCTTTCAACATCCGGGACAAAGCCAGAACAAAAGACCCCGTCAAGGCCGCAATAGCGCGATTGCAGCCGTTTGATCGCCTCGTCAAAATCATAAAAGGCCACACTTTCCGAAAGTTCCCGTCGATCGGCGACATCGCGGTACAAAAGAAAATATTGAATGCCGGGCTGCCCAATATAAGGGGCACAGCTTTCGGGCACCCGCCCGGATTTCGGAAAAATGCTTTTTACCATCGGCCGGTAACGGACAATATAGTCGTGCAGGGCAGCCGAAACACCGCCTTCATTGATGGAAACACCGATCCGCACGGCGTCGCGGTCAAATCGTTCCGAAAGGCCAACCAGCCGGGCGGCATCCGAACCGTTGGTGCTGATGGTGGTTTTCAGGCCGGCCGCCGAGATCCGGTCGACAATATCGGTCAACCCGGGATGCAGGGTCGGCTCGCCGCCGAGCATATCGATGTAGCCGACGCCGAGATCGACGGCTTTGTCCGCCATGGTTTCAAAATCTTTTACGGCCACATCGGCCGGGCCGGCCAGGCCCTTGTTAAAGCAAAACGAACAGGCGAAATTACACCGCAGCGTCGGGTAAAACTGGAGATAGGAAAGGGTATCGGTTGGCATTGCCGCAGGCGTCATGTTGCCTTCTTTCTTCGATCGATCACGCCACCCCGTACAGGCAGCACATCACCGGATCCGGTGCCAGGGGGCGGGGGGCGCGGAACCGGCAGCCGCCGCGGCATTGCTCGATATAGCCGCAGCCGGCGCATTCCAGTTGCGACAGCGGCACAGGCTCCATTTGCCGCCAGCACGCCCGGAGGTCTTTTCGGGCGTCGCCAAGGGATTGATCCATGTAGAAACCGCATTTCACCGCCCGCCCGTCCGGCATCACGGCCATCAAATGCCGGCCGCAGGCATACCCCTCGGCGGCGCCGTGATAACCGCCGCCGTAGGCATAGGCCATGTAGGGCGCCGCCTGGGCATAAGGCACGGTCAGGCCCATGTGTTTTTCCAGCCGACCGGCCACGGAAAGCACGTCAATGCCCCATTCCAGCGCCCCGACCTGCCCCATGAACGCCTTCATCCGCTCAAATTCATCCAGGTTGTGCCGATGAATCATGGTGGAAAAGGAAACGGCCATTCCCGCGGCCCGGGCCGCTTCAATACCCCGCATGGTCCGGCGGAAGGTCCCCTCGCCCCGCAGGGCATCGTGGCCGTTTTCCCAGCCGTCCAGGCTGAACTGGATTTCATTGACATCGAGCCGGGCGGCGTTTTCCGCATCCAGAAGGGTCCCGTTGGTAAATAAGACCCGGCGGAGGGAAAGATCGGCCGTTTCGGCGAGGTAAGCCGGCAAATCCCCATAGAGAAGGGGTTCGCCCCCGGAAATCAGCAGCCGGAGCCCGCCCATGTCCGAAAACTGGCGGGTGACGGCCACCGCATCGGCTACCGCCATCTCGTCGGTCCGGGCCGGTCCCAGGTAGCAGTGGGCGCATTTGAGGTTACAGCCGTGGAGCAAATGCAGCTCCAGGTACCGCAGCGACGGGTCGACGGGGGCATTGACGGTGATCTCCACGGTCGCCGGCCGATCCAGGGCATCTAGAATATCTTCGGCCAGGCAGTATTCGACAAAATCGCCCTCGGATGTCAGGGCCTTGCCCTGTTGCCGCCCGTCGCAGGAACGGAGAAACGCCAGGGCGGTTTCATCGATTTCATAGAGCTCATCGCGCGCGATCTGGTACACATAGGGGACTTCGAGGTATTTTAAGGCCGCCTGCTCATGCAGGCGCAGATAGGCCTCCTGCCAGGGGCTTACATCCATGTCAGCGCCTCGATATCGAAATCGTCAATAAGGTTTTTGTCTTTGAGCAGGGCGAGCAGGATAAAGCCGCCGCATGGTTCGGCATCCGCCGGCGGCGCCGCCTCACGGTATTCACAGTCGTTTTCCCGGAATTCACAAGGCTGGCAAAGAGAAATGGCAAAAGGGGCGTCGTATTTTTTCCATACCGCCGGATCCTTTTCGAAACCGGCAATGCCGGCGGCGTCGATCCGGCCGTTTTCCACCAGCCATTGCACGGCACGCGCTGCCCGGCACGCCAGTTCCTCCTTTTCCCCTTCCCTGAAAAACATGCAGTACGGCCGGCAGATATAATCACTGAAATCGGTTTTGGTCATGGGGTTCCCGCTGTGCAAACCTATTTTGGGTCAATGGATGGGTGACAACACGAAACAGCCCGCACATCGGCGCGATGTGCAGGCTGTTTGCTGAAAACCGTCTACACCCTTAACAGGACCGTTTGCACTTGCAAAGCCCGGTCGGCGCCTTTTGGATCTTTTTGATCTTCATGATCGACCTCCTCTTTCTTCTTGAAAGGATTAAAAACAAACCCGCCGCTCCGGTCAACCTTTCGGCACCTGAGGGCGGACTATCCTGCCGCTTTGCACGGGCACGGACACTACCGGGACTGGTTGCTTTTTCAATCCCGACGCTTCCTTCGTGAAAGCATTTAACCGGTGGCCCCTGCAAAGCCGCTTACACGCAATATAATCACCGCGTTGCCCTTGCTCAACAACTTCACGCCAAAATGCCGCCGGCACCCCGGACGCGGCCGACTTTCTCATGCGGCGTTATCAAGGGAAAAAACGTCCAAACTTTCGTGGCGGACCGGATCATACCCATGCCGTGGTATCGGCCAGCATGGAATCGAGTTTTTCGGACAAAGATTCAAAATTCGAACGCATCTCGTTTAGCTTGGTGTCGATATCCTGCTTCTGCGGCGACCAGTCCGCGGGGCACTGATCCCGAAGCTGTTGCAGGTTCGCGTTGACCTCGCTGACAATCTTGTTCAACGAGTCGATATGCGGCTGAACCGACTGTTTGTCTGCTGCGTTTAATTTTTCCACGGCGCGAATAGCATCATAAATCGATGCTTTCCACGCCATCAACTGGTTGTTCATCGTATCACAATAAGATTTGACATCCATCGCGGCGGCTCCTTTCTCTTGTCTTTCATGGGAAATGTCGTCTCTACATGAGCCAAATATAATTGCCCGCGCCGAGTTGTCAAAATGAACTGTTCCGAGCTTTCCGAGCGGTAAACCCAACCGGAGCAACGGCAGCCGAAAAAGACGATACTCCGGCGGCATTTGCGCCTGACTGTATAATGTCCGTACAAAAACCAAAGCGCCATCCACGGATTTGCGGATTTTTTCGGCCCAATGCTTCGACACCGCCCTGCGGATGGATTCCGTGAAATCGGGATGCACTGGTATTACGATTAGTTGCACGGAAAATCATTCAATGTTAATTAAAAAATAGCACAAAGAGGCCGAAAAGAAAAGCAACCGGCGGAGAGCAATCCCGTAGGGCACCAATTCACTGTTTTTCCCATTGCAGGGCGTTCTATTAAATCCCCGGCAATAAAAAACCCCGAAAAAGGCCCTCGCTGCAAACTTTTGGTTTACATTGTTTTGATAAATTGCTTTAGTCTCCCCTACATTTTCGGATTGCTTGCGCCGGATTCAAATACAAGGAGAAACCGATTGACATCGCGCCGCCTGACCTGGAAGCAACTGCTGAAACTGGAAACCAGTGCCTTTCTTATCACCACCATAACCCGGATGTGGTTTTCAACGGTCCGGGTGCAACTGCTCAACCCCGAAGTCTATGACACCTATTTCAAAAACCCCGCCACCGGAAACGTGGTGGCCGGCTCCTGGCACAGGCACGCCATCTTCCTGTTCTATTTTTTCCGGAAACTCGGCGCCCGGGGCCTCATGGTCAGCCGCAGCAAAGACGGCGATCTTACCGCCCGCATCGCCAGGCGGCTGGGCTATACCCCGATCCGGGGCTCGTCTTCGAAAGGCGGCGGCGAGGCTTTGTCCGAAATGGTGAAGTTCTTACAAAACGACAGGGAAAAACGTCTCTGCGGCACCGCCGTTGACGGGCCGAAGGGACCGGCCCGTCAATTGAAAAAGGGGATGCTCGTGCTGGCAAAAGATACCGGGAGCTGGTTTGTCCCCATGGCCTGCTCCGGCACCCGGGTGTTTACATTTTCCCGGGCATGGGACCGGACCATTGTCCCGAAACCGTTTAGCAAGATCGTTATCGATTTCGAGGAACCGGTTTTTATCCCCCCCGACATTTCGGAAAATCAATTTGAAACCATCCGCATAGAGATGGAAAACCAGTTAAACCGGATGACGGACAAAGTCGACCGAATCTGCGGCTACTCGCCGCCGGCTTAAAAAAACCGTCGCAGCCAAAGCCCATGCAACTGATCAATCACCTCAAAACCCGACTGTGCAAAACCATCCGGGTCCCGGAAGACCTCCTGCCGGTCACCACATTTGAACCGGCGGAAGAAGCCGCCCCCCAGGATGCCGACATGACCCCCGAGGCAGTGGATGCCATCTGGCGGGGCGTCGAGGAACTCTACCGTACCGGCATTTATCCCGGCATCACCTTCTGCCTGCGCCGACAGGGACAGGTGGTCTTAAACCGGGGCATCGGCCACAGTTACGGCAACGGGCC
Source organism: Thermodesulfobacteriota bacterium (assembly GCA_051745395.1). Taxonomy (GTDB): domain Bacteria; phylum Desulfobacterota; class Desulfobacteria; order Desulfobacterales; family Desulfosalsimonadaceae; genus JBNJEA01. The sequence goes on along the minus strand of JBNJEA010000052.1, from coordinate 4,798 downwards.
CGGAGACGATCCGGCGGTGGCCAAGCTGTTGATGACCCCGGATACGCCCGTCTGCCAGTATTCCGCATCAAAGGCGATTACTGCCATGCTGATCCACCTGCTTGCCGAGCGGGGCGAAATCCGCCTGTCAGACCCGGTGGCACGCTATCTGCCGGGCTTCGGCCGCCACGGCAAGCAAGACACCACCATTTATCATATCATTTCTCACCAGGGCGGCATCCCGACCCCGCCCCCCGATGTCGACCCGGAGATCTTATTCGATCACGACGAATTCATCAAAATGCTCTGCGACCTGGCGCCCAAATCCGGGATCAGGGGACCGAAAATGGCCTATCACGCCATCACCGGCGGCGCGGTCCTCGGCGAAGTGGTGCGCCGGGTCACCGGCCAGAGCATCCGGGAGTTTTTGCACGAAAACATCCAAAAACCGCTGGGTTTCCGGTATTTCAACTACGGGGTGCCCGAGGCCGATATCGCGAAGGTGGCGACCAATTACGAAACCGGCCCGCCACTGGTTTTCCCCATATCGACCATTGCCAGACGGGCCTTGAGCGTTTCCTGGGGGGATGTGGTGCGCGTTTCCAACGATCCGCGATTTATGCGGGCCATTATCCCGGCCGCCAACCTGGTGGCCACGGCCGATGAAATGTCGCAGTTTTTCCAGTTGCTGTTAAACGGCGGCACGTTAAACGGGGTGCGCATTTTCGATCCGGAAACCGTCCAACGGGCGGTGGCCGCATCCAGGGGGATGTGGTTTGACGGGACCATGATCGTTCCCATGCGCTACAGTGCGGGCCTGATGCTCGGCGCCGATCCGGTCGGCCTGTGGGGTCCCTATTCCGGGTCGGCCTTCGGGCACGTGGGATTTATCAATATATTCTGCTGGGCCGATCCGGAAAGAGAAATCGCCGTTTCCCTGCAAACCACGGGGAAATCTTTGATCGGGCCGCATCTGTGGCCGCTTGCAAGACTGCTGACCACCATTGCCCTGCGCTGTAAAATGCCCATGGGCGACTTTCCGCACCAAGCGCCGTTTTCCCATGCCGGGCGGCTGCAAAAAATTCTGCGCCGGGTGCTGCTCGATTCATAATCCCCTTTCTGCTTATCCGAATTACTCCAGTTGAACAGCTATACATCCCCAAAGCTTTGATTTTCACCACAGAGAGCACAGAGTCCACAGAGAAAAACAACTTAATGTAAGGTATTTATCTCTCTGTGTCCTCTGTGGTAATATTTATTTTTCGGACACATAAAGTGCTTATTACTGGAGCGATTTGGATAACCAAAATCCCCTAAACTGAGCGTTTCAGGACATGGCCGAGTACCGTGTATCGGAATCGGTCGGCCGCCGGCAACCAAAACAAACAGCCCATGGCCCCATGCAAATCGGTAATGGACAATTATTTTATCCGAAAAATCGATAATATGACCAAAAGGACTCCTTCCATGGCGGAAAAGCAATACCGGATAACGGATTTCGGCAACCCGAACGAAACGGCGCCCGCCGGGGGCTGCTGACCGACTGAAACCGAAACTCAGGTGGGTTTCCCCGACGAAAATCAGCCCTTTGTCAACGGCACCCTTGAAACCGTGGCCGGCTCTGTCCCGACGGTAGCAGCAGAGCTGAACGCGGCTGACCGTCTGGGCGCCATCAAGGCGCGCTGGGGCGTGGGGCGCATGAATTACACCGTCGATCCCGGCCTCTATGCGCTCGGCCGACCCGACGCCTACTCTCCGGTACTGGTAACCGCCAACTATAAAATGAGCTTCGACCGCCTCCGCCGCTCGCTTGCCGGCACCGACGCATGGATTTTGGTTTTGCAAACCCACGGCATCAATGTCTGGTGCGCGGCGGGCAAGCAGACTTTCGGCACCGGAGAACTCGTCGGCCGCATGGCCGCCAGTCGACTGGCCGATATCGTCACCCACCGGCAAGTCATTCTGCCCCAGTTGGGCGCCCCGGGCATCGCCGCCCACGTCGTCAAAAAAGAAACCGGCTTTTCCGCCGTTTACGGACCGATTCGCGCCGAAGACCTGCCGGCGTTTCTGGCCGCGGGCCTTGCGGCCACGCCCCGAATGCGGCGCAAGGATTTTCCCCTGGCCGAACGCCTGGCCCTGGTCCCCATGGAACTTGTCCCGGCCATGAAATGGGCGCTGGTGCTGCTGCCGATTTTGTTCCTGCTCGGCGGGATAGGCCGCCTCGACGATTTCTGGGGCGCGACGACCCGGCACGGATTGACGGCGGCGGCGGCGCTTTTTTCCGGCCTGATCGCCGGCACCATTTTCAACCCCATCCTGCTGCCCTGGCTGCCGGGCCGGGCCTTTTCCGTAAAAGGCGCCACCGCCGGGGCCGTCACCAGCGGCGCTTTTCTTTTGGCGTGGCCGATGGCAGGCGGTTTTCCGACGACCGGGCTCGAGGCGTTGGGCCTGTGTCTGCTGGCATCAACCTTTGCCGCTTTTCTGGGGATGAATTTTACGGGATCGACCACCTACACGTCGCTTTCCGGGGTCCGGAAGGAAATGAAATGGGCCGTACCCGCCGAGATCATCGCGGCGGTCGTCGGCATGGGGATCTGGATGGGCTCGCTTATCGCGTAAAGGGAAATGGAGAAAATGACAATGCAGCTGACGTATCTAAAAAACGTAACCACCCTGGCACTCGACGCGGAAAAATGCGTGGGGTGCGGCATGTGTGCCATCGTATGTCCGCATGGGGTTTTTGAAATCGCAGACGGCCGCGCCGCCGTTGCCCACCGGGATGCCTGCATGGAATGCGGGGCCTGCGCCACCAATTGTCCTGCCGGCGCCATTGCCGTCGAAGCCGGTGTGGGGTGTGCCGCCGCTGTGATCAACAGCGCCCTGGGCCGGGATGAAGCGGCATGCTGCTGCGTAATCGAGTCGCGCGCGGATGCCGGCGATGCCTGTCAACCCCCCAACCGCAGAAAGAAAAGCAGTTGCTGCTGATGCCGGCTGCCGAGGCGTTTATGCCTGTTTTTCTGTTGAATCCGGCGGCTTCTGATGAGCCGGCACCCCGTATACCTTTTTATAGGACCGGCAGGCCGGGCACAATGGCGCTTCAAGCTTGACGATATTGTATAAAACCCCTTGGCCCCTTTCCCGGGCCCGGGTGCAGACCGGGCAGGTATCCTTGCAAAATTTTGCCATGGATTCGGTGTACTTGCCGTAAGCCATTTTCCGATACTCCTTTTTGCCGCAGGGTTAACTGTCCACGTAAATCCCTTTTGCCTTGAAATCCTTCAAGATATCTTTCAACTGGGCAAACGTGCAGTCATCGATGCGATAGACGTTTTTCACCCCGTCGACAAAGTTGATGACGAAATGGCCCTGTTCATCGACATAGGCCTTGCGGATATATTCACTCGACAGCCAGGGCTTTAACCCCTGCATGAAATCGTTTAACGAACAGGTCTTCATGGCAGCCTCCGATATTGATTTTTGTCAGTTCTCCGCATTCCAACATAAACCATTTGCGGCATTTGTCGACAGGGATGTCGAATGCGGTGAAACCGGCTTTTCTTTTCCCGGCTCTGAACCGGCTTGCCGCAGGCGATGGGCGACTGCTTTTCGCTTTAATCTTCCGGTCCTTGTTTTCTAAGGCGCATCGTGCGGGGGCATTCCTGCCCCCACCCCACTCTCACCACTCGGCTCGGCAAAGTCCTGTCATGTTAATGACGGCTTAGCCGCTAAAGACGGTTCGACTTCGATTCGGTGGGGCTTCCCCCACCCGATGCGCCTAAGAAAACTTACGGGCCTCCAGATAAAATCGCTCAAAGCAAGCCCCCCATCGCCTGCTCAGACCGGGGCCTTACGCGGCCACTGTGGGATTTATTGTTTTGCCATTACGTCCGCAACCCATTTCTCATCATCTCGGCCCCTAAAGACCGGCTATCCCGAAAATTGATTTTACCGGCATGACCCCGATGCCCCTATGGCAGCGGTTCATCCGTGTAGGCCACATTGGCCTCTTCCGGGGTCCGGGGTTCAAGCGGCCGGTTGTTGCGGATATCGTCGACCCAGTCGGGGTTGAGCAGCAGGGATTTGCCCGAAAGCACGATATCGGCATCGGCGATGGCCTCATCGGCCGTCTGCCGGTCATAGATGCGCCCGCAGATCATAATGGGCTTATCGGTTTTTTCCCGCGTCAACTGCGCCATGTTCCGATCGGTGCCGAAGGCGCGCTCGGCGCAGTTCAAGGTGGAAACCGATATCGCATCGACCGGCTCTTGGTCGAGATAGCCGATCATGGACTGCCATTCGTCTTTTTCAAACAGCGGCACTTCCATGTCGGCCACCCCCCAGTTCGATATCCGGAAGGTCAAAAGCCGATCGTCGGGCAGCACCGGCCGGACGGCCCGGATAATATCGCGGGCGAAGCGGAATCGGTTTTCCATGGATCCGCCGTAGGCATCCGTGCGCTTATTGGAGTAAGTGGATAAAAACGAGTTGATCAGGTAGCCGTGGGCGCCGTGGATTTCCACGCCGTCAAATCCGGCTTCAACGGCCCCTTTGGCCGTTTCCACGAACCCGGCGATTACGTGATCGATATCAAAGCCGCTCATTTCGTCGGGCACCGGGTAGGGCGCGCCGGTCAGGGGATTGTTTTGCTTCGGCGCCACCGGGCTCGGGGCGATGATGCGGCCCGCCGGATTGACTTCCGGCCAGGCCACCCGGCCGCAGTGAAACATCTGCAGGATCGCCGTACTGCCGGCATCCCGGATGGCCTGGACCACCGGCCGCCAGGCGTTGATCTGGCGGCCGGTGACCATCCGGGACTGGC
>JBNJEA010000005.1:0-56563 GCA_051745395.1 Thermodesulfobacteriota bacterium | reverse complement strand
TTACCGGGCGTCGATGTAGAAGAAGGGACTGAGGGACTAAGGGACTGAGGGACTAAGGGACTGAGGGACTGAGGGACTGAGGGACTTATTGAAGGGATTATAAATCGACCGGGGTGAGTTCGATGTTGCGCTTGATGACCGTTCTGGCGGTTTTCTGGAACTGCTCGGTTACATCGGATACAAAAAAGCGGGCGGTGGCGGTTTTGGAAAGGGCGGCATCCACGTCGGGCCGATCGGCAAGAAACTGTCCGACCTCTCGGGCGATGGCCACGGAGGAATCGATGATGTCGACCCGTTTGCCGATTTTGGCCTGGATGACCGGTTTTAAAACGGGGTAATGAGTGCAGCCGAGGATCAGGGTATCGATCTGGCGCACCTTGAGGGGATGCAGGTATTTTTTGACAATGGTCCTGGTTTCCGGCTTTTTGGCCCATCCTTCCTCCACCAGCGGCACCAGCAAAGGGCAGGCAGTGGAATGGACGGTGGCCCGGGGGTCTTTTTCCTTGATTTTTTGTTCATAAACCCCGCTTGTCACCGTGCCCCGCGTGCCGATAACACCGATGACGCCGTTTCGGGTTTTTTCTATGGCCAGGTCCACGGCCGGGGTGACTACTTCATACAACGGTACATTAAAATCCTGCCGGATGGTTTCCGTGGCCACGCTTGATGCGGTGTTGCAGGCCATGACGATAAGAGATGCCCCGCTGTCTAAAAGAAACTGCGTATTCTGACGGGAGTATTCGATCACCGTGCGCCCGCTCTTGGTCCCATAGGGCGTCCGGGCGGTGTCGCCGAAGTAGATGAGATCATATTCCGGCAGCTGGTCCATCAAGGCGCGTACCACCGTCAAACCGCCAATACCCGAGTCAAAAACACCGATCATGATTTACCACCTGTCTGATTCCGGGTAGGCCGCGGCCAACTCCGCCAGCTTTTCCTTGACGCACTGTATGATCCCGGACTGGGCAAAGCCGGTGCGGATGCCGGGGCAGACCCCGGCCATGATGTCCCAGTTGGCCGGATCGTATACGACGCTTTCGATAAACGGCCATGCCTTGCACATCCGGGGTTTTACCGGATGAATGGTGCAGAGTTGATCCCAGAACACGCAATAACCGTCGGGTCTCTGGCCCAGTACCAGTTTGCTGCCCGAACAGGCGCAGTATGATTGGCGTATCTCGGCTTCGGATTTGTCCGTGTAGGCGGCAATATTTCGGATATCGCGGCGGCTGACGTACGTGCCGCCAAAGCCCTGGCAGCACTGGCCGCATTGCTGGCATTGGAACAGGTCATCGGCCGTTGGGGCATCAGAACTCATGCCGGGCCTCCATCGCTTTTTTCAAAGTCACCTGGTCCACGTATTTCAGCTCCCCGCCCATGGGTACCCCGGAGGCGATCCGGGAGATTTTGATCCGGTAGGATTTAAGCTGGTCCATGATATAGGCGGCCGTGGCCTCGCCTTCGACGTTGGTCGGCGTGGCGATGACCACCTCTTGGATGCCGCCGGCGGCCACGCGGTGCACCAGTTCGCGGATCCGGATATCGTTTGCGCCGATGCCGTCCATGGGCGACAGCAGGCCCTGCAGGATATGGTAGACCCCGGTAAAGGCCCCGGATTTTTCCACGGCGGCCATGTCGGCCGGGTTTTCCACCACGCAGACAATTGCCGCATCCCGTGCCGGATCTCGACAAATCCGGCATTGCCGGTCATCGCTTAGCGCAAAGCAATGGGTGCAGATCTTGACCTGCTGCTGCAGTTCGCCGATGCTGGCAGCCAAAGCGCCCGTTTCCCCCGCCGGGGCCTGGAGCATGTACATGGCCAGCCGTTCGGCTGATTTTTCGCCGATCCCCGGCAACTTGCAAAGGTTGCGGATCAGCCGGTTCATGGCATCGGGATAATGTGGCATCGGGATCTGTAAAAACGGAAAAAAGTTCGCCTACATCATGCCGGGGATATTCATGCCGCCGGTCAGTTTGTTCATTTCCTCGCTGACCATGGCCTGCGACTTGGACAATGCCTCGTTGACCGCCGCGACAATTAAATCCTGCAGCATTTCCACGTCCTCGGGGTCGACGACTTCCTTTTCGATATGAATGGCGGCGATTTCCTGCTTGCCGTTGGCCACGACCTTGACCATGCCGCCGCCGGCGGTGGCCTCAACGGTTTTGTCCGCCATTTCCTCCTGCAGCTTGGTCATCTTGCTTTGCAGCTGCTGGGCCTGTTTCATCATTTTTCCCATATTTTTCATCGCTGGGTCCTCCTATTGCAATATTTTGATATCCACGATTCTGCCGTTAAAGGTTTTAATCGCCGCATCCACCATCGGGTGGTTCAACGTTTCTTCCTTGAGTTGTTTTTCTTCTTTTTTCCGGTTGCCGGCCGCGGCCCCGGTCTGCTCGATGCCCACGGAGACCTGCATGGGTTTGCCGAAATATTGCCCGCAAAGCGTTTCCAGGTTTTTGACGCTTTTTTCCCGGGACAAGAAATTGACATTGGCGCTGTCGGAGCGGACCCGGATGTCGATCCGGTCGCCGGTGATGGATTCGAGCATGCCGTCGGCCAGGCAGGCACCTAGTGCCGGGGATTTTTCGCATACCCAGCTTCGAAGCGCTTGCCACGCGGCGGCCGGGTCGTCTGCGGCAGCGGCGGGTTCGTCTGCCGGCGAGGCCGCCTCCGGCGCCTGCGCCGGAGAGGCTTTCTGTACCGGTGCCGGCTCGGTATCCGGGAGACGATGGTTTGCTGCTTTTTCGGCCGTCGCTTCTGCCGACATTTCCGGCTCCGGCGGCGGGGCCGGTTCCGGTGGGCAGTCTTCGATGGGGGCGTTTCCGGCGGGTTTTGAAGTTACCTGCCTGGTTTGGGCGTTATCTGCCGAATCGGCGGCCGGTGATGCGGGGGCGTCGGTGCCGGGTGCTGGCGGCACAGAACCGCCCTCGTCTTTTGCAGCCGCTGCTGTCGGGGCAACGCCGCTTTTGAGTTGATCGAGTTTTTCGATCAGTGTGTCCAAAGACAACGCCGGCTGGATCTGGACCAGCTTGAAAAAGGTCATTTCCATGGCGATTTTCGGGGAAACCGACTGTTTGATCTGCCATTCATCGGCAAACAGGGTGTTTAATACCTGGTTGACGTAGGGTTCGGTGACGGATTCGGCCTGTTGGGCCATGATGCGCCGCTCGTGTTCGGCCACGCCGGTGAGTGCGTGGCTGGATCCGCCCATTTTCACCACCAGGAGGTTTCGGAAATGTTCCACCAGTTCCGCATAAAATTTCATCAGGTGGCGTCCCTGCCGGTAGAGCAGGTCGCAGATTTCAAGCAGCTTGTCCATTTGCCCGTTAAACAGGGCGTCAGAGACGTCAAAAAGGACCTGTCGGTCAATTACGCCCAGGATATCGATGATCTGTTCATCGGTGATGGTGCCGTCCGAACACGTCAGGATCTGGTCGAGCAGGCTCAGGCTGTCGCGGATGCTGCCGTCGGCTTCCCGGGCGATCAGCGACAGCCCCTTTTCACTGATGTCGATGCCTTCGGCCCGGCAGAGTCTGTCCAGATGACCGACAATGCCGTCTAAACTCACCCGCCGCAGGTCATGCCGCTGGCAGCGGGATAAAATGGTGATAGGGATCTTGTTGGGCTCGGTGGTGGCGAAGAAAAACAGTACATGCGCCGGGGGTTCTTCCAGGATCTTGAGCAGGGCATTGAAGGCCGCATCGCTTAACATGTGGACTTCATCGATGACATAGATCTTATAGGGGCTGTGGGCGGGCATGTACCGGGCGTTTTCCCGCAGTTCCCGGACGTTTTCCACCTTGTTGTTGGATGCCCCGTCGATTTCGAAAACATCGGCGGCATGGCTTTCGGTGATTTCCCGGCAGGAGCGGCAGTTATTGCAGGCCACCGGGCTCGGACCGGCCGCGCAGTTCATGGACTTGGCCAGAATCCGCGCGATGGTGGTCTTGCCGGTGCCCCGCGGGCCGGCCAGCAAAATGGCGTGGGCCAGTCGTCCCGATGCAACGGCATTGCTCAGGGTCTGGGTGACATGCAATTGTTCGACTACGTCTTCGAATTGTTGCGGGCGGTATTTGCGCGCAAGAACAAGGTATGCCATCACCGCATTTCCTTCATCCGCCGAGCTGGCGGGTGGTTGTAACGATTGCTCGCCGGCACCGCTTTCCTCCGTTTACGCCATAGAAGTTGTCGGTGGATGGGTGGTCAACTGTATCAGAAAAGGCAGGTGCGCGGGCATAATGCCGGCTTGAAGACGCCTTTGTCCCGGCGTGCGTGAATCCGTCGGCAACTGCGGTTTAAAAGCGGCGCATCCATCAAAAGATATATGGCCCAAAAAATAATGAACTCGTAAAAAGTCGGTTTTAGATGGCAAAGTAAAAAGTTCAAGATCAAGGCGTCGCTGCATCCCGAGAAATGCAGCGTACTTGGCCGTACGTGAAATTCCGAGGGAGGCAGCGCAACGCAGATATTGGGCTTTTTACGAAGCCATCAAAAAAATATGGCGGAGAGAGAGGGATTCGAACCCTCGGTGCCCGTTAAAGCACACACGCTTTCCAGGCGTGCACCTTCAGCCACTCGGTCATCTCTCCGCGACGGGATAAACGCTTTGGCCGGATGAAGTCGGCTTTTCGGGCATGTTGTGCCGAAAAGTGGCGGAGAAGGAGGGATTCGAACCCCCGATCCCGGGTCAACGGGATACCGCTTTTCGAGAGCGGGGCCTTCAGCCACTCGGCCACTTCTCCGCATTGGCTGTCCCAACAGAACATGCCCATTGTTTAATTTGCCAGAATAGATATTTTACCGATTGATGTCAAACAGAAATTTATTCCGGAAGATGAAACCGGTTTGGATCGAAATCAGGGCGCATGGCGGCCACGGTGATCAGTCTTTATACATGGCTGCTATTTCCGGCGAGTCGGCGCCGGCCTCGTCACAGAGGTAAAGCGGCGGCCCGATGCGGGTGGCCCCCGGGGATTTGCCGGCGATGCCTTCGACAAACACCCGCTTGGCCTCCGTGCCGGGGGTGAAATGGATGAAACGAAAGTGTGTGGGTTCAATGCCGGCATTGCGCATGGCGGCGGTGATGTCAACGAGCCGTTGTGCCGGATAGAGGGTCAGGAAACGGCCGCCGCTGTCAAGCATCCGTTTTGCCGCGGCCACCAGCTCTGCCAAAGTCATTTTGATTTCGTGGCGGGAAATGGCCCGGCGGGTATCGGGATTGATCCGGCCGGCTGATGCTTTGTAATGGGGCGGATTGCAGATCAGCATGTCGACCGGCCCGTCGGTATCGGCGGGCGACAGGGTTCTGGCATCGGCGCAGCGGATTGCAATCTGCTCCGCCATGCCGTTTTGCCGTACGTTTTCCGCGGCCGTGGCGGCGAATTCGGTTTGAATATCGATTCCGTATATGCGGCCAATTCCCGGATTGCGATACGCCAGAATCATCGGAATGATGCCGCAGCCGGTGCCGACGTCGAGTACCCGCTGGCCGGGGCTGCATGCCGCCAGGTTGGCAAGGATGACGGCGTCTACGGAAAAGCGGTATCCGGAAGCGGCCTGACGCAGTGTCAGGCGGCCGTTAAACAAGGTGTCTTGCGTGTAGTTTTCCATGAAAGCAGGCGATCAGACCTTGCCGACCTTGTATTTGATCTCGTTGATGCGTCCGGCGCCGATCACACGGTTGAGCTGTTTTATGATTTCCGGGGTCAGAAACCGAAGCTGCTGGGTCAACGTCGGGCTTGCCACGTGCACCAGCAGGGCGTCGTTTTTTAAGGCTGCCGGCTGGGCATGTTCGGCAATCTCGGGTTCGAGGACCTGGTTCCAGATATCGCGAATCCGGGCCAGTTCCGTATCGGTTTCCCGGCGCATGGATTTGACGATGCCTGGCAACAGATCGCCAATATGGGTGAATTGGCCGGCTTTGCGGGGTTTGTCGCTCATGGTGCCATCGGGTCCATCAAGTTTTTAAAATGACAATGTTAGCCCTTTTATAGGCGCTTGATTTTGTCGCTGTCAAGAACGGCTTTAGGCCGCCGGCATTCGGTTGTGGCAATGGACCGTCCATTCTGGTTTTTCCTTGACTTGCCGACACGGGTTCTATAAAAACAGAATTAAAAATGAATCCATTTGTTTAAATGCGTTGGTCGCAAAAGTCGGATCAGGATCGATCCGATCGGTTTGAAATGATAAGGAGAAAAATCAATGAACTGGGACTGGGAAAAACTCCAGCAAAGACAACAGGAGCGCAATCGCGGCAGCAGCGGTGATGGCGGCGGCGGCCCGCAACCGCCGAACCTCGATGACATTATTGACAAATTAAAGAACCTCAAATTCAGCGGGGGCTGGGCAATTATCATTGTGGTGGCCCTGCTGCTGTTTGTGGGCTCTTCGATGATTTACACGGTGGCTTCCAACGAAGTCGGTGTGATTCAGCGGTTTGGCCAGTACAAGCGCACCACGCAATCCGGCCTGCATTTTAAACTGCCCGCCGGTATTGAAAAGGTAAGCAAGGTGAAAACCAAACGGGTGTATACGGAGGAATTCGGCCTGCAAAGCGATGAGGACTCCGATCAGGGCTATACCATCGATCGGGACAGCATTGATGTGGCCCTGATGCTGACCGGGGACTTAAACGTGGGCGTGGTTCCCTGGATCGTGCAGTACAAGATACGGGACGCGTATAAGTACCTGTTTAACGTGGCCGATGTGAAGCGCCTGATCCGCGATATGGCCGAGGCCTCCATGCGGCTGGTCGTCGGCGACCGCAGCATCAACGAGGTCATCAGCAAGCGGCAGGAAATTGCCGCCGACACCGAGGTGCAGCTTCAAAAGGACCTCAAGGAAGCCGGCACCGGCATAGAGATTGTCACAGTGGAGCTTGGCAACACCAACGTGCCGGATCCGGTGCAGGATTCGTTCAACGAGGTCAACCGGGCCGTTCAGGAAAAAGAGGAAACCATTTACAAGGCCAAGCAGGATTACAATCAGGTGATTCCGAAGGCCAGGGGCGAGGCCAAGCAAACCATCGAAGCCGCAAAGGGGTATGCCAAAAAGCGGACCAACCGGGCAGAAGGCGATGCCGCACGGTTCCGGTCCCGGTACGAGGCATACGCCAAGGCCGAGGATGTCACCCGGCGGCGGCTTTACATGGAAATGCTGGAAGAAACGCTGCCGACACTCGGCGACAAATATATTATTGATTCTGAGCAGAACAGCCTTCTGCCATTGCTAAATCTCGGGATAAAAAAGGGACAACAAAATGCAGTTCAATAAGTTTCTCATACCGGTAATCCTGCTGGTCATCCTCGGTATCGGTTTTTTTTCGTCCGCCTACACCGTCGATGAAACCGAGCAGGTAGTCATTACCCAGTTCGGCCGGATCATCGGTGAGCCCGTAACAGAGCCGGGGCTCAACTTCCGGATACCGTTTGTTCAGCAGATCAATGTGTTTCCGAAAAATATTCAGGCCTGGGACGGCGAACCCGGCCAGATTCCCACGCGGGATAAAACCTATCTTTGGGTCGATACCTTCGGGCGGTGGCGGATTACCGATCCGGTGGCGCTTTTGCGCACGGTCACCGATATGCAAAGCGCCTTAAACCGGCTCGATGATATTATCAATCCGGCGGTTCGCAACGTTGTGACCTCCCACCAGTTGATCGAAACCGTCCGGAACACCAACCGGGAAATGACTTCCATGGCCCAGGAGGCCATTGATGACGAAGCGGTCAAGGAAGCGGTCCAGGAGGTGGAAGAAGAAAAGGAGCCGGGCCAGTATGAAATCAATGTAGGCCGGGCGAAACTGACCCGGATGATGCTTGCCGAGGCCCAGCCGAAACTCGATAAATTCGGCATCGAGCTCATTGACGTGAAAATTAAGCGGGTCAACTATGTCAAGCAAGTCCGGCAGTCGGTTTATAACCGTATGGTGGCCGAGCGGAAACAGATGGCGGCCAAGATCCGTTCCATCGGACAAGGCGAGGCCCGCGAGATTCAGGGGGATAAGGAAAGGGATCTTCTCGAAATTCAATCCGGTGCCTACCGAACGGCCGAGGAGATTAAGGGCAATGCCGATGGCACGGCCACCAAAACCTATGCCGATGCCTATGGGCTCGATCCTGAATTTTATTCGTTTATCAAATCGTTAGGCGTTTATAAGACATCCCTGGATAAGTCCGATCTCGTCTTGTCCACGGATTCGCAATTTCTGCAATATCTAAAGGATTTTCAACCGGCCACTTCCGGCAAGTAGCCGGCTTCTTCTGCCATAAAAAAAGCCGGGAAAGCCGCCCGTGTTACTCCCGGGCGTTTTCCCGGCCGCTTTCATACACGAACCGACCCGTATCATTTATTTGCCTTTCCGCCTTTGATGTCTCGTCCGTGCTAACAGCTTGCGGTGTTTGTGTTTCCGCATTTTTTTCCGGCGTTTCTTAATTACATTGCCCAACAGATCACCTCCTTTCGAAAAATATTTTAAAATTGCCTTAAAAAAAGTATGATAAACAATTCAAAAAAAGTTGTCCATCTTAATTTAAGGGATTTTTATATTTTTCCGGACCCTCATTGGACGGTGCGAGCCGATGAAGATAAAGACAAAGACAAAGAGGCGCCATGCCCATTGATTGCGAAAATCCTCTATTTTCCCAAAAACAGCTCGGTACGGTCAACCAGTCCGTGGAAACGGCGGAAGAACTGGTCAGCAATTATTATAAATTGTCCGGCAGCCAGATGCGGCATTTAAACTACGACATCAAGACCGCCAGCCATTTGGTGCCGCATGAAATCACCGATGTCCATTTTGCCCAGATTGTTCGGTATAAAGTGCAGAAAAAAGATACGCTGCTGGAAACAGAAGCCGATGATTTTTATAAGATCTGTATCCAGGATCCCGTGATTATAAAAGCCCTTGAGCAGATGCCAAGTTTACGGCTATATCCCTTTGTGCTTTATGTCGTCTGTCATGAATTAATCCACGTGGTCCGGTTCCGGCATTTTTTGCAGCATTTCCATGCAACGCCGCAACAGCGGCAGACCGAAGAGGCCAAGGTGCATCACCTGACGCACCGGATATTGGAAAATGCAACGATTGCCCACGTGGGGCCGGTTTTTCAGTTCTATGAAAAATGGCATCAGGCCTTTTATGATATGCAGGCGTCCGATGCCGGCCATTAACGGATTACAAAAGGGGAGAGACGATGTGTGTTATGCCCTTGAAAGCAGGTGTGCATCGGGCCGGAAAATGAGGCGGCGCGGGATTTTGCCTTGCGGGGAAAGAAATGAAAAAAATGCATGCGCCTGACTTGACAATAACAAATTACGAACTATATTAAGATCGATTAACAGCTCGGTTCGCAAAATCAGATATCATTCCGAAAACAGGAGAGATTCGAGCAATGCCCATTTATGAGTACCAGTGTGCCACTTGCGGCAGGGTCCATGAAATTCTGCAGAAAATGTCCGATCAACCGCTTTCCCAGTGTCCCGACTGTGCGGGAAAGCTTCAGAAACGGATTTCACAATGTACTTTCCACCTGAAGGGAACCGGCTGGTATGCCACTGATTATGCCAACAGTTCCAGCGCATCATCTTCATCTCCGGATCAGAAAAAAGAGGATTCGGCATCCGGCGGATCGTCTGAAACACAATCAAAAACCGGCAATGATGCGGAATAATCTGCCGCATTAAAAAACGCACCACGTTATAGTTTTCCGGCAAAACGGGGTTGGCAGGCCGTTGGTTTCGTCAGACGGCGACAGCAGATTTATATATGCCGATTCTGTTGTTCGTTATAAATTGTTATATAATTGATTTTTATATATTATTTGTATCGTGTTTGTTGCTGCAAATCGTTCGAACGTGTGTGTATCGTTCTGGCGCCAGCATTGCAAACCGATTCCTGTTTTGTTTTGCATCGGCATTGTTTTGAATAGTTTAGATTTTATGGAGTAAATTCTAACCGGTAGAAAAGGAGAAGTGGGCAATGAAGATTAAACCTTTAAATGATCGGATTCTGGTAAAACGCCTCGAAGAAGAATCAAAAACCAAGGGCGGCATCATTATCCCCGACAGTGCCAAGGAAAAACCGGCACAGGGCGAAGTGATCGCCGTTGGCGACGGCAAGCTCGGCGATGACGGAAAGCGGATGCCGCTGCAGGTCAAAGCGGGCGACCGCGTGCTGTTTGCCAAGTACGCCGGCACCGAAGTCAAAATCAGTGACGAAGAGCACTTGGTCATGCGCGAAGACGACGTTCTGGGAATTATTGAATAAAATCTGTGGAATTTTAAAAAGTGGAGGAATAGCGATATGAGTGCAAAGGATATAAAATACGGGTATAAAGCCCGCGAAAAGATGTTGACCGGCGTGGATAAGCTCGCCGATGCCGTGGCGGTTACTCTCGGCCCCCGGGGCCGCAATGTCGTGATCGAAAAATCGTGGGGTTCGCCCACCGTCACCAAGGACGGCGTGACCGTGGCCAAGGAGATCGAACTGGAGGACAAGTTCGAAAACATGGGGGCCCAGATGGTCAAGGAAGTGGCCAGCAAGACAAGCGACATGGCCGGCGATGGCACCACCACCGCCACTGTGCTGGCGCGTTCCATCTATACCGAAGGCCAGAAACTCGTTGCCGCCGGCAACAACCCCATGTCGATTAAGCGCGGCGTTGACAAGGCCGTTGAGGCAGGCGTCAAGGAGCTCAAAAAGTTCAGCCATCCCGCCAACGATCAGCGTGAAATCGCCCAGATTGGCACCATTTCCGCAAACAACGACGAAACCATCGGCAACATCATCGCCGAGGCCATGGAAAAAGTCGGCAAGGAAGGCGTCATTACCGTTGAAGAAGCCAAGTCCATGGAAACCACACTTGACGTGGTCGAGGGCATGCAGTTCGACCGCGGCTATACCTCCCCCTATTTCGTCACCGATACGGAAAAAATGACCGTCCAGCTCGATGATCCCTATATCCTGATCAGTGAAAAGAAAATCGGCAGCATGAAAGACCTGCTGCCCATCCTGGAACAGGTTTCCCGGATGAGCAAGCCGCTGCTAATCATCGCCGAGGATGTCGAGGGCGAAGCCCTGGCCACCCTGGTGGTCAACAAACTGCGGGGCACCTTGAACGTGGCGGCTGTCAAGGCACCCGGCTTCGGCGACCGGCGCAAGGCCATGCTCGAAGACATCGCCATTTTGACCGGCGGCCAGGTGATTTCCGAAGATGTCGGATTAAAGCTGGAAAACATCACCGTGGAAGAACTCGGCCGGGCCAAGAGCGTCTCCATTGACAAGGACAACACCACCATCGTCGATGGCGCCGGCGCCAAGAAGGACATCGAAAAGCGCGTCAAGCAGATCCGGACCCAGATCGAGGACACCACCTCCGATTACGATCGGGAAAAACTCCAGGAGCGCCTGGCCAAGCTCGTCGGCGGTGTGGCCGTAATTAACGTCGGCGCTGCCACGGAAACCGAGATGAAGGAAAAGAAGGCCCGCGTGGAAGACGCCTTAAACGCCACCCGTGCGGCGGTCGAAGAAGGTATCGTCCCCGGCGGCGGTGTGGCGCTGGTCCGCTGCATGGATGCCATCAGCAAGGTCAAAGCCGATGAAGAACAAATGCGCGGTGTCCAGGTCGTTGTCCGGGCCATGGAAGAGCCGTTGCGGCGGATTGTCTCCAATGCCGGTTACGAGGCCTCCGTCATCATCAACCAGGTCAAAAACGAAAAGGAATCCACCGGCTACAACGCCGAAACCAATACATTTGAAGACCTGCTCAAGGCCGGCGTCATTGACCCGACCAAGGTGGTACGTTTTGCGTTGCAGAATGCGGCCAGCGTGGCCTCCCTGATGCTGACCACCGAGGCCATGATCGCCGAAATCCCTGAAGAATCAGGTGATGGCGGCGGTGGCGGCATGCCGGCCGGCGGTATGGGCGGCATGGGTGGTATGGGCGGCATGGGCGGCATGATGTAAGCCCTTTGCCTTCCATGCACCGTTAGGCTTCATCTGAAATCGAAAACGCCTTCATGCATTACCTTGCATGAAGGCGTTTTTTGTTCCCGAGCAAAGTCACCAACAGCGCCAAAAAAAAGACTTGGAATCTTTGCGCCCTGGCGACTTTGCGCGAGAATAAAAACGGGTTACATGTGAAACTGCACAATATTTTACCTTGTGCTTGACACCGGCGGGGACGTTGGATAGTTTCATGTGTAATTCCGGCAGGCCGCCACAGGCATTGCCGGCTCTAACGAACAGATTTCTTTAATAAAAACTGGAGTAAGCCAAGGATGAATCCCGAGAATTTAAATGTTTTTGCCATGGTCCTAAACGCGGGCCTGATGGTGCAGTTTGTGATTTTTTTGCTGTTTGTCTTTTCAGTGGCGACCTGGGCGATAATCCTGATCAAGTACCTCCACATCCGCCGGGCATACAATGAATCGGCTTTTTTTATCGAATATTTCTGGAAAACCCGCGATTTTTCCAACGCCTACGCCAAGGCCCGGGAGCTGCGCCACAGTCCGGTCGCCCGGATTTTCCGGACCGCCTACATGGAATTGAAAAAGTTGAATCGAAAAGCGGCGGAAAATCAGGCAGACGATGTCGGGGAGCCGATCGACAACGGGTTTGGCAACGTGGAGCATATCCGGCGTGCCCTGAAGCGTTCGAGCAACATGGAAAGCATCCGCTTGATTCAGTTGGTCCCCTTTCTGGCGACCACGGGCAATATCGCTCCCTTTATCGGATTGTTCGGTACGGTATGGGGCATAATGAATTCGTTTCACAGCATTGCCTTTGAAAAAGGGGCGAGCAGCCTGGCGGCTGTGGCCCCGGGCATTTCCGAGGCCCTGGTCGCCACGGCCGCCGGCCTTGCCGTGGCCATACCGGCCGTTATTGCCTTTAACTATTTCACTCAGAAGATCCGGATCATTGAATCCGAAATGGAGAGTTTTTCATCGGATTTTATCAATATAGTGGCCAATGAAGCCCGCTTGTCAAAGGAGGCATAAGCCATGGCCCTAAATCAGAACAACGGCTCTTTGATGTCGGACATCAACGTAACGCCTTTTGTCGATGTCATGCTGGTGCTGCTGATTATTTTCATGGTCACGGCCCCTATGATGGTCCAGGGTGTGGGGGTGACGTTGCCCGAGACCCGCCAGTCGCAGCAGTTGTCCCCCGATGAAGAACCGCTGGTAATCACGGTGAACGAAAAGGGCCGCATCTTGATCAATGATTACAAGGTCGGCGTGGATGCGCTGGGGGAAAAGCTGGAAAAGATTTTCGAAAACCGCAGTTCCCGTGAAGTGTTTTTAAAGGCGGATCAAAACGTGGCCTATGGCAAGGTGGTGCAGGTGATGTCGGAAATCAGGGGCGCCGGCGTGGAAAAGCTCGGCGTCGTCACCGAACCGGCCCCGGCCAGCAAAGCCGATGAATCGTAAGTCAATAGAAGTCTTTCCATGACATCACACGCCGTTTCTTTTTACCGACCCGAACAGCCCTTGCGTACCTGGTTGGTTTACTTTGCCGCATCCATGGCCCTGCACCTTTGCGTTTTTGCATTGATTGTTTTTGCTCCGTCCGGCTCGCCGCCGCGCGTTGAGCTCGACAGAGCCGACACCATTGACGTAGAGTTGGTGGGTATGCAGCCGCAGCCGGCGGCGCCGACGGCTGAAAGCATGCAGACCCCATCGCCGGAGTCGTTGGCCTCGTCGGAAAAAAAAGCAGAAAGCACGCCCCGGCCGGATCAGCCCGAATCGCCGCCAGTGAAATCGGGCGTTGAAAAACAGCTTGACCCATCCGATTATGTACTGGAAACCCCGGAGCAGAAATCCGCGGAAAAAGCCCCTGAAAAGAAGGTCAAAACGTCGATGAAGAAACAGACCTTTCAGCGGGAAAAGGCGATTGATCAAGCGGTCCGGCAGATGGCGGAAAAATCGGAAAGCAGTCGGCCGCAATCGGTGCAAAACCGGATCGAGCAGATGAAAAGCGACGTCGACGACCTGGACTACGCAAGCCGTTTGAAAAAATCGGATGCGGAGCAATCCGGTGACGGCGAGGGGAGGAAGCAGAATTATTCACAGTTGCAGGTATACCAGGCCGAAGTGGCGGTTGAAATGAAAAACAACTGGGCGTTTTCGGAAAAACTCGCCGGCAATACCCGGGGCCTGGAAAGCCGGCTGGTCATCAAGATCATGCCCGACGGCAGCATCGCCGATGTATGGTTTGAAAAGCGTTCCGGCAACGACTATCTCGATGAATCGGCATACAAGACGGTCAAAAAATCCGATCCGCTGCCGCCGCTGCCCGAAGGATATCCGTATTACCACTTGGTGCTGGGTTTTACGCCGAGCGGGCTCAAATAGTGCCTGAACGAAAAAGACGGTTTTCGTTCGGGCACCAAATAGGGGGGGGCTTTTAAAAATCTGGCATTTCACGGGTTTGGATGATATGATAACATTATACTTTCAATATTTTCAACAATCGGGCCGATGATTCCGGTATCTTCCGATGACGACAAAACGGAAAAATATTTTATGAATATCCGGTGCAAGCAGGCTTTTTGCCGCATTTTTCCCCTGATTCTGCTTTTTTTTCTGGTGATGGGGGGGCGGTGTTTTGCGCAATACGATTATATTAACATCAGTGAGCCGTTTTTAAAAAAAATCCCCCTGGCTGTGCCGGAATTCAAAACCGCTACCGACAGCGATGCGGCAAAAAAAACGGCGGAGCGGGCGGCTGAAATGGTTTCCCGGTCACTGGCTTTTACCGGTTATTTCAAAGTCATCGACCGGGACGCCTTTCTCGAACGCCCGAAAGACAACGGCATTACCGCCGATGCGGTGAATTTTAAAAACTGGACCGATATCGGCACTGAACTGTTGATCACCGGCGGCATTCGCCTCGAGAGCCAGGTGCTGCAGATGGAGTTTCGGCTGTTTGATCCCTTCCGCGGTGAGCTGTTGGTGGGCAAGCGTTATACCGGCGACATCGGTGACCTTCGAAAGATGTCTTTGAAATTTTCCAGGGCCGTGATCTCCCGGCTTACCGGCGATACAGGGATTTTTAACAGCCGTATCGCCTTTGTTTCCGCAGAAAAAGAGGGCAAGTTCCTCTACGTCTGCGATTTTGACGGCCACAACCCCCATCGGGTCACCGATGCCCAGGAAATTCTGTTGTTTCCGTCCTGGTCGCCCGACGGCCGATCGCTTGCCTATACATCGTATCAGGAGGGCAGCCCCGATATTTATATTCAGTCGCTTTCCGGTAAAAATCAGGCGAAAGTGATCAGTTTTGCCGGTGTTAACATCGCGCCGGCCTGGGTGCCGGGTCAGTCGAAGATCGCCGCCACCCTTTCCCATGAAGGCGACGAAGAGATTTATCTTTTGACCCCTAAGGGAAAAATTGTTAAAAGGATAACCAATAGCTGGGGAGTTGACGTATCTCCGACATTTTCCCCGGACGCAAAGTTTATGGCTTTTGTCTCCAACCGATCCGGATCTCCCCAGATCTATATCAGAAACATGGAAAACGGGGATACGCGACGCTTGACTTTCAAGGGCAAATACAATACCCAGCCCGACTGGTCGCCGTCCGGCGATAAAATCGTATATTCCGGCATGCAGGGCGGGCGGACCGATATCTATGTCATCGACACCGACGGCGGCGAGCGCAAGCAGTTGACCCGCGAGGCCGGCAACAATGAATCGCCCAGTTGGTCACCGGACGGGAGCCTGATTGTATTTTCCTCCACTCGCAACGGATCGTCAGACATATTCGTCATGACGGCATCCGGAACGGATCAGCGGCCTTTGCTCGACCTGCCCGGCAAACAGTCGCTGCCTGCCTGGTCGCCGCCGATAAACCCGTAATCGGAAAAGATGTAATAGCTACAATCGGTAAATGGCGGTATCTTGAGTTTTACGCTAAATCTTTCGCAACCCCGAAAACAGTTCAAGGAGAAGAGGATATGACAAAGAAACGATGCCTTCAATTCGGTTTGCTCATGGCAATGGCGATGATGCTGGTTTTTACCGTATCGTGTGCAAAGCAGGGGCCCGGTCCCGACCAGCCGACCGACGAGCAGCAGGTGGAACCGGATAGCGGCGAAGAAGGCCAGAAGGGTGCTGAGGTCGGAGAAAAAGAAGGCGAGCTTGGCGAAGAAGATCTCGAGCAAAAGCGCCGTGCCCGCGAGAAGGCCGAGCAGAAGGCCGAAGCGGAGAAGGAAAAAGAGCAGTTTGTATCGCGCAACATTTATTTCGCCTTTGATGACGCATCCCTGTCCGAACAGGCGCGGAACCGGCTCCGGGAAAAGGCCCGGTGGCTGCGCGAAAACACGGAATCCACCGTTATCATAGAAGGCCACTGCGACGAGCGGGGCACCGAGGAATACAATCTGGCGCTGGGTTCGCGGCGTGCCGAAAGCGTCAAGGATTTTCTGGTCAATGCCGGGGTGGACGCATCGCGTTTGATTACCATCAGCTACGGTGAAGAGCAGCCGGCGGTTTCCGGTCAAAATCCCGACGCATGGGCCAAGAACCGGCGGGTGGAATTTCGGATTCGATAGAAAACCGCTTTTTCAGCAGTGATACAGGGCGGCTGACCGGCTTGTTGTTACAAATGATTGCTTTAACCCCAATTTTGTCATCAGGGAACAGGCGCAATTACGATGCGAAAGATTTTTTGCTTTATGGCGGCGGTGATGGTGATGACCGGCTGTGCAACGCAGTCGGATTTCCGGCAACTCGACGGACGCATCGCCGGTCTTGAAAAACAAAACCGTCAATTAAAGGAGTCGTTGGCGTCGCTGCAATCCCAGGCTGCGGGCCAAAAAGACCAGCGCAATGACCTGCGGGAAGTCGTGGCCAGCGTGGATGCGCAATTTTACGACTTAAAATCCGATGTCCGAAAAATCAGGGGCAGTGTTGAGGAATCCCAATTCGAGATGCGGGAAAAGATCCAGGCATTGCAGCAGCAGTTGCAGCAGGCCAAAGCCAGTATCGACAAAAACATTCAAAGCATCGCATTTCATGACACGCGCCTGACCCGCCTTGAATCGTTTATGGGGATGGAGTCGACCGATAAGTTCAAGGCGCGCGCCGAATCCCAGTATCCCGACAAGAAGGAACTCAAGGATTTGACCGAGGAGCAGTTATACGATGTGGCCAAGCAGATGTTTGATGATGGCGAACATGATCCGGCGCTTCAGGGGTTTCAGATCTTTTTAAAAAAATATGAGGACTCGGAAAAAGCCGATAACGCCCGTTTCTGGATCGGGGAAATCTATTTTGAAGAAAAATGGTATGAAAAGGCCATCCTGGAATACGAAAAGGTGATCAATGAGTACCCCGAAGGCAACAAAGTGCCGGCGGCCTATCTCAAGCAGGGCATTTCCTTTCACAAGCTTGGGGAAAATGCCAATGCCCGCTTGATTTTAAAGGAGTTGATCCAGAAGTATCCCGACAGCAACGAGGCCAAAATTGCCAAGCGGCAGATCGCCAAAATCGAATAGCGGTTTGTTTTAACGACTCGTTTATATGAAGGCGGTAACGAAATTTTTCTTTCCAATGAGCCAAAACATTGATGGTGAAAGTCTTCGGTATCGACCCCGGCCTGGCAGCCACCGGCATTGCCGTGGTCGAGGGCACGGGGTTGACGGTCCGCCATTATTCTTACGGTACAATTCAGACAGCCGCCCGGCACCCGCTGCCGGATCGGCTGCGGCATATCCACGAAGAAATTGAACGGATTATCGGCGACATTGGGCCGGATGTCATGGTGGTCGAAGACGTCTTTTCCCTGCAGAAATATCCGAAATCCGGTATTACCCTGGGAAAGGTTATCGGCGTGATCCTGCTGGCTGGATGCCGGGCCGCGGTGCCGGTCTGGGAGGTGGCCGTCCGGGAGGCCAAGCAGGTGCTGACCGGAAACGGAAATGCCGGCAAACACCAATTGCAGGAATGTGTCCGGCAGCGGCTTAATCACCCTGATGCTATCTCTCCCTCCCATGCATCCGATGCACTGGCTTTGGCCATGGTGGGGCTGTACCGGTGCGATATGGCCAAGGGGTGCAATTGTTAAAATTGATTTCTAAGGAACTCGAGGTGTAAGGTTTTGGGTTAAAGGTATAAGGTAAAAAAATCAAAGTCTTAACAAATTAACCCGGCCTAAGAGTTACTGGTCGGCTCGGTCTCCCGGGCGAAAACCGGGAGGGAATTGTTTCCAAGGAAGTCTCTTTTTGCGCTTTGACGGAATTGTACTCTGTTGCCCTGACGGCGGCGTTGAAAAGTGGGTTTCCGAGCGGAAATTGCGCCTCTGTTCGGCGCCTGGAGCGAGGAAACTCCTTTTTCGCGTCGCCGGTCAGCCAAGGTGCCACAGGACTTACTTTCTGCAAAAATACCGCCGCGACGGAATAAAGAGCTTTTTACGAGTTTGGCAAGCCGTCGCCCGGGACTATAGAAGCAAAACCCTCTATTGGATAAAAAGCGCGTTGCGGCGATGATTGTTTATCTCGAAGGCCAGCTCCTGAAAAAAGAAACCGATCGGATTCATTTGCTGGTCTGTCAGGTCGGCTACGAAATCCTGGTGCCCGCCTTTGTCATGGAAAGCCTGGCGCCTTGTGATGCCGGCGATGACCTTTCGCTCTACATTTATTATCACCAGACCGAACATCAGCCCAAACCGGTATTAATCGGGTTTCATCTGGAAGCGGAACGCGAGTTTTTCCAATTGTTTATATCTGTCGAGACCATCGGCCCCCTAAAGGCGGTAAAGGCGCTGAACCTGCCGGTTACCGAGATTGCCAGGGCCATAGAGGCCAAGGATATCAACGTGTTAAAGCGGCTCAGCGGCATCGGCGAGCGGATGGCCAACAAAATCATCGCCACGCTGCACGGCCGCACTTCAAAATTCGCGTTGATCCGGGAAGCCGGACAAGAGTCGGAAGCCGTCTGCCCGGCCCCGGATTCGAATCCGGATTTTGCCGGCCGCGTTG
Organism: Thermodesulfobacteriota bacterium; assembly: GCA_051745395.1. Lineage (GTDB taxonomy): Bacteria > Desulfobacterota > Desulfobacteria > Desulfobacterales > Desulfosalsimonadaceae > JBNJEA01. The sequence goes on along the minus strand of JBNJEA010000005.1, from coordinate 37,576 downwards.
TGGAGGTGCTGGTCGAACAGCTCGGCCACCGTATGGCCGAAGCCCGGGAACTGGTCAACGCGGCCTTGCAGCGGAAACCCGAGATTGAAAACCCCGAGGCTCTTTTCGACGAAGTCTACCGCGGTCAGACAGCCGGTGGAAACGACCAACCATGAATGAAAACGGCTTTACATTTTCTACTTACAGCCAGGGCATTGTGTCCAATGACCGGCTTCCGGTGGACACCGAACCCGAAATCGTTTCCCTACGCCCCGAAAAACTCTCGGAGTATATCGGTCAGAAGGAAACCATCGAAACCCTGCAGATCGGCATAGAAGCTGCCCGGCAGCGGGGCGAAGCACTCGATCACGTACTGTTTCACGGCCCGCCGGGGCTCGGCAAGACGACGCTGGCCCACATTATCGCCAACGAGATGGGCGGCAAGCTGGTGGTCACCTCCGGGCCGGCCCTGGAAAAAGGCGGGGATTTAATCGGAATGCTCACCCGGCTGGAAACCGGCGATGTCTTTTTTGTCGATGAAATCCACCGGTTGCCCAAGGCCGTGGAAGAGCTGCTGTATCCCGCCATGGAGGACTTTGCCATTGATTTTGTCTTTGACAAGGGTGTCAATGCCCGCAGTCACCGCTTTCGATTAAAGCAGTTCGTACTTGTGGGGGCCACCACGCGGGTGGGGCTTTTGTCCTCACCCCTGCGTCACCGATTCGGCATTTTTCGAAGTCTGGATTTTTACGAGACCGCTGATCTGGAAAGCATTATCCGCCGTTCGGCGGTTTTATTGAACCTGCAGGTCAACCAAAGCGGGGCGGGGATGCTGGCCGCGCGATCGCGGGGCACGCCGCGCATTGCCAATCGGCTGCTCAAACGGGTTCGCGATTACGCCCAGGTGCGCTGCAACGGCGTGATTGACGAGCGGGCGGTCGCCGAGGCGTTGACGCTTGAAGGGGTGGATGCGCTGGGCTTAACCGCGCTGGATCGGCGGTATCTCGAAACCATTATCACTTTTTACCGGGGCGGGCCCGTGGGCATTGATGCCGTGGCCGCCACCCTGCAGGAAGAAACCGATACGCTGGTTGATGTCGTTGAACCCTACCTGCTCAAAACCGGCCTGATCATGCGCACTTCTTCGGGGCGCAAAGCCTCGGATTCCGCCTTCCGGCATCTGGGCTATCCGCAGGACTGACAACCCTTAAATGGAGCAGTTTTCCGAATTCATCCCATGGCCGCTGTTATTGCCCTCCTGACCGATTTCGGGTTATCCGATCCCTATGCGGGGGTCATGAAAGGCGTTATCCTGTCGGTTTTGCCGTCTGCGAAAATCGTGGACCTGACCCACCGGATCGCTCCCCAGGATATTGCCGGGGCCGCCTACGCGCTGTATTCGTCTTATCGGTATTTTCCCGATAACACCGTCTACGTGGTGGTCGTGGACCCGGGCGTGGGCGGCGCCCGGCAGATTGTGGCGGTGAAAACCGGCAACCGGATCTTTGTGGCACCGGACAACGGGGTGCTGACACCGGTGGTGGACGCCGAGGCCGGCGCGCACGCGGTGAGCGTAAAAAACCCGGAGTATTTTTGCCATCCCGTCAGCCGGACCTTTCACGGCCGGGATATTTTTTCCCCGGTGGCCGCGCATCTGGCCGCCGGCAAATCCATGGCCCGTTTCGGCCCGTCGTTGTCTGTGGATGACCTTGTCCGGCTCGAGGTCTCCGCTCCGGCCATGGATGACGATGGGTGTCTGGCGGGCACGGTCATCGCGGTGGACCGGTTCGGCAACCTGATCACCAATATCGGCACAAACGATATTTACGCCGCATTCGGCGGCGACGCCGCACATCGGGTGAAAGTCCGGATCGATGACGGCGAGATCGCCGGGATTTGCGAAACCTATCGGTCGGTTCCGTCAAACCGGCCCCTGGCGATCATCGGCAGCGGCGATATGCTCGAAATTTCAGTCAATGGCGGCGATGCGGCCGGATATTTCCGTAAAGGACGCGGCGACAAAATAAGGGTTTGTTTATAAAGCGATTTTTTCTTCGTTACGTTCCGCCGCCGGCGGTAAAGCGGGCGGCGTAGCGGCTGAAATCCAGTTCTACGTCTTTGAAATTTTCAAATGTTACGTCCCGGAAATTTAGGTGGCATTCGGCCTTGAGCCGGTCGAAAATGGCCAGATAGTTTTCCAGGATACGTTCGTGCCAGTCCAGCCCGAGCTGTTTAGCCATCCGGCGGATGGCGCCGGGCGGCCCCTCGATTTCCAGGAAATCGCCGTAGGGCATATGGTCTATGCAGACGGTGGCCCCGGCCAGGACGTAGGTTTCCCGGATTTTTTCGTACCGCTGGGCCGGCGCAAACCCGATAGCGCCCAGAATCCGGTACATGGCGTCAAAATCGTCTACCGTGACCTCCCATTCCCGGTAGGTTTTAAACCCGGCAGGGGCCTCGGAGGTGTCGGGGGGCTCGCCTTTGTAGGTTAAAATACAGGCGGTATCGGTTTGCCGGAGCCGGAGCAGGGCGTTTTTTTCAATCAATGACCGGCCCGCATCCTCAAATCGGATATTGTTTTCCGTGCAACGGTCTGTAAAAACCGCGCCAAGGGCATCGAGCTGCTGCCGGATTGTTTGGGGGTCGGCAATATAGAATTTGACCTCGATTTCCAAATCTGTCATGATCACTTCCTTTCCTGACGCGTGAATCCGAAACAGGGCCCGCTTTTGCGACGGCTTGTATCCGCGGTTCAAATCGCTGTTTTTTTCTTGACAGTTGTACGGGTTTTGGTTACAAATGCCAAATTAATTTTCGCATAGGAGTGAGGACATTGAAAAAATATACGAAAAGCGCCAAGCAGAATGAAGTGGATCGGAAGTGGTATGTTGTCGATGCAAAGGACATGGTCCTTGGCAGACTGGCAACGGAAGTGGCTTCGCTTTTACGCGGCAAGCGCAACCCGATGTTTACGCCGCACGTGGATACCGGCGAGTTCGTCATCGTGATCAATGCCGACAAGGTGCGGCTGACCGGGCGGAAATGGAGCCAGAAAATGTATTATCGGCACAGCGGCTATATCGGCGGGTTGAAATCCATCACCGCTGAAAAGCTTCGGGAAAAGCGGCCGGAGGATTTGATTCGGTTTGCCGTTCGGGGCATGCTGCCCAAAAACCGGCTGGGCCGCAATCTCAACAAGAAGCTCAAAGTCTATGCGGGCGATCAGCATCCGCATCAGGCCCAGCAGCCGGAAGTATTGACACTTTAATTGTTGCAATTCAATATCAGATAATCAGACTGGGGGATAAATGGCAGAATTCGTTTATTATGCAACCGGTAAACGGAAAATGGCGGTTGCCAGAACATGGTTAACGCCCGGCAGCGGCGAAATCATCGTCAACAACAAGCCCGTGGATCAGTACTTCGGCCTGGATGCGGCCCGGGAAATGATGATGCAGCCCTTTGAATTGACCAATACCGTCGGGGAATTCGATATCAAGATCAATGTCCGCGGCGGCGGCGTTCTGGGCCAAGCCGGGGCCATCCGGCACGGGATTACCAAGGCGCTTTTCCAGTCGAACCCCGATTTCCGGCAGATTCTGAAAAAGGCCGGCTTGGTCAAACGCGATCCGCGCACCAAGGAGCGGAAAAAATACGGTCAGCGCGGTGCAAGGGCCCGCTTCCAGTTTTCCAAGCGCTAATTTTTACGAAATCATCAGTTTTACCCATTTTGTCCGTTCATCAGAAAACGGCGACACCCTGTCCCCACAGGGTGTCGCCGTTTTCTTTTTTTCGCCGGCTCAACTGATCCGGATCACGTTGTCGGCCCATGTGGCATGGCCCGGGTCGCCGCCTTCGCCCGGCCAGCCTAAAACGGTGCGGTTGCGGCCCTTTTGTTTGGCGGTATAAAGGGCGTTGTCGGCATCTTTGATCAGCCGTTCCGGCCCCTGATCGGAGGTGGGGATTCTGCTCGAAACGCCGAGGCTTAAAGTAACGAAAGCCGAAACCGAGGAATCCGGGTGGGCGAGTTTGAGGTGTTCAACCGCGATGCGCGTGTTTTCGGCGATTTTGACGGCCCCTTCGGCATCCGTATTCGGCATGATGATGGCAAATTCCTCTCCTCCGTAGCGGGCCACGACATCGATGGCGCGCTTGACATTGGCGCGGATGGCATCGGCGATGGCCCGGAGGCACTTGTCGCCGGCCTGGTGCCCGCACGTGTCATTGTATGCCTTGAAACAGTCCACATCGCACATAATCAGCGCCAGAGGGCGGTTTTCCCGTTGTAACCGGCGCCATTCCCGATTTAAGCATTCATCGAACCGACGGCGGTTGGCCACCTGAGTCAATTCGTCGGATACGGCCATTTGCTGGAGTTGCTGGTGCGCCAGCTGGAGCGCGGCTTCGGCTTTTTTGCGTTTGGTGATGTCAAAAAAGGACACGATACTGCTTTGCATGCCCACCGGCGAATGGACGGTCATCACCACATGCCGCATCCCCTTGTTTTTGTCCACGAGCAGGCATTCATATTCATTGGGCATCGGCAGCCCCTGTTTTTTGAGCCGCGTGTGATACCGGCGGATTCTGAACAGGTTTTTGCGTTCAATGAATTCGGTCAACCGTTTCTGATCGGTGACCTGCGCCTTGTCATAGCCGGTTAATTCCGAAAACTTGGTGTTGGCCATGGAAATGCGCATGTTTTTTTCCACCAGGATGGTGGCGGTGCCGGTGTTTTCAAAAAGGCTCCGGTAGCGCAGTTCACTTTCCTGGAGTTTTCGGGCGACGTCCTGGAGCCGGGCGTTGTATTTCTGCAAAGCGGCCTTGGCATGCTTGCGGGACGTGATATCGATCAGGGTGGCAATAATGCGTTCGTGCCAGGATGTCACGCTGAACTGGATGATGACGTGCTTGATCTTCTGGTACTTGTCCACGAGCTGGCATTCATATTCGGTGGGAGCGATGCCGCCCATGGACCGGCGCCGGGCGTGGAAGCGTTTGATGCGGTATAAGTCTTGCTGAAAGATAAATTCGGTCAGCCGTTTTTTGTTGCACAGCTCGTTTTTGCTGTATTTGGTCAGTTCTTCGAACTTTGCATTCACCATGGTGATCCGCATGTTGGTTTCGATCAGCACCGTGGGCGTGCTGCTGTTTTCAAACATGCTCCGGTATCGGGCTTCGCTGTCCTGCAGCGCCTCGCCGGTCTTTTTCAAACGGGCATTGGTATAGACCAGATCGTTGGCTTTCTGTTCTGCATGGCGTTGCAGATTGTGGTTGTATCGGCTCAGAATATAGGTGTAGATCAGCAGAAAGGCGCCCATGGCCACGAAAAGCAGCGCATTGGGATCAAAACCGACGATCCGGACGCGGGCGAAATACACCAGCGGGGCGGTGACCATGGTGATGCGAAACAGCGGCCGGAAAACCAGAAAGCCGTGACGGGCGCTGTTGCCAAGGGCGGTGACCATGATCATCATCATCATCGGCGCCGGACTGGCGGGATCAAGCAGCCAGAGCATATGGCTGCCTGCCGCGTCAAGCAGAAAAAGCCGCCGGGTGCGGTGGGCTGCATGGGTCCGGGTGCTGGCCATGTAGTGGAAAAAAAGATACGAAAAAACGAACAGGCCGCTTACCGCCAGCAGAACCGGTCGGCTCAGCAGCAGCGGTGCGCGCATATGAAAGAGGCAATAGGCCGCGCCCGCCACGGTGAAGCTCAGCCGCATGACCAGCTGCATATCCGCCTTGACAAAGCGATGAACTCCCCCCGCACCACCCGATCCTGTCGGGTCAACTGCGTTTTTGGCAACAGCAACTTCGTCGAGGTCCACAACGGATTCGCAGTTGCCGGGGCCGGATGGATTCGGCGTATTTCTCACAGGGGTTTGCATGCGGAAAGTATGTTTGTTTGGAGGTTTGTAGATATCTTATATTGCGTTAAAAACGCAGGATTGTCAAACAAAACCAAGGACCTGCCTTTTCGAACGATTTGCTGCCGGACCGCCCTGAAAATCATACGACCCGTATCGCATCGCTTGCGGCCGTTTATGGGCTTGAAAAGCAAGGACCGATGCGTTACATAAATCCTATTGTCTTTTCAGGCCGCCTCTACCGCGGTTGTTGCCCAACGCCAACGGGATTGTTTCATGGAGCGACTCGATTATTTCATAAAACGCTTGTTGCTGGTGTTTCCGACGTTTATCGGCATCACCGTGCTTTGTTTTGTCTTGATTCAGTTTGTTCCCGGCGGACCGGTGGAGCAGGCCATCATGGAAATCAAGGCCATTGGTGCATCTGAAACCGGCGGCGGGCAGGGCAGCGCGGGAACCGTTTCGGAAACACAGCGCGCGGAAATCGAGGCCTATTACGGCTTTGATCAACCGGTGTACAAACGGTACTGGAATTGGCTGGTCACCGATCGCATCGGCATGCAGATGGCGTCTTACCGGTATCCCAACAAAACCGCCTGGGAGTTGATCAAGGAGCGTTTCAAGGTGTCGCTGGTTTTCGGGGTCACGGGTTTTGTACTGTCCTATGTCATCTGTATCCCGCTGGGCATTGTAAAGGCATTAAAACATGAAAGCGTTTTTGATGTGGCCTCCAGCATTGTGGTCTTCGTGGGCTATGCCATCCCGCCCTTTGCTTTCGGCATGATTTTAAAGATGCTTCTGGGCGGCACCGTCGAGGGGCTGTGGGATATCTTCCCCATTGCCGGGTTTCATTCAGACAATTATGCCAGTTTAAGCCTTTTCGGAAAAATCAGTGATATTTTCATGCACATGTGCCTGCCGGTGCTTTGCTATATCATTGGCAATTTTGCCGTGCTGACCCTGTTGATGAAAAATTCGTTGATTGAGCAGATCAGCCGGGATTACGTGCGGACCGTGCTGGCCAAGGGAGGAACCTTTCGCCGGGCTGTCTGGGGCCATGCCGTGCGCAATGCGTTGATTCCCATCGCCACGGGCATCAGCGGCATCATGACAGTCATGTTTGCCGGCTCTGTCATCATCGAGCAGGTATTTGAAATCCCCGGCATGGGGCGATTGAGCCTGGAATCGATTGTGGGTCGGGATTACCCGGTGTTTATGGGAATTTTGGCGCTGACCTCTATTTTGGGGCTTTTGGGCAACATCGTGGCCGATTTTTGCTATGTGCTCATTGATCCGCGCATTAATTTTCAGAAACAGTGATTTGCCGGATGCAAATGCAGCGATATTGGGCTGAGCGGATACGAGAATGGAAATTTTTACCAACCCGGTGACCAAAAAGCGGCTCAGGCGTTTTCGCGCCATGAAGCGCGCCTATTATTCGTTCTGGCTGCTTGTGATCCTATATGGGCTCAGCCTGTTTTCCGAGTTGCTGTGCAACGGCGTGCCGCTGTATGTCCATTTCGAAGGCAAATCCTACTTTCCGCTGGTCCGCTATCATGCCGAGGATGTGTTTTTAGACAACGGCCGGCAGACGCGGCCGGACTACAAGCAACTGGAAAAGGCCGACGTGTTTGCCGAAAACTCCGGCAACTACATGATTTTCCCTCCGCACCCCTATGGGCCCCTCGAAAGCATCCGGCCGGAAACCATTGCCGTTTCCGATACGGTAGGCGTCCGGTTAAACCCCGTGCCGCGGGTGGGCACGGTCGATATCCGCCCGGATTATACCGTGGTGCAGTCCAATTTTTTTTCCTTTTTTGCCGGAAAATCCGAAGAAGCGCTTGTGGGTACCGATTTACGGCGGTATTTTGAATTTCCGGAACCGTTTCGGGACGCGCTGAAACGAAGGTTTGCCAACCAAAAAGCCCCTTACCAGCAGTTCCGGATCGGCTATGCCGGTGGCCGGACCGCCGAAGTCGCACTGTCCACCTACCGGCCCCGCTCCGATCCCCCGGAAACGCTGCGCCTGATTTTCCGTGAAATCCATCCGCGCCGGAACGCCGCGGAAAAGGTGGTGTTTGACAAGCACCTCGACCCCGTGTCGCCTCCGCCGGAGTTGTGGCGTCAGATGTCGGCAAGCGACCGCGAGCTGGTAACCAGCCTGGCCCGGGAACGATTTGAAACCCCAGTCGAAGACCATCGGGTTATTGTCAATGAACGCCAGTATCAGGTGTCATTTCATAAGGCCGATGTCCGGTTCCCGTATCCCCCGGTCGCCGGCCACCCGCTGGGTATTGATGCTGCCGGGCGCGACGTGCTGTCCCGCCTGCTCTACGGGCTGCGGATCGCCCTGAGCTTCGGTCTGCTGCTGGTCGGGACCTCCATGACGCTCGGTGTGGTCGCCGGGGCCGTCCAGGGCTACTACGGGGGCAAGTTTGATATCACGGCCCAGCGCATGATCGAAATCTGGAACGCCCTGCCGTTTTTGTATGTCATGATCCTGATGGGATCGATCTACGGCCGCAGTTTTGTGCTACTTTTGATTGTCTACGGACTTTTTAACTGGATTGGTATATCCTATTACATGCGGGCCGAGTTTTTAAGCCTGCGAAAACGGCCGTTTGTGGAGGCCGCAAAGTGCATGGGGGTGCCGGCGTACAAGATTATTTTCAAGCATATCATGCCCAATGCGCTGGTGCCGGTGATTACTTTTTTTCCGTTTCTGTTGGTCGGTGCCATCGGAGCACTTGCCGCTCTCGATTATCTCGGCTTCGGCATGCCCCCGCCCACGCCGAGCTGGGGGGAGATGCTGTTTGAAGCCCAGCAGTACCGGTGGGCCTGGTGGCTGATTTTATACCCCTCGCTGGCCCTTTTTACGGTCATGCTGCTCGGGGTGTTTGTCGGCGAAGGCATCCGCAATGCCTATGATCCGAAACAGTACACTCGGTTACAATAAATCCATATAAGCACGGTTTGCCATGGAAAAACAACTACTGGAGATCCAAAACCTTTCCGTGGGTTTTGATACGGATGAGGGGCGGTTTAAGGCCGTCGACGATATCTCTTTTGCCATCGGTAAAGGCGAAAGTCTCGGCCTGGTGGGCGAATCCGGGTGCGGCAAATCGGTCACCGCCCTGGCCGCGACCCGCTTGATTCCATCGCCGCCGGGCCGGATTGAAACCGGGCAGGTGTGGTATGCCGGCCGGGACCTGCTGCGGCAGAAACCGGCATTTCTGCGGCAAATCCGCGGCAATGCCATCAGCATGATTTTTCAGGAGCCGCTTTCCGCCCTGTCGCCGCTGCACCGCATCGGGCACCAGATGGTCGAGGGCATCCGGTTTCACCGGGATATCTCGAAAGCCGAGGCCTGGCGCTACGGGCTGAGCTGGCTGAAAAACGTCGGGATTCCCGACGCCGAAGAGCGGATGTATGCCTACCCGTTCCAGCTTTCCGGGGGGATGCAGCAGCGGATTATGATCGCCATGGCCTTGATGCTTTCGCCTTCCTTAATCATTGCCGACGAGCCGACCACCGCCCTTGACGTCACCACCCAGGCCCAGATTTTTGGCTTGATCAAAAAGATGAAGGAAAATGAAACCTCTCTGTTGTTGATTACCCACGACATGGGGGCGATCTGGGAGATGTGTGACCGGGTTGTGGTGATGTATGCCTCCAAAATTGTGGAAACCGGATCGTTGGCCGATATTTTTAATCACCCGGCCCATCCCTATACCACGGGGCTGCTTTTGGCCATTCCTAAACTTTCGGCGGGCCGGCGGCGCCTGACCGATATCCCCGGTCAGGTGCCGTCGCCTTTTGACTATCCCGAAGGCTGCAATTACCAAGCGCGGTGCCCCCATGCTTTCGACCGCTGCCGCAGGGAGGTGCCGGTGCTGTTTGATTGCGGAAACAACCAGTATGCCGCCTGTTTTTTAAGGGACCAAACCGGATCGATAAACGATGCCTATGCCACCTAAATCCAAAACCCATCATGAACCCGATTGGCAGGACCCGGGGCAACAGCCCCTTCTGGCGGTCAAGGACCTCAAGACCTGGTTTGCCGTAAAGCGCGGTATTTTTTCCCGCCAAAAGCACTATGTCCGGGCGGTCGACGGCGTGTCGTGGACTTTGAACACCAATGAAACCCTGGGCCTGGTCGGCGAGTCGGGCTGCGGCAAGACCACGCTGGGCCGGACCCTGCTGGGCCTTGAGGCGGCCACGGCCGGTGACATGCGGTTTTTGGGAAAATCGATACCGGCATTGAGCCGCAAGCAGATGAACCGGCTGCGGCGCCGGATCCAGGTGATTTTTCAGGATCCGCTGTCGTCTTTAAACCCCCGGATGAACGTGATGGATATCGTCACCGAGGGGTTAGTTCAGTTTAAAATGCTCCGGGAGTCCAAGAAGGCCCATGCAGAGCGGTTGATGCGGGAGGTGGGACTGAGCGGGGATGTGATCTACCGTTTTCCCCACGAGTTTTCCGGGGGGCAGCGCCAGCGGATCAATATCGCCCGCGCCGTTTCAATGCGGCCGGATTTGATCATATGCGACGAGGCGGTCAGCGCCCTGGATGTCTCCATCCAGGCCCAGGCAATCAACCTGCTCCAGACCCTGCAGGAGCAGCATCACCTGTCGTACTTGTTTATTTCCCATGATTTGAGCGTGGTCAGCAATATCGCCGACCGGGTGGCGGTCATGTACCTCGGCCGGATCGTGGAATCCGGAAACACGGCAGATATCATTGAACGCCCCCTTCACCCCTACACCCGCGCCCTGATCGCCGCCGTGCCGGTGGCCGGCGGCAAACGGGTGGATCAATCCGTCATCCGGGGCGAAACCCCTTCCTCGGCCGACCCGCCCCCTGGCTGCCGGTTTCATCCCAGATGCCCGGAGGCCATGCCGGTCTGCCGCCAGAGCCCGCCGGGGTATGTCGAGCAAGGCGGCGAGCACTGGGTGATGTGTCACCTTTACGGGTGATTGTCCATTTTGCCGAAATTACATATCTAAATACGGCTTGCCGTCAGAGTTGGCGGCCGGTATCGTCATCCGTTTCGTCCGGTCGGGCTGAATCTTCGGTTTCGGGTTGTTTTGGCTGATCTTTTGCTGCCGGTTTTTCCATAGTTTGGGACGGTTTGTCGGACTTTTCGCTTTTGTCGGTTTCTTTTCCGGACGGCTTTTCCGGCTTTTGGGTTTTGCCTTCCGTCTCGGTTGCCGGCTGTTTGGCTTCGGGCGTTTGTTTTTCGCTCGCCTCGCCATCTGCCGGCTCGGCGGATGGCTCGGCTTCCAGGGATTTCATGGCGGATTGTACTTCGGCGATTTTCTCGTTTACCGCTTTTTGCTGATCCGAGGGAAGGTTCAGCTTGTTGGCGTCTTCCAAGAAATCCAGCGCTTTTTCATAGCCCTGCTCGGTTTGCTTTTCCGCCGCCACGTCGGCCTTGTACATCAGCATCATGGCGGAAATGCCGTTTAACCGGTGGATGACCATGTTGCGCTGCTGGTTGGTGGTGGCGTAGCCTTTGGCCTTTTCCAGGTAGTGCTTGATGGCTTTAAAATCTACCAGGTCCTTGGCCCCGGACAATGCATCGGCTTTGTCCATGTAATAATTGAAAGCAAGCGACAGCGGCTTATTCCGGCTGTAGACATCCTTTATTTTCTCCGGTGCTTGCGCACCGGCCAGGGTGACCACCTTGTGTTTGCCGCGGGGCGAGAAATCGCCGCGCCAGATTTCAACGCCGTCTTCGGTGGACTTGATATAGTATTTCTGAAAGTTGGTAGCACTGGCGGCAATGATAAGGGCAAAAACAATTCCCAGCGTGGCAATGACGATCTTGAGGCCGGTGCCCATGGGTTCTTTCCCCTCATCAACCGGCGGCTTTGGCGGCTCCGGGGGCTCGCCCGAACCGCCGCCGGACGGGCCGCCGCGGTCTACTTTTTCTCGCTTCGGTTTATCCGTGTCTTTTGATTGCGGTTTCTCCGGCGTCGGCATGGCCTGGGCCGTCGGTTCCGGTTTCGGCTTTTCGGCCGCCTCATCGGTCTGCGGGGCTGCGGTTTTGGCTGCCGGTTCGGCTTCGGATTCCGCGGCGGCTTCGGCCCTTTTTTTCGTGGTTTCCGGGTCTTGAGCTTCGGCGGCGGTCGGCGCAGCTTCCGGAGTCGGTTCCTCTGCCGGGGCTTGTTCGGGTTTTTCGCTTTCCGGGGGTTGCGGTTCGAAAGCGGGTTCAGGTTCCGGCGCGGGTTGGGCCGGTGTTTCTTTGGCGGTCTCGGCCACGCTCAGGTCGAATTGTTTGAGCAGCAGGGCCTTGTCCTGTCCTTCGAAAGCCGGCGGGGCGGTAAACCGGCTTTCCGCCGCCGGATCGGGTGCCGGTGCAAAGGGCTTTTCCGGGCTCCAGGTGTCGAACTGCATTTTGAGAAGGGTTTCGACGGGCACCGGTTCCTTTTCCGGTTTTTTTTCGACTTTTTGCGTTGTTTCTTCTTTTACGGGTGGCGGTTCCGGTGCGGGCTCGGCCGCCTCGGCTTTAGGGGTGTCGTCGGGGGCGCTTAAATCGAACTGTTTGAACAGCAGGGACTTGTCAGTAGCCTCGAATGCGGGCGGTGCGGTGAAAAGGCCCTCCGATGCCGCGTCGGCTTCCGGCTTGAAAAGTTTTTCCGGAGTCCAGGCACCGAACCGGAGCCCGATGAGCTCTTTCCGGGTCACGGATTTTTTCGGGGCCTTTTTTGCGGCCGGGGCTTTCTTTTTTTGGCTTTTGGCGGCCGTTTTTGTTTCCTTTTGGGCAGATTCTTTCTTGGGCGCTGCTTTTTTGCTGCCTTTGGTTTCGGATTTTGGGGAAGTTTTCTTTTTGGGCGCCGCTTTTTTGGGTTTTGCGCTGCCTTCATCGAATTGCTTGGTCAGCAGGGCCTGTTTTGCGGTTTTGCCTTTGCCTTCGAGGCTTGGCGGTGCGGCGAAATTGTTTTCATACTCCTTGTCCGGTGCGGGGGTGTAAAGGGTTTGCGGGGCCCAATCACCGAAATGCCTTTTCCGCAAGGATTTTATCGTCGGTTTTTTTGTGGTCGATTTTTTCGTATTGGCACTGGTGCCGGATTGTTTTGCAGAGGCCTCGGCCGTTTTTTTCTTGGTGGATTTCTTGGTGGATTTTTTTTTGGTTGTCGATTTGGTCAAGCTTTTTTTTCCCATATCAACCCCTCTGTAAGTTGCGGTAAAATATTTGGCATTTATGGATAAATTCATTATAATGGGCAAAACTGCAGGAACAATTGTATATCTGAACCGCTTTTTTTTGTAAACAGTTTTTTCCAATCGTTGCCATTTGCGGTTTTGGGCTCACAGGCAATCGATATCTTCATGATTACGGGGGATCGACGACAAACAATGACGCATCTTTCGCTTACAGAGAAACAACAGCATCTGAAACAATATCTCCAGCGGTACCCGTCCATGGTCATCGCCTTTTCGGGCGGGGTGGACAGCACGTTTTTGCTGGCAGCCGCCCGCCAATACCTCGGGGAAAACGTCATGGCCGTTACTGCCGTATCCGCCCTGCAGCCCAGATCCGAAATGAATGAGGCGGTCAAGCTCGTGCAACGTCTCGATGTCGATCATCAGACGGTCAACACAAAAGAGCTCGAAGTTCCGGAGTTTCGGGCCAATACGGCCGACCGCTGCTATACCTGCAAGCGCATCATTTTCTCCGAGGTCCAGGCTCTGGCGGATCGATACGGTTTTGCCGCCACCGCCCACGGCGTCAATGTCGATGACCTGGCCGATTATCGCCCCGGCTTACAGGCGGCGGACGAGATGGGCTTCGTGGCGCCCTTAATGGAGGCGCAAATGACCAAGGCCGATATCCGAAAACTTTCCCGGGAAATGGAGCTGCCCAACTGGGACAAGCCGGCGGCGGCATGCCTGGCGTCCCGGATTCCCTATGGCCGGCCGATTACCGTGGATGCACTGGAAATGATTGAATCAGCGGAAAATGTCCTGGCTGCCCTCGGTTTTCACGGCTTCCGGGTCCGGCATTTCGGGGATACGGCAAAAATCGAAGTGCGGCCGGCGGAATTTTCCCGGTTGTTGAAACCCGATCGCCGGCTGCGTATTATTGAGGAATTAAGGAGAATCGGTTTTCTCTATATCACCATGGACCTGGAAGGCTATCAGACAGGCCGGCTCAATCGCTCCGTTTCGCAGGATTTTCGGCCCTGAAATCAGGAGGCAAGACCATGAAATATATATCCAGTTTTCTGACGCTTTTTGTCGTATTGGCAATGCCGGTGGCCGGACAGGGGCGCGCCGGTGCGGCCAAAGCCACCTTTGCCGGCGGGTGTTTCTGGTGCATGGAGCCGCCTTTTGACAAGCTCGACGGCGTCGTCTCCACGGAGGCGGGGTATGCGGGCGGAGACGTGGCCGAGCCCACCTATGAACAGGTCAGTGCCGGCAATACCGGTCATGCCGAATCCCTCCAGGTGACCTATAACCCGGACAAAATCGACTATTCTCGGCTGCTCGAAGTGTTTTGGCGCAATATCGATCCCGTAGATGCCGGCGGCCAGTTCTGCGACCGCGGCAGCCAGTACCGGAGTGCGATTTTTTATCACAATGAGCAGCAGAAAAAGCTGGCGGAAAAAAGCAAAGAAGAAATCGCATCCCGGTTTTCCGAACCGGTGGCCACCGAAATCGCGCCCCTGGAAGCGTTTTACCCGGCCGAGGCCTACCATCAGAACTATTACCGTCAGCATCCCATCCGGTATAAATTTTACCGGTCCCGTTGCGGCAGAGACAGCCGGCTGCGGCAACTCTGGGGGCCAACCGGCACCGGCACCGCGGCGGGGCAGGTGAGCGAAACCCGTGTGAAAAACTGGAAAGCCGCCTCCGAAATTGTTTCGGATTTGGTTTCCGGCATCACCGTCTCCGGCCGACCGCTGACGGCGGAAACCGGGGCGTATGAACCGGATCAGCGCGTCATTCATCCCCCTGATGCGGCGATTTCCTTTCCGGTGCAGATGGCCGAAGAGAAGTGGCGCCGCCGCCTGACGGACGAACCGTTTCGTGTTCTGCGCAAATCCGGAACGGAGCCGGCCTTTGACAACCCCCTCCATGACAACAAGCAGGAAGGGATTTATTATTCGGCTGCAACGGGCCAGCCCCTGTTTCACTCGGAGGACAAGTTCGACTCCGGCACCGGCTGGCCGAGCTTTACCCGGCCCATCGCCGCTGATGCGGTGGTCTACATCTATGATAAAGGCCTGTTTTCAAAACGGATTGAAGTCGTGGACTCGCTTTCCGGATCGCATCTCGGCCACGTGTTTGCCGACGGCCCCGAGCCGACCGGCCAGCGATACTGCATGAATTCGGCGGCCCTGGTCTTCGTGCCGGCAGGCGACCCCCCGCCGCCGTTGTTGGTACCGGAAAAATAAACGACGAAATACGCGAAATAAAGGAAAATATTTCTTGGTTGTCCGGAAGACTCCAAGTATTGGTTCATTTTAAACAAGAAAACTTTCGGCAGGCCATTAAATATCCCAAAAGGGGCACCGCCTCGTCTGTCATGCCCGCGAAGGCGGGCATCCAGTTTTCCGGGCGGCAAGAAAACCCTGGATACCTGCCTTCGCAGGCATGACGGACGTAGCAAGTTGCTTTTTTGTTAGGACAGGGCAGTTCAGGATGCTTTCCATTCAGAATACAAAATTATGAACTGGAATATTTTGGATAACCGGGAAAATTCTTTCGCGTGTTTCGCAGTTCATCCCTTATTCGCTTTTATCCGCCTGGCCGTCTGGTTGATCCGCTTGGTGACCTTGATGCCGCGGGGGCAGCATTTGGTGCATTCGAAGTGGTTTTCACAGGACCAGACGCCGTCGGGGGTGTCGAGCACATCGAGTCGCTGTTCAAATCCCCGGTCCCGGCTGTCTTCGTTGAACCGGTGGGCCTGGGCGATAACGGCCGGACCGATGAAACCGGGGTTTTTTTCGAATATCGGGCATGCCGAAAAACAGGACATGCAGAGGATGCAGTTGGTCGAATCATCTAACTGCGCCCGTTGTTCAGGCGATTGGATCCGTTCTTTTTCCGGCGGCGGCTCGTCATTGATCAGATACGGCTGGACCGACCGGTATTTTTCGAAGAAATTGGTTTGATCGACGATCAAGTCCCGCAGGACAGGGAAATGGCGCAACGGTTCAATAGTTATCGTTGCCCCGTCGCTGTCGGCCAAGTCTTTGATCAGCGTCTTGCAGGCCAGCCGTTCCTTGCCGTTAATCTGCATGGCATCTGAACCGCATACGCCGTGGGCGCAGCTTTTGCGAAAGCTCAATGTGGAATCCACGAAATTTTTGACGTGCATCAGGGCATCGAGCAGCCGGTCGGTGGGTCCGGCATCGATTTCATAGGCCCGGGTATAGGGCGCATCATCGGTTTCCGGGTTGTATCGGGCGATATGTAAAGTGATCTTCATTGCTTACCTCACTTAGTACTTTCTGGGCTTGGGCGTCCATTTCGATGTATCGACATCCATGTACTCGATACGGACCCCGCCGTTTTCCAGGCGGGCCAGGGTATGTTGCAACCAGCCGGCGTCGTCCCTGTCCGGATAATCCGCCCGGGAATGGGCGCCGCGGCTTTCCCGGCGGTTTTTGGCCGATTCGGCCGTAATCAGGGCCAGATCGAGCAGGTTGTCGAGTTCGAGAACTTCCAGCAAATCCGTGTTAAACGCCCGGCTCGTATCGGAGACCCGGACTTCGCCGAATTGTTTGCGCAGGGATTGCAGCGTTTCCACCGCCGATGCCATGTCGGTTGCATTGCGGTAGACGCCGACGTCGGCCATCAAGGTCGACTGCATTTTTTCCCGGAGATGGCCCCCGTGATGGCCTTTTTTGCCGTCGGTCAGTGCGGCGATTTTCTGCCGTGCTGCATCGGCTGCGTCTTGGCTTACCGTCGGCATATCGGATTGCGCGGCGTAATCGCCTACGTGGATGCCGGCGCGCTTGCCGAATACCACCAGATCGAGAAGGCTGTTGGTGCCCAGCCGGTTGGCGCCGTGAACCGAAACGCAGGCGCATTCGCCTGCCGCATAGAGGCCTTGGTAAAAGCCGCCTTGCCCGTCGGCCCGGACACGGCCGTGAATATCGGTCGGGATGCCGCCCATGGCGTAATGGGCGGTGGGCTGGACGGGAATCGGGTTTTCCGCCGGGTCGATGTCGAGATATGTCCGACAGAACCCGCTGATTTCGGGCAGTTTGGCGTCAAGCGTGTCTTTTCCGATTTGCGTGGCGTCCAGCAATACGTAGTCATCGATTTTCCGGTCGCCCCGGATGCCGTTGCCCTCTTTGATTTCGGTCAATATGGCCCGCGATACCATGTCTCGCGGCGCCAGATCGAGCAGCGTGGGCGCGTAGCGCTCCATGAAGCGCTCGCCGTTGCCGTTTAGCAGCATTCCGCCTTCGCCCCGCACGGCCTCGGAGATCAACACCCCCAGGTTGTAGATGCCGGTGGGGTGAAACTGGAAAAATTCCATATCTTCCAGGGGCACACCCCGGCGCGCCAGCAGGGCGGGGCCGTCGCCGGAGTTGGCATAGGCGTTGGATGTGATTTGAAACAGGCGGCCGAAGCCACCGGTGGCAAAAAGGGTGGCCTTGGCCTTTAGGATATGGACCTCGCCGGTGGCCAGCTCCACGGCCACGATGCCGCGGCATTGGTTGCCCTCGATGATCACGTCGACGATCTGGAATTCGTCGAAGAATTTTACCTGTTTTTTGATGCACTGCTGGTACAGGGTCTGCAGGATCATGTGCCCGGTCCGGTCGGCGGCATAGCAAGCCCGCCGCACCGGCGCTTCGCCGAAATTGCGGGTGTGGCCGCCGAACCGGCGTTGATCGATTCGGCCCTCCGGCGTCCGGTTGAAAGGCAGCCCCCGGTTTTCCAGGTCATAGACCGCGTGCACCGCCTCTTCGGCCAGGATCAATGCCGCCTGCTGATCGACTAAGTAATCGCCGCCCTTAACCGTGTCAAAGGCGTGCCATTCCGGTTGGTCCTCCTCCACGTTTCCCAGGGCCGCGCAAATGCCACCCTGCGCGGCACCGGTATGGCTGCGGATGGGATGGACCTTGGAAAGAACGGCGGTCTTGGCGCGCTTGCCCGCTTCGAGCGCGGCAAACAATCCGGCGCCGCCGGCGCCGACGACGACAACGTCAAATTCGTAAATCAAGTCGAACCTCCTGTTATGGCGATGATGCCGTTGAATGCGGCTGCTGTATGTCCAGTATTGGCAAGAATTTAATTCCAAATCCGAAGTTTGTCGAATGCGCCCTGCAACCGGCGAAACATTGGTTTGTTATACGAGCCGAGAGAATCGTTGGGGTTTGCGCTTGATTGTGTAACCTAAATTGCTCAAGGCCGTGGCCGTCAATCAGGAGAATTCCATTGACGCGCAGCGGTTTGCCCGGGCTGATATTGCCGGGATCCGGCGGACCCTGGAGTGGCTGGACGTCGAGCGCCTTTACAAAATAATGTTTTGAAAAATCTGATGCACTCCATTTGGTCTTCATGGTTCAGAGTTTGCAGATTTGCCCACGGACGCTTAAATTTATAAATTGATACATTGCTAAGCAAGGGGCCGGCGCAAGCCATCAATAAATCCGCGAAAACATGATTTCACCATGACATACCGCCAGGAATCCGACAGCCTGGGCACGGTTTCCGTGCCCGAAAACGCCTACTACGGTGCTCAGACCCAGCGGGCGGTGGAAAATTTTCCGGTCAGCGGCCTGACCCTGCCGCAGGTGCTGATCCGCTCGCTTGCGCTGGTCAAGAAATTCGCCGCCTGGGTCAACGGTGAACTCGGCTTGATCGGAGCCGACATTGCCGATGCCGTCTACCGGGCCGCCGATGAAATCTGGGCGGGCAGCCACGCCGATCAGTTCGTCATCGACGTGTTCCAGACCGGCTCGGGGACCTCTACGAACATGAACGCCAACGAGGTCATCGCCACCCGCGCCAACGAGATCTTGACCGGCAACAGGCAGACCAAGGGCGCAGTTCACCCCAACGACCATGTCAATTGCTGCCAGTCGAGCAATGATGTGGTGCCCACCGCCATTCATATCGCGGCGGCCATCGGCTTACAGCATCAGCTTGTCCCTGTGCTGGACCGGATGCGCCGGGTGCTTGGGCAAAAGGCCGAGGCGTTTTCCCGGATCGAAAAGATCGGCCGTACGCATCTGCAGGACGCGGTGATCATGACCCTCGGCGATGAATTTTCCGGCTACGCCCGGCAGGTCGAGCTGGGCATTGACCGGCTGTCGGCCGTCTGGGACCGGCTGCTGGAACTGCCCCTGGGCGGCACGGCGGTGGGCACCGGGTTAAACGCACACCCCGATTTTGCCAAAACCGTGATATCGCATATCGCCGAGGCCATAGACATTGAATTTTATGAAGCTGGAAATCATTTTGAGGCCCAGGCGAGTTGTGATTTCGGCGTGGAGGTCAGCGGGGCATTGAAAACCATCGCCGTTTCCATCACCAAGATTGCCAATGACATCCGGTGGCTGGCATCGGGGCCGCGGTGCGGGCTCGGCGAAATCAATATCCCGGCGGTCCAGCCGGGCTCTTCGATCATGCCGGGCAAGGTCAATCCCGTAATCTGCGAATCGGCCATCCAGGCCGCCACCCAGGTCATCGGCAACGACAGCACCATTGGCCGGTGCGGCACGGGCGGGTATTTCGAATTAAATCTCATGCTGCCGCTGCTGGCCTATAACCTGATCCAGTCCATCGAACTGCTGGCCAATACGGCCGATATGCTGACGGAGAAATGCGTGGCCGGCGTTTCCGCAAACAAGGAAAAATGTGCGGCCAATATCGAGCAAAGCCTGGCCGTTGTCACCAACCTGGTGCCGCATATCGGATATGACCGGGCGGCAAAAATCGCGCAGAAGGCTTATGAAAGCGATCGGACCGTGTTGCAGGTGGCCCGGGAGGAAAACATTTTTCCGGAAGGGGAGTTGGAAAATATTCTCTACGGCCGGAAATCGGAAAAACTAGAGACGTCGTGAAAGGAGGCAACAGCAAATATGACAGCGGAGGACACATCCATAAAGGATACGGGGTTACGGGGCGTCACCGTGGCCTCCTCCCGGATCTGCCGGGTCGACGGCCAGGCCGGCAAGTTGATCTACCGGGGGTATTCAATCACCGATCTTGCGGAAAAAGCCAGTTTTGAGGAAGTCGCTTACCTGATGCTCTATGAGCACCTGCCCAAGGCAAAGGAGCTGGAAAACTTCAAACAGCAATTATCCGATGAACGCACCGTCACCAATGACATGATCCGGGCCCTGCAGACCCGGCCGGCCGATGCGCTGCCCATGGATATTCTCCAGGGCGGCGTGTCGCTTCTGGCCAATGATCAGGAAAATCCCGACCGATTGACCCGGGAAAATCAGCTTCGGATCGGGGTGAAGCTCATCGCCAAAACGGCCACCATTATGGCGGCCTGGCACCGGATCCGAAACGGCAAAAAACCACTGGACCCGGATCCGAATTTAAGCCATGCGGCCAATTTCCTCTACATGCTCACCGGCGAGGTGGCCGACGATGAGATCGCCCACATCTTCGACACCTGCCTGGTGCTGCATGCTGAACATTCGTTTAATGCCTCGGCCTTTTCCGCCCGCCAGATCGCCTCGACCCGGGCCCATATGTATGCCTCGATTTCCGGTGCGGCGGGCTCGCTTTCCGGGGAGCTCCACGGCGGGGCCAACGCCCGGGTGATGCAGATGTTAATCGAAATCGGCTCTCCGGATGCCGTGGACGACTACATTGAAAAGAAGATGGCGGCCGGCGAAAAAATCATGGGCCTCGGTCATGCCGTCTACAAAACCAAAGACCCCCGGGCCATTATCCTGGGGCCCATGGTCGAAAGGATGGGCCGGCGGGTCAAGGACCCCAAGTGGTACAATATTTTAACCCGGCTGGAAGAAAAGGGTGTGGCGGCATTCAAGGAAAAAAAGGGGATCGAAATCTATCCCAATGTCGATTTTTACAGCGGGGCGCTTTATTACTACATGGGCATTCCCGTGGACCTGTTTACCCCGGTTTTCGCCATTTCAAGAAGCGCCGGATGGGTGGCCCACATCATCGAGGAACAGTTTGCCGAAGCCGCGGAAAAACCGGCGCTTTATCGCCCCTCGGCGGAATATGTCGGCGATTACTGCGGGCCGGCGGAATGTGAGTTCGTACCCATGGAAAACCGATAATCCGATCTACGGGGGAAATGCATGACTGCCAAGGATTCCTTCCGGACCGCATCCGAGCTTCGGGTGGCCGATCGCACCTGTGACTATTTCAGCCTGCAAAGACTGGCAGATCGTCTTGATATCGACCTGGCGGCCCTGCCGGTGAGCATTCGGATTCTGCTGGAAAACCTGGTCCGAAACGAAGACGGCCGGCTGGTGACCGCCGACCACGTCCAGCAGTTGGCTCGCTGGAGGCCGGAAGTCGAAGAAAAATTCGATGTGCCCTTCATGCCCGGGCGGGTGTTGATGCAGGATTTCACCGGTGTCCCCTCGGTGGTTGATCTCGCCGCCATGCGCGATGCCATGGCGGCTCTCGGGGGCGATCCGAAAAAGATCAATCCCCGGATCCCGGTCCATCTCGTCATCGATCACTCGGTCCAGGTGGACCGGTTCGGCTGCACATCCGCCTTTGATGTCAACGCGGTCAGGGATTACGAGCGAAACAGCGAGCGGTATTCGTTTCTGAAATGGGGGCAGCAAAGTCTTCACAATTTCAACGTCGTGCCCCCGGCCACCGGTATTTGCCACCAAGTAAACCTGGAATACCTGGCCCGCGTGGTCATGGAGGATGCCGAAAACGGAAAGCCGGTGTTGTACCCGGACACGCTGGTGGGTATGGACTCGCATACCACCATGATCAACGGCATCGGCGTGCTCGGCTGGGGCGTGGGCGGCATCGAGGCCGAAGCGGTAATGCTCGGCCAGCCGTATTACATGCTCACCCCGCAAGTCATCGGCTTCGAGCTGACCGGCCGGTTGCGGGACGACGCCACGGCCACCGATCTTGTGCTCACCGTGACGAAAATGATGCGCGAAAAGGGCGTGGTGGGCAAGTTCGTCGAGTTTTTCGGGGAGGGATTGAGTTCCCTGACCCTGCCGGACCGGGCCACCATCGCCAACATGACGCCCGAGTTCGGGGCCACGACAACGTTTTTCCCCGTTGACGAAGAAACGTTGAAATACCTGACCTTTACGGGCCGCTCCGAGGCGCAGGTGGAATTGATCCGCGCTTATCTGACCGAACAGGCCCTGTTCTGGTCGCCAGACATGGAAAAGCCGGCGTTTTCCGATACCCTGCACCTGGATTTACACACGGTCGAACCTTCCATGGCCGGCCCGATCCGGCCCCAGGACCACATTCCGCTTTCCCGGATGAAGCAGGCCTTCAACGCCGATTTCGAGAACTATTTTACCGCCGAAGAAGCCCGGGAGACCAAGGGCGTAAAATGGGAAGACGAAGGCGGGGCCATGGGCGATTCGGAAAAATCCGATCACCGGATGGTGCTACGCAAACCCCTGGACGAAAAAGGCGTGCCCGTCAACCGGCCGTTTCAGAGTTTTTACCTGGACCACGGCTCGGTGGTCATCGCCGCGATCACCAGCTGCACCAACACGTCAAATCCCACGGTGCTGCTCGGCGCCGCTCTTATGGCCAAAAAGGCCGTCCAGGCCGGCCTGCAGGTCCGGCCATGGGTGAAAACCAGTCTGGCCCCGGGATCGAAGGTGGTCACCGACTACCTCGACGCCGCAGGACTGCTGCCGTATTTGGAAGCCCTCCGGTTTCACCTGGTGGGCTACGGATGTACCACCTGCATCGGCAACAGCGGCCCGCTGCAGGCCGACGTGGCAAAGGTCGTCGAGGACACGGGGCTGGTGGTGGCATCGGTGTTGAGCGGCAACAGAAATTTCGAGGGCCGCATCAACCCGCTGACCCGGGCCAACTACCTGGCCTCGCCCATGCTGGTGGTCGCATATGCCCTGGCCGGCACCGTCAACATGAACATGGAAACCGATCCCCTGGGCCATAACGCCAACGCCGAGCCCGTGTATTTAAAAGACATCTGGCCGGATAAGCAGGAAATCGATGAAATGATGGATTTTCTGTCGCCGCAGATGTTTCAAAGCCGGTACAGCAATGTCTATGAAGGCGATGAAAAGTGGCGCAACCTGCCGGGTTCGGAAAGCAAGCGGTACGCCTGGGACGA
The DNA here is from genome assembly GCA_051745395.1 of Thermodesulfobacteriota bacterium. GTDB lineage: Bacteria > Desulfobacterota > Desulfobacteria > Desulfobacterales > Desulfosalsimonadaceae > JBNJEA01. The sequence continues at coordinate 14,472 of JBNJEA010000005.1, read as the reverse complement.
AACCTCCACGTATGTCAAGGCCCCGCCGTTTTTTACGGGCATGTCGGCCGAAATGCCAGAAGGCCGGGACATTCGATCGGCACGGGTATTGGCCCTGCTCGGCGACACCATCACCACGGATCACATCTCGCCTGCCGGCGCCATACCCGACGACAGCCCGGCCGCCCGGTACCTGCTCGATCAGGGTGTGGAAAAGGGCGATTTCAATTCCTTCGGCTCCCGGCGCGGCAACCACGAGGTCATGATGCGCGGCACCTTCGGCAATGTCCGGCTCCAGAACCGCCTGACCCCGGACCGGGAGGGCGGCTGGACCCGGTATCTGCCCACCGGCGAGGTGATGGCCATCTATGATGCGGCCATGAAATACAAGGAGGATAACACGCCGCTGATCGTCATGGCCGGCAAGGCCTACGGTTCGGGCAGTTCGCGCGACTGGGCGGCAAAAGGGACATTGCTTTTAGGCGTGCGCGCCGTTATCGCCGAAAGCTTCGAGCGCATCCACCGGTCCAACCTGGTGGCCATGGGGGTGTTGCCGCTGCAGTTTCAGGAAGGCGAGGGGCCGGAATCGCTGGGCCTGTCCGGCGAGGAAACCTTTGACATCGAAGGCATATCCGATGGGCTTGCCCCGGGCCAGTCCCTGACGGTCAAAGTGAAAGGCAACGGCGGGGAGGCAAGGGATTTTGCCGTGGTCACCCGGCTCGATTCGCCCATTGAGCTCGAGTATTACCGGCACGGCGGAATTCTGCCCTATGTGATGCGGCAGTTTATCCGGGAATAGCCATGGATATCGGTAACCGGCAATCGAAAAGAAAGGCGTTCAAATAAAGGCGTTCGGGAGCGGTTTCGCAATCTTGCTGGGCGACAGGGAGTTGGGCTTCTGCCGCTCACTGTCCCCGATTTCTATGCTTCTAAGATTCGCAGCGCCGCATCGCCGAAACTCGCTTCGCTCAAACAGTCGGCGATGTTATGGCGCTGCTTCATCTAACCTGAATTGAGCGATTTTCAATTTTACCGCATCTACTGCGTCAGATGCAGCCTCGCATAGTCCACTATAGCTCGTCTGCATCTTCCTTGTATCTGCGGCAAACTTGAAAATCGCTCAGTTCAGGTCTAAGAAGCATAACGAAATCGGGCCCAATGCTCGCTTGCAGAAACCCAACGCCCTGTCGCCGGGGTGTCCAGGCAGCCTTCTGGAAAACGGAAGCAACGTTTATCCGTCAAATGCCCGGCGGATGCGCTATCGCTTATCGGCCCTACGCTGGCGGGCCATTTTTATGCATACGGGGACAAATAAACAGATATCGGGGGATTTTACATGCCGGGATGATCGGGGACTGAGCAGGCGATGGGGGGCTGCTTTGAGCGATATTATCTGGAGGCCCGTATGTTTTCTTAGGCGCATTGGGTGGGGGAGGCTCCCGCCCTATCAAAGTCGCTGTGTTTTGAATGACTTAGGGGACATTTATACAGAAATGCCTTGTCGAATCGGGCGGCAAAAGCGGGGGTGGGGGCAGGAATGCCCCCGCCTGATGCGCCTTAGAAAACAAGGGCCGGAAGATTAAAGCGAAAAGCAGCGCGCCATTGCCTGCGGCAAGCCGGTTCAGAGCTGGAAAAAGAATGATCAATTCCTTAAATAAACTGAATTAAATGACAGCAGCCACTCAGCCAACTGATCAGCAAAAGCGGCCACTCGATATCCGTCAACTCGGCACCGTGCCCTATGACGAGGCAATGCTGCTGCAGAAGCAGTTGGTTGAAATGCGGGCGGCCGATGAAATCGGCGACACCCTGCTGCTGCTGGAGCATCCGCCCACTTATACGGTGGGTTTGCGCGGCGATGACACGAACTTTCTGGTGCCAAGGCCGGTGTTGGAATCGAAGGGGGCGGTCATCCGCACGGTCGAGCGCGGCGGGGATGTCACCTTTCACGGCCCGGGGCAGTTGGTTGGCTATCCAATCATAGACGTGCCGGCGGTCTGCGGCGATATTAACAGCTATGTGTTTTGGCTTGAACAGGTGTTGATTGAAACGTTGGCTGCCTTCGGGGTTTCCGCCGGCCGGCTTGCCGGCTTCCGGGGCGTCTGGGTCGATGACAGAAAAATTGCGGCCATCGGCGTGCGGGTGAATTCCCACGGCATTTCCAGCCACGGCTTTGCCGTAAACGTCAATACGGACCTGTCCTTTTTCGATGCCATCGTGGCCTGCGGACTGCACGGCAAATCGGTCACCAGCCTGGCAAAGGCATTGAATGAGCCGGTGGAGATGAATCCCGTCATCGAGTGCCTGACAAAAACATTTGCCCGGGTATTCAAATGATTGCCAAGAGATATAATGCAGCATCAATCGAATAAGAATTGGAAGCATACGCCGAAAAAGCCTCCGTGGATCACTGTTAAAACACCCCGGGGCGAAAATTATGACACCATCTGCCGCTTGAAGCGTGCATCCGGCCTGCACACGGTCTGTGAATCCGCCCGGTGCCCGAACATCGGTGAATGCTGGCCGGCCGGGCATGCCACTTTCCTGATAATGGGCGACGGGTGCACCCGCAATTGTGCTTTCTGCGGCGTGGGCAAAAAGCCAGTGTCCCTGGAAGCAGATGAGCCGCAACGCGTGGCCGAAGCCGTGGCGGCCATGGGCTTAGACCATGCCGTGGTGACCTCCGTGACCCGGGATGATCTTCCCGACGGCGGGGCCGCCCATTTTGCCAAAACCATCGAGCATATCCGCGGCAGGTGCCCCGATACCACCACCGAGGTGCTGATCCCCGACTTCAAAGGCAGCCGCGAGGCCCTCAAACGGGTGGTGGACGCCGGCCCCGGCATTATCGGACACAACATGGAAACCGTGCGCCGGCTGTATCCGGAAGTAAGGCCCGAGGCCGATTACGCCGAGTCGCTTACGCTGTTTTGCGCCGTTCATGCGATGGCGCCGGACCAATTGACGAAATCGGGGATTATGGTGGGGCTAGGCGAAAGCCTTTCCGAAGTTTACGAAACCATACAGGAGATCCGGGCCGCGGACGTCGATATTTTAACCATCGGACAATATTTGCAGCCGGGGCCGGAAAACATCGAGGTGTTCGAATACGTGCTGCCGGAAACCTTTGCGCACCTGAAAGACTTTGCCGAGGCCCTCGGCTTTGCCTGGGTGGAATCCGGGCCGCTGGTGCGCAGTTCCTACCGGGCGGCCGAACAGGCGAGGGCGCTTTTGCGGGGGTGAGGGGCTAAGGGACTGAGGCACTAAGGGACTGAGGGACTGAGGCACTGAGGGAGTAAGGGGCGGGAGGGCTTTCATTTACAACTAGGCGGAGGAAACCGGCAATTCCGGTAACAAGCAGGAGGGAAGATGACCTATACCGGCCCGTGGAGCGCCGAATACATTGAACAACAGTACCGGTTATGGCAGCAAGACCCCGAATCGGTTGGAAAGGACTGGCAGTTTTTTTTCCAGGGATTTGAGCTGGGCCTTACCGAAAAACCGGCGCGGGGGGCCGAACCCTCGCCGGAAGAAGGCGTCTGCGAACCCTGCGACGAGGAGTCGGTGCGCAAGCAGTCGAAGGTCGAGGCCTTGGTCTACCGGTACAGAGATATCGGGCACCTGCTGTCCTGCCTCGATCCGCTTGCGGCCTGCCCCACGGATCACCCGCTGTTAAACGCCAAGGCCTTCGGCCTGGAAGAAGCCGACATGGACCGCCGGTTTTATATCCCCGGTCTGGCCCAAAACCGGGAGCAGCGCATGACGCTGCGCGAGGCGATTGCTCACCTGCGGCAGACCTACTGCCGCTCGGTGGGCGTGGAATACATGCACCTGCAGGACCCGGCCGAGCGCAAGTGGCTGCGCGAACGCATGGAGGCGACACAGAACCGGCCGGACTTTTCCGCCGATGAAAAAAACCGCATTTTCCGGAAACTCACCGAGGCCGCCGGCTTCGAGCAGTTCATTCACCGGAAATACCTCGGCCAGAAGCGCTTTTCCGTGGAAGGCGCCGATGTCATCGTGCCGATGATTGATGCGTTGTTTGCCCATGCCGCCAATGGCTATGACTGCCGGCAGGTCATGCTCGGCATGACCCACCGGGGGCGGCTCAGCGTGCAGACCAATATTTTAAACAAGCCCTATGAAGACGTGTTCCGCGAATTTGAGGACCAGTACAACCCGGAAGCCGAAGTCGGCGCCGGTGACGTAAAATACCACAAGGGCTTCCGCGGCCAGATTACTACATTAAACGACAAGCCCGTCGACATCATCATGGCCGACAACCCAAGCCACCTGGAATCGGTGAACCCCGTGGTCGAGGGCATGGCCCGGGCCGGCTTTGACGAAATGGACAGCGGTGATACCCGGCTGCTGCTGCCCCTGCTGCTGCACGGCGATGCGGCGTTTTCCGGGCAGGGGATCGTGGCCGAAACGCTTAACATGAGCCAGCTCGACGGCTATCACACCGGGGGCACCGTCCATATCGTGATCAACAACCAGATCGGCTACACCGCCCTGCCCGAAGACCTGCGTTCGACCCGCTATGCCACTGATATCGCCAAGAGTCTGATGATTCCCATCTTTCACGTCCACGGCGAAAACCCGGAAGCCGCCGTGCATACCATCCGGCTGGCCTGCGACTACCGGATGGCCCACGGAAAAGACGTGGTCATCGACGTGGTCTGCTACCGCCGCTACGGGCACAACGAGGGCGACGAGCCCTATTTCACCCAGCCGCTGATGTACGAGCGGATCAAAAACCGGCCGTCCATCGGCGAGCTTTATGCCGAACAGCTCAAGGAAAAACAGGTGTTGGAAGATGCGCAGATCAAATCCATCCGGGACGAAACCCGGCAGTGTATCCAGGCGGCATTTGACCGGGCGCGGGAAGAAAAACAGGCGGAAGAAGAACAAGACGGGCAAAACAAGCGAGAGGCGCCGGCGGCCTTCAGTGAATACGCAAACGTCGATACCCGGGTGGCATCATCGCGCCTGAACGAACTTGCGGAGGCGCTCAACGCCGTGCCGGAAGACTTTCATCTGCATCGCAAGCTGTCCAAGCTGTTGGAAAAACGCCTCGAGGCCGTCGAAAACGGCAAAGGCATCGACTGGGGCAATGCCGAAGCCCTGGCCTTTGCCACCATCGTCGGCGACGGCATTGCCGTGCGCCTCTGCGGCCAGGACAGCCAGCGGGGAACATTTAGCCAGCGCCACAGTGTTTTGTTTGATACCGCCACCAACGGCGAATACGTGCCGTTAAACCATGTCGGCGAAAACCAGGGACGGTTTGAATCCATCAACAGCCTGCTCTCCGAGGCCGGGGCGCTCGGTTTTGAATACGGTTACTCCGTGATGCGCCCGGAGTGCCTGACCCTGTGGGAAGCCCAGTTCGGCGATTTCGTCAACAATGCCCAGGCGATTATTGATTTGTATATCGCGGCCGGGGAGGCCAAGTGGGGCTGTCAAAGCGGGCTGGTGATGCTGTTGCCCCACGGCTACGAGGGCCAGGGACCGGAACATTCCAGCGCCCGCTTCGAGCGGTTTTTACAACTGGCCGCAGATGACAACCTCTGTGTCTGCAACCCGACTACGCCGGCCCAGTATTTTCATCTGCTGCGCCGCCAGGCCGTCGGCCGGATTTTAAAACCCCTGGTGGTGTTAACGCCCAAGAGCCTGCTGCGCCACCCGAAGGCGGTGGCCACCTTGAATGATCTGGCAGACGGGCATTTCCACCCGGTCATCGATGACCGGCAAGCCGGCGAAGACGTGGAAAAAGTGGTGTTGGTCTCCGGAAAACTTTACTATGAACTGGCAAAGGCGCGCGATGAAAGCGGCAGAAAAGACATGGCCATTGTCCGCATCGAGCAGCTATACCCGTTTGCCGAAGAGGCAATCGATGAAATCGTCACAAAGTACGAATCCTGCGACAACTGGGTCTGGGCCCAGGAGGAGCCGGCCAACATGGGCGCCTGGCAATACATCCGGCCCCTGTTTGAACGGCGGTTTTCCCTGCAGCTGACCTATGCCGGCCGGAAAGCGGCGGCCAGCCCGGCCACGGGGTATCATTATGTTTTCAAGAAGGAGCAGCAGCGGATTATTGATGAGTGTATGAAAGCATAGGAAAAAAAGGGACTGAGGGACTGAGGGACTGAGGGACTAAGGGACTGAGGGACTAAGGCACTAAGGGACTGAGGCACTGAGGGAGTGAGGGACTGAGGGAGTGAGGGACTGAGGGAGTGAGGGAGTGGGAAGGTTTGAGGTTTAAGGTCTGAGGTGTAAGGTGGATGAAATGGGAAGGGGTGAGGCACTAAGGTGCTGAGGTAATAAGGAGTTGAAAATTCAGGTAAATAGGAATGAACTTAATCCTGAACCCTGAACCTTAAACCTTAAACCTTAAACCCCAAACCTTCTTTTATCCCTCAGTGCCTCAGTGCCTCAGTGCCTTAGTCCCTTAATCTCTTAGTGCCTTTCAAAAAAAGGAGGCCCGATGAAAGTTGATGTGAAGGTGCCCGAAGTCGGCGAATCGGTCCAGGAGGCCATTCTGGCCGAGTGGTACAAGGCCGACGGCGAGGCCGTGGAAAAGGAAGAACCCGTTTTCGTACTCGAAACCGACAAGGTGACCCTGGAAGTGCCCGCCGAGGAAAGCGGCACCCTGGAAATCCTGGTCCAGGCGGGTGAAACCGTGGAAATCGGCAAGGTGGTGGGCCGCATTGACACCGAAGCCGGCGGGGCGCAAAAGAAGACCGAAGAAAAGGCGCCCGCGGCCGAAGCGGCGGAAGAAAAACCGGCAGCCGAGCAACAGGCGGCAGAAAAAGATGTCCCGGAAAAAGAGGCGGCGCCGGAAAAACAAGCCCCGGCCGCCGAAAAACCGAAGGCTGCCGAACCGACACGGGCCCGGAAGGCCAAACCCGGCCCGGAAACCGGAGAGGCGCCTGCCATGCCGCCGTCGGTTCGGCGTCTGGCGTCGGAAAAGGGCGTGGATGTATCCCGAATCCAAGGCAGCGGTCCGGCCGGCCAGGTGACCAAGGGAGATGTCATTGACTACCTGGAATCGGGCGGGGCAAAAGGCGAACAGCCGGCGGCCGAAGTTGCCGGGGCAACCGCTGCCGGGGCAAAAGCGGCGGCGGAACCGGAAGCGGCCCCGGCGCCCGAACCCCCGAAAGCGCCCGCCGGCGCCGAAGCCGAAGAAAGTGTAACCCGGCAGCGCATGTCACCGATCCGCAAGCGCATTGCCGCCCATCTGCTCGATGCCAAGCAGAACACGGCGATGCTGACCACGTTTAATGAAATCGACATGAGCCGGGTGAAATCGTTGCGGGACAGCTACAAGGATCCATTCAACAAAGCTTACGGCGTCCGGCTGGGGTTCATGTCCTTTTTCGTCAAGGCCGTGGTGGCCGCCTTAAAGGAGTTTCCGGAAATCAACGCCCGCATCGACGGCGATGAAATCGTCTATCACCATTACTATCATATCGGCATTGCCATTGGTGCGCCAAAAGGCCTGGTGGTGCCGGTAATCCGGCATGCCGACCGGCTCGGGTTTGCCGACATCGAGTCGGCGATCGTCGATTTTTCCCAGCGGGTGCAGCAAAACAAGATCGCGCTTTCCGAACTCGAGGGCGGCACCTTTTCCATCACCAACGGCGGTATTTACGGATCGCTGTTGAGCACGCCGATTTTAAACATGCCCCAGAGCGCAATACTGGGGATGCACAAGATCGAGGACCGGCCCGTGGCCGTCGACGGCCAAGTGGTGATCCGGCCCATGATGTACGTGGCGCTGAGCTACGATCATCGCATTGTCGACGGCAAGGACGCGGTCAGCTGTCTGCGGCGGATCAAGGAATTTATCGAAACCCCGGAACGTATGATGATGGAGATATAGCCATGGCGGAAGAAAAGCGATATGATCTGGCAATCATCGGCGCCGGCCCCGGCGGTTACGTGGCCGCCGCGCGCGCCGGCCAGCTCGGCATGAAGGTGGCCTGCGTGGACAAGTTCGAGCGTTTGGGGGGCGTGTGCCTCAACTACGGCTGCATCCCAAGCAAGGCCCTGCTCGATTCCTCGGAACACGTAAATCAGGCCAAAAACGCCTTTGCCAAACACGGCATCAAGGTGGGCGAGCCGGAGATTGACCTGAAGACCATGATGGCGAGAAAAGATTCGGTCGTAAAGGCCCTGACCGACAATGTCGCAAAACTGCTGGAAGCCAATAATGTGGAGGTGTTCCGGGGAGCCGCCACCCTGGAAGGCCCCGGCACGGTGGCTATCGAGGGAAAAGATGCCGGAAAAATCGAGGCCGAAAAGATCCTGATAGCCACCGGCAGCCGGCCGGTGGCACTAAAGGGCTTGGAATTCGAAGGAAAATCCATCGTGACCTCTACTGAAGCCCTGGCCTTCGACGAGGTGCCCAAGCGCCTTTTGATCGTCGGCGGCGGCTATGTCGGCCTGGAGCTGGGCTCGGTCTGGGCACGTCTTGGGGCAAAGGTCACGGTGGTGGAAATGACCGACCGGATCGCCGGCGGTGTCGACGGCCAGTTGTCGCGGCACCTGCTGCGGATTTTAAAGAAGCAGGGCATCGATTTTAAGTTCAAAACCCGGGTCACCGGCGCCGAGGCCCGGAAAAAGACCGTCAAGGTGACCATGGACACCGACGGCGAAGAAACGTCTCAGACCTGCGAGAAAGTGCTGGTGGCGGTGGGGCGCAAGCCGCTGACCGAGGGCTTGGGGCTGGAAAACCTCGGCGTGGCCAAGGATGAAAACGGGTGTGTCGGCGTCGATGAAAATTACCGCACCAGTGTGGGCGGCGTCTATGCCATCGGCGACGTAATCGCCGGGCCGATGCTGGCGCACAAGGCCTCTGCCGAAGGACGCGCGGCCGTTGAAATTATGGCGGGCAAAGCCGGCGCGGTCAACTATGATGCCGTGCCCATGGTGATCTATACCTTTCCCGAAGCCGCGGCGGTGGGCAAAACCGAAGAAGACTTACGGCAAAACGAAATCCCGTATTGCACCGGCACCTTTCCGCTCACCGGGGCGGGCCGGGCCCGCTGCATGGGCGAAACCGAGGGGATGGTCAAGATATTGTCGCACCAGAAAACCGACCGGGTGCTCGGCGTGCATATCATCGCCCCGCGGGCGTCGGACATGATCGCCGAGGCCGTGTTTGCCATCGAATTCGGTGCGGCCGCCGAAGACATCGCCCGGATCATGCACGGCCATCCCACCTTTGCCGAAGCCCTGCAGGAAGCGGCGCTGGTGACGCAGCAGTGCTCGATTTATGCGGGGTAATTCAACCGAAATCAGATTTGTTTGGGCAGGGTCACGTACACATTGGTGCCGGCGTTTTCGAAGGATTCGATGCGGAAGGTGCCGCCGCTGATTTCCGAGCGCTCACGGATGCTGTTTAGCCCGTAGCCGACCAGGGCTTCGTGGGTTTCCGAAAAGACGTTTTCCATGTCAAAGCCGCAGCCGTTGTCCTTGACTTCGAGGGTGACGCTGGTATCGGGTTGCTGAAGGGTCAGCCAGATGGTGTCGGCCTCGCTGTGCCCCACGGCGTTGCTCATGGCTTCCTGGATAATCCGGTACAGGGTGATCTTCTGGGCCTCGTCGATTTCTTCCTCGTCGATTTCGATTTTCGTCACCAAGGAAATCTCGGGGCTGGATTCCATCAGGTGGCGGCAATACCATTTGATGGTGGCCAGCAGGCCGAGATCGTCGAGGGTCGTCGGCCGCAGGCCGGCGGAGATGCGCTTGGTTTCCTTGATGGTGTCCTGGATGTTTTCGATGCTTTGCTGCATCGCCTGGGTGATTTCGCCGTTTTCCGGGGACTTGTTGAGCACGTCTTCCAGGCGGAACTTAATGGCCGCCAGGCTTCCGCCGATACTGTCATGGACCTCCTTGGCCACGTTTTTCCGGTCGTTTTCCATCATCCACATGGTTTTATGCGACATCTGCCGCATGTTTTCCTCGGACTGCCGCAGCTTGTCCTCAACGATTTTGCGCTCTTCAATTTCTTTTTCCAACGCCTTGACCGTTTCCGACAACTCGGCCGTGCGGAGTCGGACCCGGTCGCCGAGCTCGTCGCGCATCCGGGCCAGTTCGGACTCGGCGCGTTTCTGTTCGGTGATATCGGTCAGGGTGACAAACATGTGGGTTAAATCCGATTCGAACAGGCGTCCGTTCATCCGGGCAAAAACCGTTTGATCGCCCGGTGTGGCCAGCCGGATATCGCAACTGTAGGTTTTTCCGTGGGAAATGAGTTGATCGGCAAAATCATCGAAAAGCGTCCGGTCTTCGGAAAAGATATATTGCCGCAATTGCCGGTTGATCAGTTTGGTGCGGTAGGTCCCGATCATTTGCGCGGCCGCCATGTTGACATCGAGAATCCGGCAGTTTTTGTCCAGTGAAAAATAGCCGACGGGCGCAAGATCATATAATTCGCGGAAACGCTGATGGGAAGTGCCCAGTTCGGCCTGGGCCCTGCGCAGCTCTTCATTTTGCAGTTCCAGTTCCACCTGCCGGGTTTTTAATTCCTTAATCAGTGTATCGATGGTTTCGCTTTGGGAGGTATCGATTTCATCGAAGCGCTTTTGAAGCATGGCTTCCACACGGTTAAAAACCATATTGGCGTTTTTGTTATTGTCATTGGTCATAAAAAAGCTTGCCGCTTGTTGGAAAAGCAATTGTTCCATCTCTGTCAAGACAAAGACCCTGTTCCAAACAATATGATAATCCTGATGGCAGCTATCTTCAAATGCCAGCAGACCACATTTGCGGATTTGCCATGAGCGGCGGCGTTTTCTTTTCCAAAAAAGCCTGTTTTCCGGGAGCTTATCGGTTCAAGCGGATTGCCGGAAAAACGAAAAACAGGATCGATATCATCAGTGAAATTCGTCGGCGTAAAAAGAAAAGCGGGTGTCAGGATTGGGTTTCGGCCGGGTCGGCCGTTTCTCCCCTTACGGCCGCCAGAAGCGTTTCGGATGGTCCGGCTTTGGGCACATAGGTAACAGCGCCGGCTTCGAGCATGGCCACGTGGATATCGGGCTCATCGTACATGGAAAGGGCAATGATGCGGGTGTCGGGTACGATCTGCTTGATTTTTTTGGTGGCCTCAATGCCGTTTATCCCCGGCATGGATACATCCATTAGAATGACATCCGGCTGTTGGTGGCGGGCTTTTTCAATGGCCTGTCGGCCGTTTTCAGCCTCTTCGACCGTACCGATATCCGGCTGCTGGCTCAGCAGCGTGGACAGGCCCTCGCGCATCATCCGGTGGTCATCGACTACAAGGACTTGCAGTATCTGCCGCTCGGCTGCCGGCGATGACGAAGCGTCTTGTTTTTGTCTGGCCGTTGCGCTTTTGGCCTTTCCGGCGGCATCCGGGTCGGGAACACAGAGGGTAAAGCGGCAGCCCTGATCGGGGGCGCTGTCGATGGTCATTTCGCCGCCGAGCATATTGATTCGTTCCTGGATGCTAAACAACCCGAGGCCGCTGGCGTGATGGTTGTCCGTTTGTATTTCCGCCGGGTCAAATCCGTTGCCCTCATCGGAGACCGTCAATTCAATTCCGTCCGTTGTTCGGCAAAGACTGACCCGGGCGGCATGGACGCCGGAATGCTTGACCACGTTAAACAAAATTTCGCTGACCGCCTTGTATAAAAACATGCGAAGGGGCTGGGAAGGCGGATCGGCGTCCGGGGCGGCATCGACTTCAACGAAAAGCCCGTGCTTGCTGTGCATCTGGTTGGCCAGCCAGTCCAGTGCGGCGGCAAAGCCTTCGCGGCTCAGCACGGACGGGCTTAATTCGTGGGATAAAGTCCGGGTTTTTTTAACGGATTCGGCCAGGATCTGATCAATTTGTTTTACAATTTCGAGCGATTGCGTTTTATTATCTATGGTTTCCGAAAGCTGGCCGAGCTGGAGCTTGGCGGCGGCCAGAAGCTGCTGCAAGTCATCGTGGAGCATTTCCGACAGCTTGCGCCGCTCCCGGTCTTCGGCTTCCGTCAGTTTCAGGGCCAATACCTGCAACTGGCGGGCACGGCGTTTTAAATCGGCGTTTAACGATTCGAGCTGGGCGGTGCGCTCCTGCACCCGGCGTTCCAGGGTGGCGTTGACCTCCCGGATCCTGGCCTCGGCCTGTTTGCGGTCGGAGATGTCAATAAATGCACCCACTGCCCCCCGCGGATTGCCGTGATCGTCCACAATGGGTTCGGCATTGCCGTACAGGGTCTGAACCGTCCCGTCGACGGAAACCATGTCGATTTCGTAATCCCGGATTGAAATTCCCTGGGAGGCTTTCTGCAGGGGCAGTTCTTCGGTCGGAATTTCCCGGCCGTTTTTGGTGATGGTAAACCGGCCCGGTTGTTGATCCTCGGGCACGAGCTTGGAAAGGTTGGCATCGGGGGCCAGGCGGAGCACCTCCTGGGCCGTCCGGTTGCCGGTAATATACTGCCCCTGGGGATCATGGGATATCAAAACATGGGCCGGCACGGCGTCCATGATCGCTTCGAGTTCAGCGGCGCGGTGCCTGGCTTTTTCTTCGGCTTTTTTGCGCTCGGTAATTTCCTCGGTCACCACGTTTAAGCCGTTGATTTCGCCGTCCGGCTCATTTAACGGAAAGCAATGCATCAGCCAGTATCGATTGACTCCGGGTTGGGCCGGGGTGGCCCCGTGAATTTCAAAATGGGAGACCGAAACCCCGGTTTCGATGACCCGGCGCATGACCGGTTCGGCGATATCGGCCAAATCCGGCAGAATCTCTTTGATGTGGCGCCCGATATGGCCGGCAACGGCAATGCCGGTAATTTCGGCCAGACGTTCGTTTAACCGGACAAAGCGCAACTGGGTATCCAGGACGCAAAGGCCCACGGGGGCGCTCTGGTAGATGGCCTCGATTTCGTTTAAACGGTTGCGGGCCACCTGTTCGTTGATGTGGAGTAAATCCTGGGCTTTTTTGCGTTCAGTGATGTCGGTCATGGTGCCGCTGATCAGCAGGGCCTTGCCGCTGTCGCCGTGCCGGGTGACTTTGCCGCGGGTTTGGACCCAGAGATAATAGCCTTGCTGGTGGCAGATCCGGTGCTCGATGTCGTAGGGGGCACCATAGCGGCCATCGTCTTCGAGGCGTTGGAGCAAATGCGTGATCCGTGGCAGGTCTTCCGGATGGATCATTTTCTCTATGGCCGGCCAGTCCATATGCTGGCCGGTATTTTCATATCCGAGCATTTCCAGCCACCGCGGCGATACATAGATTTCGCCGGTGGATAAATTCCATTCCCAGTAGCCATCGTTGCTGCCGGCCAGCACGCGCTTGAGCCGTTGTTCACTGTCTCGCAGCGCCGTTTCCAGGCCATGGCGTCGCGTGGTATCGTTAAACAGTACCGTCAAGCCTTCCCGGGTCGGGTAACAGCGGCATTCAAACCAGCATTCAAGGGGGGCGTAATGGGCTTCGAAGTCAATAAAGCGCTGTTGTGCCACTGCGCGGGTAAATTCCCTGTAAAATACGGAATGATCGGATTCGGCAAATACGGTCCAGATCGACCGGCCGATGAGCTTTTGGGCGCTGGTGGCCAGAAAACGGGTTGCCGAGTCATTGACATAGGTAAAGCACCAGTTCTGATCCAGGGCCATGAAACCGTCCTGGATGCTTGCCAAAATATCATTGAGACGATCGCGGGTATTGCGCAGGGTCTGCTGGATATGGCGGTCCCGTGTGATGTCGCGCACAGTCAATACACAGCAGAAAAGGCGGCCGTTTTCATCGTTTAAGGCGACACCGCTGAAGCGGGCCATCCATGATCGACCGGATACCGGGTTTCGGACCTCCGCATCGAAATCGACCAGGCGTTTGTCCCGGAGCAATCGTTGCGTGGGATAGTTTTGAAAGTCGATGGGGTTCCGGTCTTTATCGTAGAGTTCGATTTGTTGCCAATGGCGGAGGGTATCGTGCTGGATGGCTTCGGCGGACGGGCATTCATACATCGCAAGGGCCGCTTGGTTCATCGACTGGATACGCCCGTCGGCGTCTATTACAATGACGCCTTCATCGATGTGATCGATTACGGCCCGAAGATGTTGCTGATAGTGTTCGGCGCTTTGTTTGGCAGTGATTTTTTCAAGGGCCAGCGATGCCACCGCTGCCAGCTGGTTGAGCATGTATTCGTCTTCTTCCGAAAAATCGTTGCCGTCGGCCTTGTCCGAGACCATGATCGATCCGTTCGGCCGGCCGTCGGCGTCTGTCAGTCGGACGCCGAGAAGGCCGCGGAGCGGGGCATGGCCATCGGGCAAGTCCTCCCACCGGGGATGCTGCCGCAATTGGGCATCGGTCAGCCGGATGGCGGACCGGTTGTCTAACAGCTCCAAATATACGCCGCCGCGTTCGATTTGAAACTGCTCGCCCGGCGGGCAGGGCCGGGCATTTTCTGCCGCTGACACTGCGCCGACCCGGAAGCGGCCTTCAATATATCCATGTCCCGAAGACGCCACCCGGGCATC
>JBNJEA010000172.1:0-5823 GCA_051745395.1 Thermodesulfobacteriota bacterium | reverse complement strand
AAACAATGACCGGGAATAAATCGGGGCGTAGCGCAGTCTGGCAGCGCGCCTGCTTTGGGAGCAGGAAGCCGTAGGTTCAAATCCTACCGCCCCGACCAGCGGCGTATGGAAAACCCCAATTCAGGGAAAAATGGCCATGCGCGGCTGGTACCTCTGTGCGGCCTGACCGGCTGCAATGTCTGCCCGCCCGCCCGTAAAAACCTATCACGGGTTTTGATGAATCCGATTGCAACCAATGCAGCCGATAACATGACCCCACGCCGTTTCCAACAGATTTTCTGGGCCGCCTGCGGGGCGGTGGCGCTGACCTGTTCATTTCCGGGTATCGGGGCATCGTTTTGTGCCTGGTTTGCCCTGGCGTTGCTGATGGTGGCCCTGCGGGATGCCACGCCGAAAGAGGCGGTATATCTCGGCCTTTTTGCCGGCATTATCCATTACCTGACACTGCTGTACTGGCTGGTGCCGACCATGCATCGCTACGGGCCGCTGCCCTGGTGGGCCAGTGCGGGCATTTTGCTGTTGCTGGCCTTTTACCTGGCCATTTATGTGGCCCTGTTTTCCGGGTTTGTGGTCAAATGGGCAGCGCGCCCCGCCTGGTGTCTGGTGGCGGTGCCGGTGACCTGGGTGGCACTGGAGTTTCTCCGAACCCACCTGCTTTCCGGTTTTCCGTGGGCACTGCTTGGCTATTGCCAGCATGCGTTTGTGCCTTTGATCCAGATATCGGATCTGTTCGGCGTCTACGGGGTTTCTTTTTTACTTGCCATTGGCAATGCCGCCGTCTTTCTGGCGCTGATCAGTGTCAGCGGCAGCCGGTGGCAGCAGCGCCCGGTGCATTTTCGATGGGCGGCGACTGGGCTGGCGGCCGCTGCCGTTTTGGTGGCGCTGTCGCTGGTCTACGGCCAATTCCGGATTGCCGATGTCGATGACGCCATCGCCGATGCCGGGGCCATGAATACCGCTGTCATCCAGGGCAACATTGCGCAATCGTTGAAGTGGGATGAGGCCTTTTGCAGGGAAACGATCGGCAAGTATATCGCATTGTCCGAGCAGGCGGCCGAAAACGACCCGGCGCCGGAGCTGGTGGTCTGGCCGGAAACGGCCCTGCCGTTTTATTTTTTTTACAACGAGTCGCTAACCGACACCGTTTTGGATGGCATCGACCGAATCGGGGTCCCTTTTTTAATCGGCAGCCCGGCTTACGAATACCACCGGCAAAACGGTGCGGTCGATCTCTACAATTCGGCTTATCTCGTCGATGGAAACGCCGAGGTGCTCGGCCAGTACAGCAAGGTGCACCTGGTGCCTTTCGGCGAATATGTGCCCCTGCAGCAGTGGCTGCCGTTTGTCGGCAAAATGGTGCCCCAGATCGCCGACTTTGCGCCGGGCCGGAAGGGGCATCTGCTGACGCTGCCCCATGGGGACAAATCCATCGACCTCGGGGTCCAGATCTGCTACGAAATTATCTTTCCCGGGCTGAGCTCGGCCATGGTGCGCCAGGGGGGCGACTTGATTGTCAATATTACCAATGATGCCTGGTTCGGGCGCACCGCAGGCCCCCGGCAGCATTTTTCCATGGCCGTTTTCCGTTCGGTGGAAAACCGCCGCAGCCTGGTCCGGGCCGCCAATACAGGAATCAGCGGGTTTGTCGATCCGGCCGGCCGCATCCGGGATCGCAGCCGGTTGTATACCCCCGCGGCCCTTACGGACGCGGTGCCCGTGGTAGACGATATCCACACGGTGTATACGCGATACGGGGATATGCTGCCCGTCGGCTGCCTGGCGGGGGTCCTGCTGTTTTTGACCTTCCGGTTGAGAAATTTGTTGAGCCGGCGCCGACGGGGTTGATAGGATTAACACGTTTTTTTAACAGATAGGGAGGAAAAGACCCATGACGGATGAATTAAGAGACGCAATTAACGAATTTTATCAGAAACTCAACCAGTTAAAGGAGTATCTTTGACCTGGCGGGCAAGGAAAACCGGCTGGCGGAGATCGAGCACATCATCGCGGATGAAAATATATGGAATGAGCCGGACAAGGCAAAAGTCCTGTTAAAGGAGCGCGCCTTTGTCTCCGGCAAGATCGAGGGCTGGCGATCGCTTTACCGGGAGGTCGAAGATTGCGAGGTCCTGCTCGATCTGGCCGAGGAAGCATCCGATGAAAAAACCCTCGCCGAGGTGCAGCGGCAGGTCGATCACCTGGAAAAGCGGGTCCACAAGTTTTCCCTGGAAACCATGCTAAACGGCGACGATGACGGCCGAAACGCCATTGTTTCCATCAATGCCGGCGCCGGCGGCACCGATTCCCAGGACTGGGCCCAGATGCTGTTTCGCATGTATACGCGCTGGTGCGAGGAAAAAGGGTACAAGCTCGAATACATGGATTTCCAGGAAGGCGATGAAGCCGGCATTAAGGGGGTGACCTTCATGGTCAAGGGCCATTACGCCTTCGGGTACTTGAAGGTCGAAACCGGCGTCCACCGCCTGGTGCGCATTTCGCCGTTTAATGCCAGCGGCAAGCGCCATACCTCGTTTGCCTCTGTGTTTGTCTACCCGGAAATCGATGATGAGATTGTCGTCGATATAGACGAAGGCGACCTTCGCATTGACACGTACAGGGCCAGCGGCGCCGGCGGACAGCATGTCAACAAGACCAGCAGCGCGGTGCGCATTACCCATGCCCCCAGCGGCATCGTGGTCCAATGCCAGCAGGAAAAATCCCAGCTCCGCAACCGGGAGCTGGCCATGAAGGTGCTGCGGGCGCGGCTGTACCAGCGGGAAAAGGAAAAACAGGAGCAGAAAATGCAGGCGATGCACGACGGCAAGGAGGAAATCGCCTGGGGCAGCCAGATCCGATCCTATGTCCTGCATCCCTACCAGATGGTCAAGGACCACCGCATCAACATGGACGTGGGCAACGTGGAGGCCGTGTTAGACGGCCACATTGATCCGTTTATTGAAAATGTGTTGTTGGCGGAAACCGGGGAAGGGCAGAATTAAGGGACTGAGGGACTAAGGGACTGAGGGACTGAGGGGCTGAGGCACAGAGGGGCTGAGGGACTGAGTTGAGGGAAACGGATGCTATGGATCCGATCAAAGACATCATTAACCGGTATTACAATCCCGGCGATCTGGCCCGTGAGGTATTGGTGCGCCACTCGGAAGCCGTGGCCGGCCTTTCGGTCCGGATCGCCGAGCGGATGCGCACTTCGGATCCGGCGGTTGTATTGGATATGCAATTTATTGCAGAAGCGGCGATGCTGCACGACATCGGCATCCTGTATACCGATTCGCCGGCTATCGGCTGTTTTGGCGATCATGCCTATATCTGCCACGGCCACCTGGGCCGGGAGTTGCTCGAGGCAAACGGACTGCCGGCGCACGCCCGGGTTTGTGAAACCCATGTCGGTGTGGGCTTGAGCCGGGCGGAGATCATCGCGCAAAAACTGCCGATCCCCCACCGTGACATGCGGCCGCAGTCGCTGGAAGAGCAGGTCATCTGTTTTGCAGACACCTTTTTCTCCAAAACCCCGCCGCCCCATGGCCGCCGGCATACCGCCGCCGAAGTGATCCGGACCCTTAAACAGTACGGCCGGGCCCCGGTCGAAACCTTTGAAAACTGGCTGGCTGTATTCGGCCATCCCGAACACCGCCACTGCGCCCGGGCGGTATCGTCGTCTTGAGACACCGGGTGGGAATCGATTGCGTATGCGCCCCGTGAATATAGCCGATTATCTGACCTTTTATTTCATCACCGATGACGGCGCGAAAGCCTTTCCGCTGTACGATCAGGTACAAACCGCCATTTCATGCGGGGCGACAATGGTGCAGTACCGGAAGAAGGATTTTGACGCGGCGGATTGGGAAGCCCTGGACGCCATCTGCCGCCTGTGCGCCACCAACCGGGTGCCCCTGATCGTCAATGACAGCATTCTGCTGGCCCGCGCCGTCAATGCCGACGGGGTGCACCTGGGACAGACCGATGAAGATCTTGCCCGGGCTCGCCGTATCCTGGGCGATGGCGCCATCGTGGGCACCTCCGTGTCCACGCCGGCCGAGCTGGCCCAGACCGATTTGAGCGCCTGTGATTACATCGGCACCGGACCGGTGTTTGCCACCGGCACCAAGGCCGACGCAAAGGCCGTGATCGGGCCGGACGGCTTGCAGGCGGTGGCGGAAAAGGCCCCGGTGCCGGTGGTGGCCATCGGGGGCATAACCCCGGACAATGCCCGCCGGTGCATGGAAAGCGGGGCGGCGGGCGTGGCGGTGATCAGCAGCATTACCCGTTCGGATTTTCCCGCAGACAGCGCTGCGGCCCTTGCCGCGGCCTGCGGGGTCGGCCCCCGGGAGCTTGCTGTCGCCTGGCGGGATGAATTCGGCCTGATCCGGCAGGTTTTTGACCGCTGTGCCGCTGTTTTGCAGACCAATTCATGGGTGGAAGTGGCCGCCGGCGATGACGCCGCCTTGTTCAAGGGGCTTTCCCGCCCGGTCTTTACCACCGACACCCAGCGCGACGGCATTCATTTTTGCACCCGGTGGCAGTCCATGGCCGAAATCGGGAAAAAGGCCGTCGAAATCACCTTCAGCGACCTGGCGGCCGCCTATGCGCAGCCGGCCGGGCTGTTTATCAACCTGGCCCTGCCGCAGACTGTGGCGGAAAAAGATGTCGTCGATCTTTACGACGGCGTAAAAGAAGCGCTTTTCTCCCATGGCGCAGCCCTTGGCGGCGGCAACGTGTCTGCGGGGTCCAGCGTTGCCATCGACTTGTTTGCCGCCGGCGAGGGCGGCCCGGTTTTTCCGCGGCGGAATGCCGCCCGTGCCGGAGACGGCGTTTACGTGACGGGTCTGCTCGGGCTGGCCCGCGCCGGCCTGCATTGCCTGATCAAGGGCGACAACGCCTTTGCCAGCCTGGTGGCGAAATTTAAATGCCCCCGCGCCCGTTTTGATGCCGCCGAAATCCTGGCCGGCCACGGCGTGGTGTGTGTCACCGATATCAGCGACGGCCTGGCCGGCGATGCCGGCCATATTGCCGAGGCCTCCGGGGTCACCATTGAATTTCTGCCGGATTTGTTTCAGGTATCGCCGGAACTGCATTCCTTTTGCCGGGCCTATGGGCTGGCACCGGTACATGAAATCCTGGCCGGCGGCGAGGATTATGAACTGTTGTTTACCTGCTCCCCGGAGCGGTTTGCCGCCATTTCCCCGCATTTGCCGGATGCCCACTGCGTGGGGCGCTGTGTGGCGTATGCGGGCCGGGCGCTGGCGAATTTGCCGGAGGGGGTGGGTTCGTATCGGCATGGGGAGGGAAGGGACTGAGGGACTGAGGGACTGAGGGACTAAGGGACTAAGGGACTAAGGCACTGAGGGGCTGAGGGACCTATAGATGTAGGGTATGGAGGGGGTGTGTTATGAAATACTCGGAAGCCAGGCCGGGGCGGATTTTTGTGATCCGTCTGGAAGACGGCGATGTGGTCCATGAGGCCATTGAAGCCTTTGCGGCATCCCATGACATCCGGGCCGGCGCGTTGGTGGTCGTAGGCGGCGCCGATCACGGCAGCCGTCTGGTGGTCGGGCCGCAGGAGGGGCGATCGGCCCCGGTTACGCCCATGCAGGCGGTGCTGGAAAACGTCCACGAAGTCGCCGGTACGGGCACGATATTTCCGGACGCCGAGGGTACGCCCCGGCTGCACATGCACATGGCCTGCGGCCGGAATGAAAACACGGTCACCGGCTGCGTCCGGGCCGGGGTTTGTGTCTGGCACGTCATGGAGGCGGTCTTGTTTGAACTCACGCAATCCCGGGCGGTCCGGCAATGGGACAGCCA
>JBNJEA010000171.1:0-5844 GCA_051745395.1 Thermodesulfobacteriota bacterium | reverse complement strand
ACGAACTTAAGGAGGAAAAAAACGAAAAGACGCCGCCCGGACAGGACGATTCCGCCACCGTTATTTCCTTTAACAAAAGAAAACCGAAAAAGGAGTAATTGTATCGACTGATCCGACTCATCCGAATGGCTTCAGTAATGGAGATATCATCGACCTGTTTTTCGATTTTCGCGCAAAGCCGCAAAAAGCGCCAAGAAAGGCGTTAAAACTTTGCGCCTTGGCGTCTTGGCGCGAAAATACAAAAGGATTATCTCTATCTCCTCGCAATTGTTACTCCCGTAAACCTTATACCGTATACCCTAAACCTTAAACCCCATGTCCACCCCCATCGTCATCTCCGCCTCCCGGCGCACCGATATTCCCGCGTTTTACATGGACTGGTTCATGGCGGGCATTGAAAGCGGCTGCTTTACTGTCAAAAACCCCTTCAACGGGGTTTCTTCCCGGGTGGCCGCCACGCCTTCGGCCGTGCACACCATCGTGTTCTGGTCCAAGGATTTCGGCCGCTTTCTTTCCGGCGGATACGGCAAGCGGCTTTCGGACATGGGCTACAACCTGTTTTTCAACTTCACCGTCAACTCGGAATCGCCGCTTTTGGAGCCCAATATTGTGCCGCTTTCCGACCGACTCGACCAGGCGCGGGCCCTGTGCCGGAATTTCGGACCGGAAACCGTGCAGTGGCGGTTTGACCCGATCTGCTTTTACCAATACCGCGGCCAGACATTTCACAACCTCGACGGATTCGACGAAATCGCCCGGCATCTTTCCGGACTCGGCGTACGGCGGTGTATCACCAGCTTTGCCGATCTCTACGCCAAGGTCAAACGCCGCACCGCCCAGAGCCAAGACTTTGCATTCGTGGACCCGCCCCTGGAAAAAAAGAAACGGATCGTGGAAAAAATGGCGGACAGGCTTGAACCGCTCGGCATAACTTTGTATACCTGCTGCGAAGGAAAATTAACGGAAACGCTGGGAAAAGACACGAACATCTGCCAGGGCGCCTGCATCGACAACCGCCTGCTGATGACGCTGTTCGGCGGCAAGCTCTCCTGTCGAAAAGACAGCGGCCAGCGGGCCGGGGTGGGCTGCGGCTGCCGGACGTCTCGGGATATCGGCGCCTATGACGCCCAGCCGTGTTTCCACAGCTGCCTTTACTGTTATGCCAACCCTGGAAAAAAACACAAAGACCCGGGCCGGAAATGATTCATATCGGAAACGTCAAACTCCAACAGCCCACGGTGATGGCCCCCATGGCCGGCATTACGGACGTGCCGTTCAGGCGGCTGGTAAAGGAGGCCGGATGCGGGCTGGTCTGCACGGAAATGGTCAGCGCCAACGGCCTGGTCTACGATTCGGAAGAAACCTTCCGATACCTGAAGCACACGGAGCAAGAACGGCCGGTATCGATCCAGATCTTCGGAAAAGACCCGGCTGTCATGGCCGATGCCGCCGCCATCGTGGCGGCAAACGGCGCAGACATCGTCGACATTAACTTCGGCTGCTCGGTGAAAAAGATCCTGAAAAACGGGGCGGGGGCGGCTTTGATGCAAAACATGGCCGATGCCGAAAAGCTGCTGCAAACCGTGCGCGCCGCCATCTCCGTGCCGCTGACCATCAAGATGCGCACCGGCTGGGAGTCCTCCGGAGAAGACGCCGTCAGACTGGCCCAGACGGCCGAAGCAGCCGGCGTGGACGCGGTTTCCATCCACCCGCGCACCGCCCGGCAGAAATTCCGGGGCACTGCCGACTGGTCGGTAATCGCCGCCGTCAAGGAAAAGGTCAATATCGCCGTCATCGGCAACGGCGATGTCACATCAGCCGAAGACGCCCTGTCCATGTTTGCACAAACCGGCTGCGATGCGGTGATGATCGGCCGGGCGGCCGTGCGCAATCCCTGGATTTTTCCGCAGGTGACAGCGGAACTGGAAGGACGGACGTTTCCGGAAATCAGCCTGGCGCAGCGATACGACGTCATCATCGGCTATATCGACGATGCCATGCGCGCCTACGGGGAGCTGCGGGCCAGCCGCATGATGCGAAGCCGCCTGGGATGGCTGGTCAAGGGGCTTTCGCACGCCACGCGCTTCCGGGAGTCGATTACAAAAATCAGCAGCCGGGACGAGGCCGTGGCGTTAATCGATGATTATTTTGCGTGGCTGAAAGAAAAAGAGAAAGAAGAACAAATGACGGGATAGCGAAAAACGACGAAACCAAAAATGACCACAGAGGACACAGAGATCACAGAGATAAATAACTTAATCCGGTTATCCGGAATATTCCAGTTATGGTTTTGCGAAGTGAAGTTGGGCATCCGTAAAACCGAAACCACCCCAAAAAAGGACATTGCCTCGTCTGTCATGCCTGCGGACCTGTCCCGGACCCTTTCGGGAGGCAGGCATCCAGTTTTCCAGACGAACAGAAAACCCATGGATACCTGCCTTCGCAGGTATGACAACCGGGACGAACCGCTTTTTCTTGTTAATGCTTAGCCGGCCTGATGCCCAAATTCAGTGAGTGAATCATAACTGGAATATTTCGGATAACCGGAAAAATGTTTTATATGCCTCCGCCTTCGATCACCCGCCTGGCCGCATTGTCGAGTATCCCCACCGCAAAGCCGAGCTTGATAAACCGCTTGTCGCTGGTCTGGCCGTGATAATACCGGT
Source organism: Thermodesulfobacteriota bacterium (assembly GCA_051745395.1). Classification (GTDB taxonomy): domain Bacteria; phylum Desulfobacterota; class Desulfobacteria; order Desulfobacterales; family Desulfosalsimonadaceae; genus JBNJEA01. Next base: position 3,178 of record JBNJEA010000171.1, on the reverse strand, counting down.
AGTAAATCTGCTGGGCGATCACGGCCAGCCGGAACAGGCCGAAGGCGTAGTAGAAATCAAACGATTCAATGTTTCGGCCCGATTTTTCCGCATACAAATCCACGATCTGCCGCCGGGTCATCATGCCGTCAGCCGTGGTGGGCAGCATCCGCATCATGTGCATTTCTTCCGGGTCGTCGCGGTTGATCCAGTAGGCCATGGAGTTGCCCAGGTCCATCAGCGGATCGCCGATGGTGGCCATTTCCCAGTCGAGCACCCCGATGATCTCCAGGGGGTTTTCCGGATGTAAGACCAGGTTGTCGAACTTGTAATCGTTGTGGATGATGCAGGGGTTGGGGTCATCTGCGGGCTGGTTTTCGGCCAGCCAGGCCATGATCTCTTCGTAGTCGGGCACGTCCGGGGTCTTGGCGTCCCGGTAGCGCCGGCTCCAGCCCTCTACCTGGCGCCGGACGTAGCCTTCCGGCTTTCCGAAATCCGACAAACCGATGGCGTGATAGTCGAGCCCGTGCAGGCGCTGGTGCAAATCCACGGTCTTTTCGCAAAGGGCATGCGCATCATCGGGCGTCAGGGTCAAATCCCCGGGCAGATCGCGCCGCAAAATAATCCCCCGGATCCGCTGCATGACGTAAAACGGACATCCCATGACCGATTCGTCCTCGGTGTAGGCCAGCGGCTTGGGACAATAGGGAAACACGGGATAAAGCGCCGACAATATCCGGTATTCCCGGCCCATGTCGTGGGCGGATCTGGCCTTTTTGCCAAACGGCGGCCGCCGCAGCACCAGCTCGGTGTCACCGACCTTGATGAAATAGGTCAGGTTGGAAAACCCGCTGGGGAACTGCTTGATTTCAATGGAGCCGGACAAGCCCTCGATGTTGTCCTTTAAAAACGCCTCCACGGCGGCCGGGTCCAGGGTTTCGCCTTCCCGGATCTGCGTGGGTTGATCTTCCATCACCATTTCTTATCTCCTTACAGCCTCTGTATCCTTCGTTTACCGGCCCGTCCGCACCATGGATTCAACAGACGAAATGACAAAATCCGCGTAATCCTCCACCGAGACATGCCGGCGGGAATACTTCCAGCGCTTGACATACCAGTCCTGCAGCATGGCCTTGATCACCCCGGCGGTCAGCACAGGGGCATCGACGGCAAAATCGCCGCCCGCCCGGCCCTCGTTTAGAATATCGACAAACACCTGCTCCGTGGCCAGCTCGCTTTCAATGGCTTTTTTGCGCTGGGTGCGGTCGAGGTTCTTGGTTTCCATGAAGGAAAAGTAAAACCACGGATACACCACCTCGGAGAGATACAGGTGGGTCCGGATGCCGGTGCGCAGCTTTTGCCCGGGCGCATCCGCCGGGGCGATGTGCTCGGACAACACCTTCCGGGTGATGCGCCGGCCCTGGGTCTGGATCATTTCCAGCAGCTCGTCCTTGCTGGCGAAATAGGAATACAGCGCGCCCATGGAAAGCCCGGAAGCACGGCTCAAATCCCGGAGGCTCATGGTATGAAAGCCTTTTTCATTGGACAGCTTGAGCGTGGTGTGGAAAATATTGACCAGGTTCTTGACCGCCACGGCTTCCTTTTTGATCTTGATCGAGGCCTGGTTTTCCTGGAAAATGTCGCGGCAGATCTCCTCCATGGACAGCAGGGTCATCTGCTTGAAGTGCTCGAACGAAGTGGCCGGGGCGGCGGCTTGGGCGTTTTCCATATATTATCCTTTCGGGTTATCCGACTTTGCTCCCGTAACAACCATTGCATTTTCGCGCCAAGACGCAAAGGCGCAAAGTTTCAAAGCCATCCTTGGCGCTCTTGGCGGCTTTGCGCGGGAATAAAAAAATCGATTGCCGGATTGCACCGGATCAACAGATCATCCCTTTTATTCCGTTGGCGGAAACTCGCGCAGAATCCGTTTGGCCAGCGAGGTTTTGTGCACCTCGTCGGCGCCGTCGTAAATCCGGGCCGCCCGTTCGTGCCGGAAGAAAAAGGCCAGAATCGTGTCATCGGTCATGCCGAGTCCGCCGTGGACCTGCAGGGCGCAGTCTAAGACCTTCTGCATGGTGTCGGCGACCTTGAACTTGATCATGGACACATCGTTTCGCGCGGCCTTGGCCCCCTCGTTGTCGATGCGCCAGGCCGTATACAGGGTCATCAGGCGCGCGGCGCGGATTTCGGCGGCGCACTCGGAAATCCAGGCCTGAATGATCTGGCGCGAGGCCAGGGGTTTTCCGTCCTTGGTGATCTGGCGGCTGTTGGCCCGCCGGCACATCAGGTCAAAGGCCCGGCTGCAGATGCCCAGCCACCGCATGCAGTGATGAATCCGGCCCGGCCCCAGCCGTTCCTGGGCGATGACAAATCCCTGGCCCTCCGGGCCGAGCAGGTTTTCCTGCGGCACCCGGCAGGACTGCAACAGGATTTCGCCGTGGCTGGAATAGTCGCTGCCGGAATGGCCCATGACCGGGATGTTTCGCACCAGGTTGAAACCCGGCGTGTCGGTGGGCACGATAATCATGCTGGCCTGCATGTAATCGGGGGCCTCCGGGTTGGTCACCGCCATGACGATGGCAAACTGCGAGCCGTCGGCCGCGGTGGTGTACCACTTGTGGCCGTTGAGGATGTAGTCGCCGCCGTCTTTTTCCGCCGTGGTTTCCAGCAGCACCGGGTTGGAGCCGGGCATGTCGACTTCGGTCATGGCAAAGCAGCTCCGGATTTTTCCCTCCACCAGCGGCATCAGAAATTTTTCCTTCTGGGCTTCGGTGCCGTACTTGTGCAGGATCTCGACGTTGCCGGCGTCCGGGGCCTGGCACCAGAACACGTAGTGGCCCAGCGGCGAGCGGCCCAGGGCTTCGGACAGCAGGCCGTGTTCGAGCAGGCTCAGGCCCAGCCCCCCGCAGTCCGTGGGATAATTCGGCGCCCACAGCTCCATCTGCTTGACCATTTCCTGCTTTTCCCGCAGCACGGGCAAAAGATCGCGGAAATCGCTGTAGACGAATTCGCGCTCCAGGGGGATGAGCTCCTTGTCGACAAACTCGTTGACCATGCCGAGAATGGTCTGCATCTTTTCGGAAATGGAAAAATCCATAATGGGACTCCTTTGATAAGCGCCCGGAAAGCAGGCCGTTGACATTTTTCATTTCAAACTAACGGGATCGGCCGGACGTGTCAACGAAAAAATCGAGCG
>JBNJEA010000170.1:0-5856 GCA_051745395.1 Thermodesulfobacteriota bacterium | reverse complement strand
AACCAGGACATCGATTCCGGCAAACAGCAGGTGCTCGACGTGGAAAGCGCCCAGCAGATGATTGAGCGGGCCGAAACCCTTGCCGTCACCAAATGCACCTGCCGCATGATCGCCCACAAATGCGACAGTCCCCTGGAAGTTTGTCTCCAGATGGACAATGCCGCCAAATACACCCTGGATCGGTGCACCGGCCGGGAGGTCAACCGGCGGCAGGCCAAAGACATTTTATTGCAGGCCGAGGAGGCCGGGCTGGTCCACGTAACCATGAACCGGGCCCATTCGGGTCATTTCATCTGCAATTGCTGTAGTTGCTGCTGCCAGGCCCTGCCGCTGGTCATTTCCGAAGGATTAAACATCTGCGATCCGAGCCGTTTCCAGGCCCGCATCGATCCGGAATCGTGCACAGGGTGCGAAACCTGCGTGGAGCGGTGTCAATTCGATGCCATCGCGGCCCCGGAAACCGATGAATCCGTTATGGCGGTGCTTGAGGAAAAGTGCATGGGCTGCGGCCTCTGTCAGGTGACCTGCCCGGAAGAGGCGATATCGCTGGTCGAGGTGAGGCCCCAGGATTTTATCCCTTCATAGCACCGTTTTGTAAAAGTCCTCTTTTGCTCAATTTCTGCGTCAGCCTCAATTCCCTGCCTGCACAGGGACTATCTTTAATCCTCAAAATACTTCAAGTATTCCTGTGGTTAAAAATTTCGTCTTCCTTGAACTTGACCAAAATTGAACATTTACAAAACGGCGCTGTTATGGGACTGCGTTTCATGGTGCATGAAATCGCTTTGCGGTGATAATTTTTTATTGACAAAAAAATGAAAAGACCGTAAGTAAGGGATACAATTTTTCAGTGAGCGGGAATAACTCAGTGGTAGAGTGCAACCTTGCCAAGGTTGAAGTCGCGAGTTCGAATCTCGTTTCCCGCTCCATTTTTTTTGGCGGCATAGCCAAGTGGTAAGGCAACGGCCTGCAAAGCCGATACTCTCCGGTTCGAATCCGGATGCCGCCTCCACAATTTCCCAACCGCCACTCCAGGGTTAGGCCATCTACGGCTTAACCCTTTTTTTGTTCTATGGGGGGACCCGGTTTTCGAAACCCGCCTTCACCGAATTTTTCGATTGAAAAACACTGTTTTTGTATGTATACAGTGAGGCTTCTTTTTCTATACATTTTTTTCTGATCATTCGATAAAAATCAGGAGGCGCTGGAATGAACCGATGGAAATTTACGGGGATATGTTTCGGATTATTGATCGTATTGGTTGCCGCTGTGTCCGCATCGGCCGAGAAAACCGAGCCTGCTGCGGCCGCGGGCTCCTCCGGGAGCCAAGCGCAAGTAGATGAAATGGCCCGGGCGGATCAATTGCTTCAACAGCGCGAAAAGGATACGCTCCAGCAGGCCATCGGCTTGTATGAAACCGTTTTACAATCCGATTCCCAAAATTTCGAGGCACAGTGGAAATGCGCCAAGGCGTATCGGGAGTACGGGGATCTGCATAAAAAACAGCAGATGGATCAATGGAAAGACATTTGCGCGCAATATGGCAAAAAAGGCATGGCATATGCCCAGAAAGCCATTGAAATCGCCCCTGAAAAGCCCCATGGATACCTGTTTTACGGCTTAAACGTCGGGGTTTATTCAGACGGGGTCGGTATCCTCAAGGCACTGAAGGAAGGGTTGAAGGACAAGACACAGCAAAATCTTGAAAAAGCCTATAAACTCGATAAATCCTTTGAAAAAGGCGCCCCGATCGTCGCCCTTGGCCGCTTCTGGCAGGTCGTGCCCTGGCCGTTTAGCGACAAGGACAAGGCCGAGGATCTGTACCGGGAATTCCAGCAGACCGATTACTATGCTGACAACGGGGAGGCCAGGGTTTACCTGGCACAATTGCTGGCAGACAAATGGGGACAGGGTCCCAAAAAAGAGGCCCGCCGGATTTTGCAGGAAGTGCCGCGCGTTTGCGATGACCCGTACTGGCAAAAAAAGGCGCAGTCCATGTTAGATGACTTGTAACATTTATCGATTCAATGCGGATTTTTGCATCACTGGCTTTTTTGCCATCCTTCGCCATCCTGCAAACGACTCCACGGCCCATGCGGCCGCGGAGTCGTTTGTTTTTTGAAATTTGCTGCCGGAAGAGTTATTCTTACAGAAAATACAACTCAAACGAAGGAGGGCAGCAAATGGTTCCCAAATCGAAATTCGTGTTGTTTTTATTTGGTTTTGTGGTGTTGTCTTTTTTCCTCGCCGGCATTTCGTTCGGTGTTGATGCCGACAATGGGCAAAAAACCGGCCCCGGAAATGAAAACAGCCTGCAAAAGGCAAATCAGCCGGATTCCGGAGACAAATCGGCCGGGCAAACTGCCGGTCCGTCAAGCCGGGCCGACCTGCTTCAACGCGCCAGTGCCCTTATTGAAGGAGCAGAGGCCGTTTACGACGAAGAGCAAATCGACAATTTCAAACAGGCTGTTGGACTTTTTGAACAGTTCTTAGACCGGCACCCGGACCATTTCGAGGCCAATTGGAAATGCGCCAAGGCTTGCCGGCTTTATGGAGAGGAAGCGCGGAAAAGAAAAGCAGAGGGATGGAAAAAGATTTGTGCCGAATACGGAAAAAAAGGGATGGAGTATGGTGAAAAGGCCATGGACCTGGAACCGGACAAGCCCCACGGCTACTATTTTTATGCCCTGTGCGTCGGGACCTATTCCGACGGGGTGGGCCTGTTTACCGCCCTTCGCGAAGGGTTGAAGGACAAAACCCAGAACAATCTTGAAAAAGTCTACAACATGGACAAGTTTTTTGAACACGGCGGGCCCGTCATTGCCCTGGGCCGGTTCTGGCAGGTGGTGCCCTGGCCGTATTCCGATGCGGACAAAGCCATGGAATACTACCGGGAACTGGAACAGAGCAAGTATTTCAAAGACGGGCGAAATGTCGAAATCCGCATTTACATGGCCGAGATTTTAATGGATCGCTGGGGCGGCGAATCCGAGGAAGAGGCGCGGAAACTGCTGCAGCCGGTGCCGGAGATGACGGAAGACCCGTATTGGCGAAAGCGGGCGCAGGACTTGTTAAACGAACTATAGGTCGCATACTGCCAAAAACTTTACCCCACCAGCATGACCCGCTGATCCATGACGTTCGTACCGGTCGGGCCGGTGATCAAAAGCTCGCCTGTTTGCCGGAAAAAATGATAGGCGTCATTGTTGGCGAGATAGGCCCGGGGGGCAAGTCCCATTCGGTCCGCCCGCCGGAGGGTGGCACCATCGACTGCGGCCCCGGCGGCATCGGTGGGACCGTCCGTGCCGTCGGTGCCGCCGCTTATCACCACGATCTTTTCCAGCTCCGCAATTTCAAACGCCGATGCCAGTGCGAATTCCTGGTTTCGGCCGCCTTTTCCGCTGCCGGTGACCACAACAGTGGTTTCCCCGCCGGACAGGATACACGCCGGCGGGGCGACCGGATTGCCGTTTTTTCGGATTTCTTTGCCAACCGCTGCGATAAACCGCGCCGCCGCCCGGGTATCGCCTTCGATCATCGATGACAGTATCAATGTCGTATATCCGAGGGATTCGGCCATGGTCCGGGCCGCTGAAAGGGCTTCCACATTGCTGCCCACGATTTGATTGACCGTATTGGCAAAGGCCGGGTCACGGGCATCTGGGGTTTCGGGCAAATGCAGGGCCGCGCCTTTTTCGATCCGGTCAATGACGCGTGCGGGCAGTTGCTCGGAAAGTTTGTAGGTTGTCAGGATACGGCGGCAATCGGCGAAGGTACTCGAATCGGCCACGGTCGGACCGGAAGCGATGACATCCAGCCGGTCGCCGACCACGTCGGATAAAATCAGCGTCAGGATGGTGGCCGGGTGGGCGGCCCGGGCCAATTGACCGCCTTTAATGGCGGAAATGTGTTTGCGGATGGCGTTGATCTCGTCAATGGCGGCGCCGCAGGCCAGCAGTTTGCGGATGGTTTCCTGCTTTTCCTCCATGGTGACCAGGTCGGCGGGCAGGGGCATCAAAGCCGAGCCGCCACCTGAGAGAAGGCAGATCACCAGGTCTTTCGGCCCGGCGGAGCCGGCCAGTGACAAAATGGCTTCCGCCGCCTTGCGTCCGGCATCATCGGGGACCGGATGGCCGGCCTCGATGAGATCTACATGGTCCAACGGTTCTATATGGCCGTATTTGACCGAAAGGACGCCGCCGGTGATCCGGGAATGCAGTAAGGTTTCCATGGCTGCGGCCATCCGGGCGGTGGCTTTGCCGGCGCCGATAACGAAAATATTGTCATAATCGGAAAGCGTAAAACGGTGGCGGCCCACCACCATTTCCGGCCCGGACATGCGGCAATGCCTGTAAATGGATTGTTTCGCGTCGACGGCCTCTACGCCGGCGTCAAAAATCGACCGGGCGTCGGTCCGCAGGCTTTGATCGGTATGCGGGGTGCGTGTGGACATGCATCTGCAATGGCGTTGGGTTGGCAGCGGCAATCAGGGGGGGGGAAGGGCGCTATGCAGGCCCTAGTTTTCGGGCCTCTTTTCCTGCGCCTTCCGGGACCTGTTTATCGGTCTTGGTTTTTTTCTTTTTTAAACAGACCCGGTCCTTTCGGATAAAGGCACACAGCTTCGGATTGTTGTATTCTTTACAATTTAAGGGATTGTAAAGCGGGCATTCTGCATTTTGCTGTGCCATATATCGAAACACCTCTAGCCTGGCCGCTTATTTATTTATAATTTAAATAAATTATAACACAAACCTGCCGGTTGCACAAGATGGTTTTCAACCCGGCCGCAGCGCAAGGCTGCGACCGCATTGGCGGTACAGGCGGGGTTGCATCCACCTAAATTGAGCGTTTCAGATTTTTAAAAACCTTATTTTGTAAAGGATTATAGCAATTTATATTTAAAAATCTGAAACCCTCCGGGATTTCCAATTTTGCCGCATCTACTGCGTCAGATGCAGCCTCGCATAGCCCACTATAGCTCGTCTGCATCTTCCTTGTATCTGCGGCAAACTTGAAAATCGCTCAATTTAGTATCCAGATTCCCTTTGACAAATGTGTCGGCTTAATGCCATAAAAAGCATCTGTTATTCGTCAGAATCGGCTACTTATACAAAATCATGTTTTTTGGTTATCCGATTGACTCCAGTAACAGCAAATTTTCGCGCAAAGACGCAAAGTTTTCAAGCCATTCTTGGCGCTCTTGGTGGCTTTGCGCGAGAATAAAAAAATAACTCGCTGACTCGTCACTTACTGGACCGGATAACCGGATTGATTATATACTTTTGGGCGCATGAGTGCAGCATCGTATGGATGATACGGCCATAAAATCGCAACTGTCTGAGTTAAACCGGAATGTTTCCGAATTAATCCGCAAGGCCAACCAAGAGATCCCCTCGGCCGCGGAAGCGGCTTTTCACGATTGGCAAAAAACCTGTGAAATCTGTGAAAAACGACTGGATGACGACCGGTTGCGCATGGCGGTGGTCGGGACCATCAAATCCGGCAAGAGCACTTTTATTAACTCTTTGTTCGGCGGCGATTATTTAAAGCGGGGCGCCGGAGTGATCACCTCCATTGTCACCCGCGTGCGCCGGTCCGATCGCCTGCAGGCCAAGCTTTATTTCAAGTCATGGGACGAGATCAACCAGGAAATCAATCAGGCCCTGCGGATTTTTTCCTCCACTGCCTGGCGCAGCGCCGAGGAGAGCTTTGACATTCGCCAGTCCCGGGATCGGGCCGAATTGGCAGAAGCCCTCAATGCCCTGGAAGCCCGGCACTTTCTGACCAAAGATTCGCGAAACGTCAACGGGGTGCTGTTAAACGCCTATCTGAAGGGATACGATACGGTCAAGGACA
>JBNJEA010000169.1:0-5867 GCA_051745395.1 Thermodesulfobacteriota bacterium | reverse complement strand
ACCATGGCGCTGACCGAGCCGGAGGCGGGCTCTTCGCTTTCCGATGTGACCACCGTGGCCGAACCCGCCGGCAACGGCGAATACGCGATCAAGGGGCAGAAGGTCTTTATCTCTGCCGGCGACCACGACGCGGCGGAAAACGTGGTGCATTTGATGCTGGCCCGGATTGCCGGCGCGCCGGCGGGGGTGAAGGGGATATCGCTTTTCGTGGTGCCCAAGTACCGCCCGGCACCCGACGGCTCGCTGGTGTCAAACGACGTGGTCACCTCCGGCATCTACCACAAGCTGGGCTACCGGGGCTGTCCCATCGCCCAGCTGAGCATGGGCGACAAGGGCGGCTGCCGCGGCCGGCTGGTGGGCGAGGCCCACCAGGGGCTCAAATACATGTTCCAGATGATGAACGAAGCCCGCATCGGTGTCGGCATGGGGGCTGCGGCCATGGCGAGCGCGGCCTATTATGCGGCACTCGATTATGCCCGCACCCGGACCCAGGGGCGAAAACCCGGGCAGAAGGACCCGAGCGCGCCGCCGGTGGCCATTATCGAGCATGCCGATGTCAAGCGGATGCTGCTGTTCCAGAAGGCCGTGGTGGAAGGCTCGCTATCGCTTCTGGCTCAGTGCAGCAAGTACGTGGATTACCAGAAAGTGCTCGACGGCGAAGAAAAGCAGAAATACGGACTGCTGCTTGAAATTTTGACGCCGGTGGCCAAGACCTATCCCTCGGAGATGGGCAATCTCGCCATCAGCGCCGGCCTGCAGTGTTTGGGCGGCTCCGGCTACTGCGACGACTATGGGCTGGAACAGTATTACCGGGACTGCCGGATCCATCCCATCCACGAGGGCACCACCGGCATCCAGGGAATGGACTTGTTGGGCCGCAAGGTGCTGATGCAAAAAGGCCAGGCCTTTATGCATTACGTCAACGAGGTCCAGGCCGCCATCGCCGCGGCCAGGGAAGATACCGAGCTGGAACCGTTGGCCGGAAAACTGGAAAAGGCCATGGAACGGCTGCAGGCCGTCACCTGGCAGCAGGTATCGGTGGCCGAAGACCAGGGCGCAGAGGCCTTTTTGGCCGACGCCACGCTGTACCTGGAGTATTTCGGCATTATTACCATCGCCTGGCAGTGGCTGCTGCAGGGGCTTGCCGCCCGGAAGGCGGCCGCGCAGGGGATAAAGAAAAAAGACAAGGACTTTTACGCGGGCAAAATGTTTGCACTGCGTTATTTCTTCGGCTACGAGCTGCCCAAAACCGAGGGCCTGGCCGCGCGCCTCATGGATGGCGACAAGGTCACGGTGGAGATGGGGGCCGAGGCCTTTAACGACTGATTCCGGTGCCGTCGATCATTCTTCGGTTTTGTGACAGATGCATTCGTGCTCGCCGCACTGGTCGCATACATAGGTGGCCTCGATTTTGTTTTCATCCGATGCAGTGGAGGCCTGCCGCCGGAAGAGAAAAAACGCAACAGCGGCAATCAGTATCCCGGTTATGATATATCCCATCGTAAAACGCCTTTCTCCGGTTGTGTTTGCAAGGTGGTGCGGACTTTATTACTATAATATAGGTATTTTCGGTTTCATATCAAAAAATTCGCTGGGCAAAAGGGTTTGATCCGGGATTGTGCCGGACAAGATGGATCCGGCCGCGCCGGTTTTGCAAGGGCAAAAACCATGAATCAGGAATAAGAATACCGTATGGCGGACAAACCGAGCTACGAGGCGTTAAAAAAGCGGGTCCGGCAGTTGGAAGAACAACTGCAGCAACGCAATGACGCCGCATCGGCCCGAAATGAAACAATGCTGACCCAGATCGCCCACGGTTTTGCCATCCCGAGCTTTATCATCGATGCCGCCCATTTCGTTACCCACTGGAATAGTGCCTGTGAAAAACTGACCGGGTGTTCCGCGGCCGAGATGGTCGGTACGAAAGACGCCTGGTTAAAAACTCTCGGCTATGAACGATCCGAGGTGATCGGAAAGCACTTCACGGCTTTTCTGCCCCCGGACTGGACACCGCATTTTGAAAAAATTTTTCCGAAGCCGGGGGAGCGGCAAAGGCGAAAAGCCAAGTTCAATGACGATATCCGAAGCCGAGCTCGACAGCCCCTATGCCGCCGGCCACCGCGAGGTGGTGCCCGGCCCCTATGTGATGCTGGCCATCAGCGACACCGGCTGGGGCATGGACGCCAAGACACGCCGCAAGATTTTTGAGCCGTTTTTCACGACCAAGGAGAAGGAAAAAGGCACGGGGTTGGGTCTTGCCACCATGTACGGCATTGTCAGGCAGCACGACGGCAGCATCTGGGTTTACAGCGAATCGGGCAGGGGAACGACGTTTAAGATTTATCTGCCCGTATCCGTCGATCATGTTTGGGAACCGGCGCCTGATTCCCCGTCCGCGGGCCGGGCGCACGTTCGGAAACGATTCTGCTCGCCGAGGACGAAGACCAGGTCAAAAAACTGGCGGCCCTGATGCTGCAGCGGAAAGGCTACACCGTGTTAACGGCCGGCAGCGGCGGCGGCGAGGCGCTGGAGAAGCTGCAGCGGCAGGAAAGGCGAGTTGATCTGCTGCTCACCGACGTGATCATGCCGGATATCAACGGCCGGGAGCTTTTTGAAGCGGTGGCCGAAATGAATCCGGACATCCGGGTGCTTTACATGTCCGGCTATACCGAGGATGTGATCGCCCATCACGGGGTGCTCGACCCCGGCGTCTATTTTATCCAGACACCCTTTTCCGCAAAAGACCTGGCCGCAAAAATCCGGAAGGTGCTCGATTCATAGTATAATCTCGGCGTGCGTTTTTTTTAAAAATTGGATTCCCTGCCATCCGACATTTCGTGCTTGCTTCCTTCCCCCCTCGTTTGACAGCTCCTGCCTGTTCTTTTAAGTTTTTCGAAACAACCCGAAATCCATAAATGGACCCGGCAACGTCAACCGGGCAAGGAGGGCTCATGGATTCCCATTTGTTTTCCCCGATCGGAGTGGGCGGTAAAACCCTGAACAATCGGATCGTAATGGCGCCGCTGTACCTGGGTTACGCCGGCGAAGGCGGAACGGTTTCGCCGCTGCTGCTGGAACATTACCGCATCATGGCCGAAAGCGGCGCGGCCATGATCACGGTGGAAAATGCCACTGTGGATCACCCGGCGGGCAGCGGTTCCAATCGGACCATCCGGATCGATACCGATGAGAACATGGCCGGCCTTGCCGAACTGGCCGAAACCATCAAGGCCCAAGGGGCGATGGCCGCCATCCAGATCAATCATGCCGGCCGGTTTGCCGGCGTGGATGCGCCCCCGGCCCCGTCGGCGGTCAACACCTTCGGCAAAATGCCGCGGGTGCTGACCGTTGACGAGATAAACGACATCCGCGAAAAATTTGCCTCCGCGGCAAAGCGCGCCCGGGATGCGGGTTTCGACATGGTGGAGCTGCACGGCGGCACCGGCTACCTGCTGGCCCAGTTCGTCTCTCCCCGGACCAACCAGCGCGTCGACGCATATGGCGGGGCGCTGGCCAACCGGATGCGATTTCCCCTGGAGGTGCTGGATTCGGTTAAATCGGCAGTGGGCGATTTTCCGGTGGGATACCGGTTCATGGCCGACGAATGGCTCGAAGACGGCCTGCAGCTCGATGAATCCACCTGGTTTGCCAAGTCCCTTTCCAGCGCCGGCCTGGCCTACATTTCGGTGATGGGCGGCACCTATGAGTCGTTTATGCGCGCGGAGATTATCAGCAAATCCAAGACCCAAGGCTACATGGCCGATCTGGCCGCCGAGGTCCGGCCGAATGTGGCGGCGCCGGTGATCACGGCCGGCAGAATCTCAACCGGGTCGGTCGCCGAAGACATCCTGGCCTCTGAAAAGGCGGACATGGTGGGACTTGCCCGCGTGCTGCTGGCCGATCCCCGGTGGCCGCAGAAGGTAAAAGACGGCCGGGAGGACGAGATCATCCATTGCGACCCCGCCTGCGAAGATGTCTGCATGCAGCTCGTCATGCAGGGAAAGCCCGCCTACTGCACCCAGTGGACGCCGGAGAAGATGCGGCGGTTCAAGGACCTGTTCGAATAAAGGGGATAAAAAACCGGGCCGTTGCCGGCCCGGTTTTTTGTGGCCGAATCGGGGTTTGCGTTACGATAACGATTTTGATCCCGTGGAAATGTCAGCCGCTATCGGGTAGGGGGAGGCGACGATAAAGCTGTTTACGCCGCGGCATCGTCGATGACCGGCGGGGTTTTTTTAAGGAAGACCTCGAAGCACGCACCCCCGAGATCCGATTCGCCGACGGAGACGCTTCCCTGGTGCGCCCGGGCGCAGGCGGTCACGGAAAGCAGCCCCAGGCCGAGGCCTTTTTCCTTCGAAGTGGCAAAGGGTTCCAGGATGGATTTCCGGCGGTTTTCGGAAACCCCCGGTCCGTTGTCGTGGACCCGGATGGCGACGCTGTCGGCTTGCTGGGAAAGGCCAACCCGGATATGGCCGTGCCCGCCGGTGGCGTCGGCGGCGTTTAAGGCCAGGTTGATCAGCATCTGGTAAATCAGCAGCGGATTGCCCATGAACATCAGCGAATCCGGCCCGCGGAATTCGAGGGCGCAGGACCTTAACTTCTGATGCTTTCCGGCAAAGTCGATGGCATCTTTTAAGGCGGCGGACAGGTCGAAATAATCCTGCTTGGTCTGGCCGGCCCGGCTGCCGCCGACTTTGCCCAGACGCCTGGCCAGGCTGTTTAACCTGGCCTGGGATCTGTTGATGTTCGCCATTGCCGCTTGCTTTTCTTCCGGCTTGCCTTCGACCAGGATGTTGATGTTGTATTCCATCGTCATCAGGACGTTGCTGATTTCCCCGGCCACGGAATCGGCAAATACCCCCGCCGTGGCCTGTCTTTCCGCGTCAATGAGCCGGTTGCCGAAATTCAGCAGTTTGCGCTGCTGGCGCTGGATGCGCAGCAGTTGGCCATAAAGCAGGCCAAACAACAGGATGGTGGTTACCACCACATAGATGATGCCCTTTATTTTTTCGATTGTCGCCAGGTCCGGCACCGACGCGGCGAACAGGGCGGCGATATGGCTGGAAAGCAGGATGTAGGCAATGCCTGCGGCAAAAAAGACCGCGGATATGACCAAAGCCGTTTGTAGCGGTTTGGTCGGCGATTCAATGATATCCGGCTGTTTGGAAGGATGCGAAAACGGTTTGAAGTCGAACATGGAAAGCCTTTCCTTGAAACCAATGGCGTCTTGTAAATCAATCTTAGGTGCTTCGGCCGCAATGGCAAGCCGCTAATCTTTAACATTACACAAAAATAACGGTTTTGACTGTCTTTGACCACAGACGGCCTTCGGCAACGAAAGACATTTTGTCCGGTTGTTTCGTTTTTTTAAACGCCTTTCTAACGTTTTTTCCCGTCAGTCCGAAAAGATATTTGGATGTGAAAAAAAATTGTACCGGTTTGTAGATGAGAAGTTCATGATTTTTAATCCTTATTAAACCAAATATCGTAGAGGAATGTGATGGCAGAGACAATCGGATACGCATTCGGAAAACTTTACCGCCGCTTGTATAATCGAAAGCGGCATTTACGTTTCATCGTCAGCATCGCGCTGTTATTATTTGCTGCGGGCGGCTTTTGGGCTGTCGATGCCGCCCGCGCCATAGAGATTCAACCCGATTTCACGGTTGAAGAAGGAGGATCGTGCGTTTTGAAGGATCCTGGAGGCAAACTGGAGGCGGAAAAGACCTATGTTCTGTATAGTGAGCCCTATGATGGCTGGCTAAAGCTCGACGGCGAATATCTTCTGGATTATAACAATGATGGGGCGAGCTTTACCAAGGCCGATGTCGAAAACGGGCTTCTGGTCTATGAACATGACGGGTCTG
>JBNJEA010000051.1:0-20901 GCA_051745395.1 Thermodesulfobacteriota bacterium | reverse complement strand
CAGCCCTCCATTCTCCGCCCTGCACTTAAAATATAAGTCTTTTCCAGACATCCATCAATCCGAATTCGTCCGGCCGAATTCGTCCGGCCGAATTCGTCAGGCAGCGCCGCAGAGCGGGCCGGGGGGCGGAGAGAGTCACCGGCGATGGTAATTCGTTGTTTTGACACGGTTTCTAATTGTTATTATTATTAAAACATCAAGGCATTGCGCCATGAATGAAGCGATGATAAGCGATAAACAGGTGAAAACCCGCATTACAAGGGAGGAACAATGGGCCGGTTGGAACTGAGTCAGCAGGACATAAAACAGATCAAAAACCACGGATTAACCGAGGCCCGGGTGGAAGAACAGGTGGCGCTTTTTGAAAAAGGCGCCCCCTATGCGAACCTGGACCGCGCCTGCACCATCGGCGATGGCATCCGGCAGTTCGACGCCGAAACCGTGGACCGGCTGATCAATACGTTTGAACAAAGGGGGCGCAGCCGGGAAATGGTGAAGTTCGTGCCGGCCTCCGGGGCGGCAACCCGCATGTTTAAGGCGCTGTTGAAAATTTATCACCAACATTCGCAAATCGGTCGCGACACCCTGGCCGAGATGGCGGAAAAACATGGCGCGGAATACGCCGATGTCCTTGAATTCATCGATCGTCTCGACAGCTTTGCCTTCTATGACGCGCTGAGAAAGCAGATGGAAACCGGCGGCCATAACATTGAAAGTCTGCGAAAAAGCGGGGATTTGCGGCATATCCTGGCCTATGTGCTCACCGAAAAGGGACTGGATTACGGGCAAAAGCCCAAGGGGCTGATTCAGTTTCACCGCTATCCCGACGGGGCGCGCACGGCGTTTGAGGAACACCTGGTCGAAGCCGCCGACTATGTCAGGGATGCCGGGGGCAAGTGCCGCCTGCATTTTACGGTATCCCCCGAGCATGAAAACCGGTTCCGGTCCTTGTTGACGCAAACCGGCCCCGCCTATGAAAGCGCGCATTCGGCAGAATTCGACGTGGCGTTTTCCCGGCAGCATCCCGCCACGGATACCATCGCCGTTGATATGGAAAACCGGCCCTTCCGGGATCAAAACGGCAGACTGGTGTTCCGGCCCGGCGGTCACGGCGCTTTGATTGAAAATATCAACAACCTGGGCGCCGATATCGTGTTTATCAAAAACGTGGACAATGTGGTGCCGGATCGATTGAAAGCCGAAACCTATCTATGGAAGAAGGTGCTGGCCGGCTGCCTGCTGGAACTCGAAGAACAGATCCGGGGGCATTTACGGCAACTGGAAACCGATGACCACGGCCTTGACCTGGGCGCGGCGGAAGCCTTTGTGGAAAACGAGCTCGGGGTGCGCCTGCCCCCGGAGGTCAAGTCCGCCACCCTGGAAAAAAAGCGCCGATATCTGATCGACCGCCTGGACCGGCCGCTTCGGGTCTGCGGCATGGTGCCGAGTTCGGGCGAGCCCGGCGGCGGCCCTTTCTGGGTCAAAGATCCGGACGGCAGCGAGTCGATCCAGATCGTGGAAAACGCCCAGGTGGATCCGGCCTCGGAAAAGCAGCAGGCAATTGTAAGGGAACTGACCCATTTCAACCCTGTCGACATCGTCTGCAGTCTGCGCAATGAGCGGGGGCAGCCCTATGACCTGCGCCGGTTCGTGGACGGCAGCGCCGTGTTTATTTCCCATAAATCCAAAGACGGCCGGGACTTGAAGGCCCTGGAGCATCCCGGCCTCTGGAACGGCGGCATGGCCTTCTGGAACACCGTGTTTGTCGAGGTGCCGCTGATTACCTTCAACCCGGTCAAGACCGTCAATGATTTGCTCCGGGATGTGCATCAGGGATAAAGGGGAGCGGAAATTGATGGATATGGTTATCCGGTTGGCTCCAGTTATTTGTTCATTTCAAACAATAAGGATTTCCGGAAGGTCTCTGGATACACAAAAAGGACGTCGCTGCGTCTGTCATGCCTGCGGAGGCAGGCATCCAGTTTTTCAGACGGACAAAAAATCCCTGGATGCCTGCCTCCGCAGGCATGACGAGCGGGAGGATTTTGCTCATTGCCCCGCCAGCCCGTAATGCCGATCGATCCATTCCTGGTATTCCCCGCTTTTGACCCGCTGTACCCATTTTGGATGGTCCATGTACCATTGGACCGTTTTTCTCAGCCCGGTTTCAAAGGATTCAACAGGCTGCCAGCCGAGTTCTTCGGCGATTTTGCTGAAATCAATGGCATAACGCAGGTCGTGGCCGGGCCGGTCCTTGACGAAGGAAATCAGCTCCCGCCGGCTTTGTCCGACGCCTGACGGCGTCAGCAGTTCATCGACGATATCGCAAAGCAACGTCACCACCTCGAGGTTGGTTTTTTCGTTTTCCCCCCCGATGTTGTAGGTCTGCCCGCGTCTTCCGCCTTGCATTACCGTCCATATACCCCGGCAGTGATCGGTGACATAGAGCCAGTCGCGAACGTTTTGGCCATCGCCGTATACGGGCAGCGACTTTCCGGAAACCGCGTTTAACAGCATCAGCGGAATCAGTTTTTCCGGGAACTGGAACGGGCCGTAATTGTTGGAACAATTGGATATGGTAACAGGCAGCCCATAGGTGCGGTGATAGGCCGAAACCAAGTGGTCGGCCGATGCCTTGGCCGCGGAGTAGGGGCTGCTGGGATCAAAGGCGGTGGTTTCGGTGAAATAGCCCCCGTCGTCCAGGGAGCCGTAGACCTCGTCGGTGCTGACATGGTGAAACAGGGTGATCCGGTCCATGCGGCTGCGGGCCAGTTCCAGCAGAACATAGGTGCCGAAGATGTTGGTCCGGATAAACGCATCCGGTTCGGCGATGGAGCGGTCCACGTGGGATTCGGCGGCAAAGTGGCAGACCGCGTCGATTTCGTAGGTGTCAAAGACCTCGGCCATGGCCGTCTTGTCGCAGATATCGGCGCAGACAAATACGTAGCGGTCGCCGAAATCGGCGGCCAGATCGGTCAGGTTTTCCGGGTTGCCGGCATAGGTCAGTTTGTCGACATTGATGATCCGGCCGGAAAAGGCCGCATCATAGAGCAGGTAGCGGATGAAATTGGTCCCGATAAAGCCGGAACCGCCGGTGACCAGAAGGTTTTCCATGATTGCTTCCCCCCCTACATCTGCGCCCGGTCCTGTTGCGGCACCGTTTGTGCCGCCGCGGTATTGCGCCGGGCGTGCCGGCGCCGGAGGGCCAGTTCGGCCGCAAATATGTTGTCGGTGATGATAAAGAGTGAATCCAGGCGCATGACGCGAAACAACCAGCGCACATGGTCCTGAAGGCCGCACAGAATGCAGTGACCGCCATTGGCGGTGATGTGGCGGTGCAGCTTGACGAACAGGTGAATGCCAGCGCTGTCGATAAAATGCAAACCCGTGAGATTGAAGATGGCGTTTCGACCGCCGATGGTGGCCATCAATGCCTGCGTGTCAATTTCAGGCAGCTCGGAGGCGTCGAGTTGTCCGAAGAAGTGAAGCAGGACGGCCCGGGTGCGAATCACGGCCAAATAATAAAACGACGCGTATTGGCTGCGTTTTCTGATGGCGGTCAGTACATCGGCGATGGTGTCATACATGTGTTTTTCAAAAAAATCCAGGGTCCGGCTCAGCCTGAAAAACCGGTAGACATCCGGTTTGATCCCGACGATAAAAATTTCGCGGTTTTCGGCCTTTGCCAATCGCCACAGGCCCAGCAAAAGCCCCAGGCCGGAGGAGTCGATAAAATGGACCCGGCTGCAGTCAAGCACGATTTTGGGCGCCTGGCGGCTCATCTGCCGGATATGGTGCCGGATGTCTTCGGTGATCGATGCGTCGAGCGGGTCGGGCAGGGTGATGGTTTTGACGGCCATGCCCCTGCCGGATTTGGCCACCGTTTTTTCGGCGTATGTCATCATCGAGCGGTGATGGGAGAGTTTAAAGCGGAGTTGATGGTATTTCTGATCCGCCACGAAATGGAAAATCAGCAGGGCAAACATTGCCTGCTCGCAGAAAAAGCGCTGGCCGAAGCGTTTGAAAAACAGGTTGATCCGGGATTTTCCGCCCAAACCCCTGATGCGTTTTGCCGTTTTTTGCCGGTGCTGCGGGGCCGCTTTGAGCAGATCATCGGCCGAGGATGTCACCAGGGTCAGCGGTACGTACAACCGGTGGCGGTATTGTTCAAACCAGTCCGCCATGAGGGGATCGTTTAAATCGATGATCAGCAGGTCGGCGCCGGAACTGTTGATCTGGGCGGCCACTTTGGCGGCAGTCGGCGTTTCCGGTTTCGGTTGCTGCGCATTCGATGCCGTAATGCTGCCGGTGCCGGCGATGCGGATGCCCGTGTGTGTCGTTTTGACAAGTTCGGCCGCCCGATGGATCACGGGGGATTTGCCGCCCAGAAAAAAGACGGCCGTATTGGCGGCCCCGGCTTTTGCCAGAATCTGTTTAAAAAGAAATGCCCCGGAAAAGCGGGCTTTAAGGGATGCGCCCAGGACTTTGGCCGCCCGGAAAACCGGCGCGCCCACCGGTATCAGCAAGTCCGCGTGGCGCAGGGTGTTCATGAAAGCACTGGAATAGGCCTGTTGTTTGCCCCAGCCGCGGAGTTTCATCAGCGTATCGGCCCCCACGGTGACGGCAAGACGCGGCCGGCCGTCGCGGTCGAAGGCCCCGATCATATCAAAAAGCCGGTCCACGGATTCGGCCGCATCCAGATTGTCCACCGGGATGCCGAGGATCACGACCGAATCGATCGCCATCTGTTGCTGCCCGTTTTCTTCTACCATGAAAGTGCCAGACAGATCCCGCCGACCACCCAGCAATAGGGGGCAAACAGGTACAGGTTGCCTTTTTTGACCAGGTAGACCAAAAAGGTCAAAGCGCCGTAACCCACCAATCCTGAAACCACCGCCCCGATGGCCACCACGGACAGATGGGCGGTGCCGGCCGCTGAAAAATCGCGCAGGCTGATCAGCGCCGCCCCGACAATGGCGGGGATTGACAACAGAAAGGAATACCGGGCCGCGGTTTCCCGGTTTACGCCCAGGTAAAGGGCCGTCGATATGGTGGCCCCGGACCGGGAGATGCCCGGAATGACGGCCAGTCCCTGGATTGTACCGATACATAAGGCCTTGACCGCCGAAAAATTGTCCATATCGGTCCCGTTGGGTCGCAGTCCCCGGGTAAACCACATCCACAGTCCCGTAACGATTAACATCATGCCCACCAGCAGCACAGACGTAAATAGCACGTCCACCATACCGTGCAGCAGCACCCCGATAATGGCCGTGGGGACAGAGCCGACAATGATCATTACGCCGAGACGGACCTCGGGCGGCAACGGCACCGGATCACCGCTGTTTTTCAGCCGCCGGCCGATCCAGCGGCCGCCGGAGAGCAGGATTTTCATGATGTCATTGAAGAAATAGATACAGACCGCCACCAGGGTGCCGATGTGGACGGCCACGTCAAACATCAGTTCCGGGGTTTTGAGTCCGAACAGGTGCTGGCCGAGCACCAGGTGACCGGAGCTGCTGACGGGAAGAAATTCGGTTACGCCTTGAACGATGCCGAGTATAATGGCTTGAAAGGGTGTCATGGATTCGGTCCTGGAAGTGGCGTGCTATGGTTTTGCTGCATCCAATAGCATAATCTTTAGCCGGGCACAATTTTTTCCTTCCGCCGGGTCATGGAAGTAGTCCACCCGGTCTACCGATTGCGCAATAATGTAGCAGCCCATGCCGTTTTCCTGGGAGCCGTCTAGCACCGGCAAGGGCACGGCGGCCGGGTCGAAACGTCGGCCCCAGTCGAAAAAATCGATGGTCAGGGCATCATCGCCGGCGCTGGCCCCGATTCGGATCGGACGATCCGGCTGCCGGTCGTAGGCATGCTTGATGATGTTGGTAATGACCTCGGTGGCGGCCACCTCGAGCTGGGCGATGCGGTCGTCGTCGATCCGGCCGCCGGCTGCATCTCCGCAGAATCGCTTTAAAAAGGAGCGGGCGGTTTTGAGGTTGTGTAAATCACTGTTGATTTCCAGCGACCGGGTTTCGGTGATCCGGGTGTCTGCGTCTGCGTCTTCGATCCGAACGGCCACGCAGGTGAAATCGTCGTTGAAAACGTCGGTGCCGGAAAA
Organism: Thermodesulfobacteriota bacterium; assembly: GCA_051745395.1. Classification (GTDB taxonomy): domain Bacteria; phylum Desulfobacterota; class Desulfobacteria; order Desulfobacterales; family Desulfosalsimonadaceae; genus JBNJEA01. The sequence goes on along the minus strand of JBNJEA010000051.1, from coordinate 14,780 downwards.
GTCGATGACGGCCCGTCGGATGCCCTCGACAAGCGCCGTCGGTGAACGATCGCCGCCGTTGGCTTTGATATAGTCGACCAGGCGGGATTCCTCAAACATCTCACCTTCGGCATTGGCCGCTTCCGTAACCCCGTCGGAGTAGAAAACAAATACATCGCCGGGGGCAAAGTCGGCGCTGAACTGCTCAAACGCACCGGTTTCCGGGAATCCGAGCGGCATGTTGGACCCGCTGAGCAGGTCTACCGTCCCCGATCGACTGTGATAATGGATGGGCCGCACGTGGCCGCAGTCGACAAAATCAAACCGGCGGGCGCACATGTCAAACCGGCCGTAACACAGGGTGACAAAGGTTTCCAGGGACTCCATCTGGCGAATCATCTTTTCGTGGACGGCATGGACAATGACGGCGGGCTCAGCCGGTGCCCGGGCGTTTTTTTGGGGCCCGGTCTCGCCCAATACTCGCAGAAAGGCGCTTTTCAAAGCCGCACCCATAAAGGCGGCCATGATGCCCTTGCCCATGATATCTGCCACGATCAAATCCAGCAAGTGCGATGAATGATGGAAAAAATCGTAGAAATCGCCGTCGATCTGCTGGGAGGCCAGGGTTAAATGGGCGATGGAAAGCCCGGCGACATCTTCGGGCGGATGGCCGAGCAGCAGGGTCTGCTGGATCTGGGAGGCCACAAATACCTGGTGCTTGCGGGCTTGTTCGAGTTTCTGCTCGGCAAGTCTCAGGCGTCGGGCCTGTTCAAATCCGTCGACGGCCTTTTCGATAAGGGCGATGAGCTGGCCGGAATGGATCGGCTTGATAACATAGTCCAGGGCGCCTTCTTTCATGGCTTCCACCGCGTTGGCGATGTTTTCGCTGGCGGTGAGCATCACCGGGGAAAGATCCGGGAAGTGTCCACGGATATGGCGCAGGCAGGCCAGGCCGTCGATGTCGGGCATTTTGAGGTCCAGCACCGCGGCGGCTACATTTTCGGTCACCCGGTTGATGGCTTCCCGGCCGTTTTTGGCGGCAATGACGGCATAACCGGCCTTTTCCAGTTTATTTTGAAGCAGCAGCCGCGTGCCGGCGTCATCATCTGCGATGAGCACGCAGGTCGGTTCCGGGGTGTTGTCGTCTGGTTCATCGGTGACGGGATGCAGGCCGATACCCGGGAAATCGGTCATAATGGAGGATCCTTTTCCGAATTGTCAATGGCATTCAAGATACCATAAGGGGATTAAAAAAAGCAACGGGCGGCCCGAAAATCGGGTCGCCCGCTGCAACGGGGGAGGGGGCGGCGGACCTTTATCCGGCCAGCACAATCAGGGCATCCACGGCAACGGGGGAGGAGCCGGAAATCAGGACCGGATTGATATCGATTTCCTGGATTTCATTGTGGATCATGCCGATCATGCTGATTTTTTGGAGCAGGTCCGCCAGTTCGGCGGTATGGACCGCCGGCATGCCCCGAAGCGGGGCAAGCAGTTTCGTGTTTTTGATGTCTGCAATCATTTCCTCGGCCGCCGTGTCTCCGATGGGGGCGACCCGGTAGGTGACATCGTTTAGCGCCTCGGTGAAAATTCCGCCAACCCCGAAGGCCACGCAATGGCCGAACTGGGGATCATGGATCAGGCCGGCCAGAAATTCGCGGGAACCGGAGACCATCTGTCCCACTATCACGGGAACCGGCATTTCGGCCGCATTCTGGATGGCATCAAAGCTCTTCCGGGCGCCGGCTTCGTCTGTTATGTTCAAATGGACCAGCCCGCCTTCGGTCTTGTGCAGCAAATCGGCACGGCAGGCTTTGATTGCCACCGGAAAACCGATTGTGGCCGCAGCAGCGGCTGCCTGGTCCGCGCTTTCGGCCAGCCGCTCATCGGGCACCGGGATGCCGTAGGTTTTCAGCAGTTGCTTGGCCCCATATTCGTCCAGGCTGTGCTGCCCGTTTTGCCGGGCGTCGTCTATAATTTTCCGGGCGGTTTCATTTGCTTTCGGTATTGCCGGTCTTTCATGGGCGTGTCGCCGGCGGATTTTATTGTAGGCAACGAGCGTGGCCATGGCCCGGGCGGCCTTTTCCGGGGCGTCGAACACCGGGATGCCGTTGTCCTGATATTCCCGGGTGTACTGGTCCTCGCGGTCGAAAAAGGAAGACACCGTCACCGGCACGCCGTAATCATGGGGCAGCCCGATGCTTTTGGACAAATCCCGCCGGCTTTGGGCCAGCAGATCTTCGAGTGTCATGTCCGGCATCAGGGCGGAGACGTGGGGAAAAATGGCCTTTAAAAAGCCGGTGTTCATGGCGCCGTGGATTACCACGCCGTCGACTTCGCCGCTTTTCATGACCATTTCGAAGATGTCGTCTGTCATCACCCGCATGTCCACGATAAAGGTCAAATCCACGGGATTGCCGCAGGGCGCATGTGCGGGCACCAGCGGCCGGATCTGTTGCTCGAGCTTTTCGGAAAACGGCGGCACGGTGCAGCCGCAGGCTTCCAGGGTGTCGGCGATGGCCGATCCAGGGCCGCCGGAGTTGGTGATAATGGCGATGCGATTGCCCCGGAGCCGGGGCTGGTTGGCAAGCGCCCAGCCCAGGCCGTAGAGGTCTTCCACGGAGTGGACCCGGATGACGCCGGCTTGTTTGAAAAGACCGTTATACAGCGGTTCCTGGCCGGCCATGGCGCCGGTATGGCTTTTGCCCGCCCGGGCGCCGGCCTCCGATCCCCCAACGTACTGGGCGATCACCGGCTTGTGAGGGGTGATTTTCGCCGCCACTTCCAGAAACCGCGGCACGTCGCGGATGGTTTCGATATATAGCGCAATCGCCCGCGTTTCTTCGTCTTCGCCCAGGTACTCGAGCACGTCGATGATGTTAACATCTGCCTCGTTGCCCACGCTGACGGCCTTGCTGAAATGAATGCCGCGTTTTTCCAGGTAATCGATGGCCTGGGCGACATAGGTGCCGCTCTGCGATACCATGCCGAGTTTGCCGGCCGGGCCGGTCAGCGGGGTGACGGTGGTGTTTAGCGAGATGGCATGGTTGATCATGCCCATGCAGTTGGGGCCGATAAAGCGCATGCCGTATTGGCGGGCGATTTCGACGAGCTGTCTTTCCTGCTCGGCGCCGTCTTCGCCGGTTTCCTTGAAGCCCGCGGTGATCACGATGGCATTTTGGGTGCCGATTTTGCCGAAATCTTCAAAAAGCGGCGGCAGGTGCTTGGCCGGCAGCACGAATATGGCCAGATCGGGTGTTTCGGGCAGATCATGGGGCGATTGCCAGGCCTTTTGTCCGAGCACTTCGGTTTCGGTCGGATGCACGGGGTAGAGTGTTCCGGAAAAACCGTCTTTCAAGATGCTTAGCGCATGCATGGTCCCCATTTTCATGGGGTTGTTGCTCGCCCCCACGATGGCGATCGATTTCGGGTGCATCAGGTTGTGCAGAAACGACTTGGCGGTCATGGCGTGTTCCTTTTTCATATTCGGCCCCAAATGCCTTCAAGTATTTTAGATACATAACAAGGATGATCCGGGGATGCAATAAAAAAACGAGCGCTCGTTTTATAAACAGGGTTCAGGGATTTTTCGTCGGCATTTCGGAGTTGGAAACGGTACGAAAAGGATCGGGCGGGCTTATGTCAGATGCAGCAGCATCCCGGTAAAATGCAGACTGCTGCCGCCCAGTACGAACAAGTGCCAGATGGCGTGATGGTAGGGCAAATTGTGCCAGACATAAAACCCGATGCCGGCCGTATAGGACAGGCCGCCCAAAACAATCCACTGCAGCAGCCCGTCGGGCAGCATCACCAGCATGGGTTTAATGGCGACAATCGCAAGCCAGCCCATACCCGCGTAAATGGCGAGGCTGATCCATTTGTACCGGCCCAGGAAAAATAGTTCATACACCAACCCGCCCACGGCCATGCTCCAGATCAGCGCAAGCAGCGTCCAGCCCCAGGGACCGCGCATGGCGATCAACAATACCGGCGTGTAGGTGCCGGCAATGAGCAGGAAAATCGAGGAATGGTCGATCATCCGGCAATAGCCTTTCAGCTTTTCATCGGTGACGGCGTGATAAATGGTCGAGGCCAGATAAAGGGCGCAAAGCGAGGCCCCGAAAACAGAAAAGCCCACCATCCGCCAGCCGTCGTCAAAAACTTTGCCGTGCAGAAGCAACGCAACCACCGCAATAATGCTCAGCCCCGCGCCGATGGCGTGGGTGACGGTATTGGCGATTTCCTCGCCGGCGCTGTAGCGGGCGGATTGTTTATTTTCAGCGGCGATGGCTTTGGATTGATCCGATGGCATCATGACAAAATTCTTATCCTTGAGCTCGTGTCACTTCGTTTTCCAGGGTAGTTGCCAATTTTTCCGCTGCAACGGCAAGGTCATATTGTGTTTGGAGATTCATCCAGCTTTGCGCATCCGTACCGAAAAATTTGGCAAACCGCAAGGCGGTGTCGGCGGTAATGGAGCGCTTTCCCGCAACGATTTCACCGATTCGCCGCTGGGGAACCCCGATTGATTTGGCAAGCCGATATTGGGTGATGCCCATAGGCTTTAAAAAATCTTCCAGTAAAATCTCTCCCGGATGGACAGGGGGTAAATCCCGTTTCATATCCCTATCTCCATTTATAAAAGAATAAGGTCTCTAATGGTAATCTGTAATTTCCACATTGAATGCATGGCCTTCCTGCCATTGAAAACAAATCCGCCATTGATCATTCACCCGGATGCTCCATTGGCCCGTTCGGTTTCCACTGAGTTTTTCAAGTCGATTCGCAGGCGGCACGCGAAGAAATTCGAGGGTTGCGGCACCATGAATCTGGGTCAATTTCCGAAGCGCGGTACGTTGAATGTCTCTGGGAAGTTTGGCGGAAAAATAACCCTTGAAAATTTCTTCCGTTTCCTTGCATCCAAAGCTTTTTATCATAAATATGACAATAACGCAGTTCGATAGTATTGTCAAACGTTATTAAAGGCACTATTCACTGCATTCCGTCTTGTGTCCAAGTAGATGATTTGAATTTTATATAGATGTTTAAAATGTTTCTGTTTCGTGAGCACCGGTTTGGTGAACGCTTCACGATTTTTTTTTGGGGGACTTGTCTGTATCTGCAAAATGCAAACGGAAACTCCTTGCTCATTGTATTTATTCTGATAAAAAATCCAGGTAATTATTTGGTGTTATGGTTTGTGTGCTGTGATTGGGGTACGCTTTTAGAAAGGTTTGCGGGAAACGGGTTTTCCGGCTTGGATTCCATTTGAATTCGTAGGCGGACAGGATGCCTTCAAATTCTTCTATGTAATCGATTTCCTGCTGCTGTTTGGTTCTCCAGAAAAACGGTTTGGCATATTTCTGATTGTTGAAAAGCAGCTTGGCCCGTTCGCTGAGGAGAAAGTTTTCCCAGAGTGCACCGGTATCGACCCGGGTCTCCGGTGGCGAGAAATTTGAAATCAACGCATTGCGCACGCCGTTGTCGTAGAAATAGACCTTCCGGCTTCTTTTTAATTCATTGCGGACATTTCGGCTGAAAGAACGCAGGCGGAACACCACGAAAGCCTTTTCAAGGAGATCAATATAGCGCTGTACGGTTGCCGGATCCACCTGAATCAACTGGCCCAGTTCATTGTAGGAAACTTCGGATGCCACCTGCAGGGCCAGGGCTTCAAGCAGCTTTTCGATGACTTCGGGTTTCCGGATTTCCCTGAACGCGAAGATATCCTTGTATAAGTAGCTGTCGGTAAGGTTGTATAAAATCTCGCGTTTTTCAGCCGGATTGACAACCACATCCGGATACATTCCGTAAACCAGGCGTTGATTCAATAATCGGCGCTCTTCCAGCATTCCGGACCAAGCCACCATTTCCTGTGTGCTCAATGCCAGGAGGCGATATTCCCATTTTCTCCCGGTCAGCGGCTCATTGATTTCATCCGTGAGCTCAAGCGCTGACGACCCTGTCGCGATAAGCTGAACATGGCTGAAATTGTCGGTTATGAGTTTCATGGTCAGCCCGATGTTTTTAACGCGTTGGGCCTCATCGATCAGAACGATTTCCGCGCTGCCGATCAGGTGCTTGAGTGCCGATGAAGTGGCATCTGTCAAGAGGTTGCGGATATCGGGTTCATCGCAGTTCAAGTATAGGACCTTTTTTTCGGTGCGGCGTTCTATGGCCCGGATCAGCGTCGTCTTGCCGGATTGCCGGGGGCCGAGGACAAGGATCGCCTTGTTTTGAAACATTTTTTTTTGAATCTTTTCTTGCAGCAAGCGCTCGATTATCATAATTTTTGGATCGGTTTTTTTTCAAAAATTTGAAGATTGTATTCCGTAAAAGTTATAACTTTTATAGCATATAAACAGAAAAAGTCAAAAGTAATGGTTTTGAGCAGGGCCTTCGGCGTGGAATTGAAATGGCGTGTATCGGCAATGATCCCGGGAGAACCGGGAGAATCGGAAGAAAGGAATCGGTTGTCATGGCAAAATGTTTGATCTGTAATGCCCGGAAAGGCAAAAGAAAATGCATTGCCGCAGGGGGTTTCATCTGCAGCCAGTGCTGCGGCACGACGCGGTCTTTTGACAAAAGTTCCATGCGAAATTACCGGAAGCTGCCGCGCTACACGGTTTCGGAAATGGCAAAAAGCCAGATCCTCGAGGACCGGGCCAATGTCCTCTAATCCTGCATCTTATCCGTATCCCCGCCGGGCAGGCCCAGTTCCCAGGCCCGCAGTATGCGCCGCAGCAGCTTGCCGCTGCGGGTTTTGGGCAGCTCCTCGATAAAGGCCAGTTCGTTGACCACCACGTCCGAGGAGAGGTTGCCCCGTAAAAATGCGCGGATTTCGTAGTTCAAGCGCGATGACGGGGTATATCCTTTGGCCGTGGTGACAAAGGCCTTCAAATAGGACACCCCCTCGCCCGGCCCCAGTCCCTTGGAAATCACGGCGGCTTCTGCCACCGCCGGGTGCATGGTCAGCACCTGCTCGATTTCAAAGGGGCCGATGACCTTGTCGCCGCCGGCCTTGAGCAGGTCGTCGTTTCGGCCCTGGTGGTAGAAGTAGCCCTCTTCGTCTTCCACGGACATGTCGCCGGTTAAAAACCACTGGTCATTTAGAAAATAGCGTTCATACCGGGCCTCGTCCTCCCATATGCCGGTCATTAATCCCGGCCACGGGATTTTTAAGGCCAGCTCGCCCAGGGAAAGCTGCGGCATGGGCTCGCCGTTTTCATCGACCACCGCGGCTTCGATGCCGGGCAGCGGCTTTCCCATGGCCCCGGGCTTGATATCTATGCCGGGCAGGTTGGCAATGCAGATGATGCCGGTTTCGGTCATCCACCATGTTTCATGAGGGGTGCAGTGCAAGTGTTTGCGGCACCAGTACAGGATATCGGGCACCAGCGGGGCGCCTACCGTGATGATGTGGGCAAGGGCGGAAAGTTTATACCGGGTGGGCAGGTCGGCGCCGGCGTCCATGATGTCGCGCAGGATGCGCGGCGTGGTGTACCAGGCCGATACCCGGTGTTTTTCCAGGGTGCGGTACCAGTTGGCCGCGGAAAAGACATCGCCGGTCACCAGGGAGGTCACCCCGCACAGCCAGGGGCCGAAAGCGCCGTATACGGTGCCGGTCACCCAGGCGGGATCGGCATCGGTCCACAGGATGGAATCCGGCTTTATGTCCAGCGCCCAGTGGGCGGAGGCGTATATTCCCACCATGTCGGCATGGGTGTGGATGATGCCCTTGGGCGGCCGGGTCGAGCCGGAGGTAAAGATCAGGTAAAGGGGCGTGTCGCCGGAAAACCGGCGGCAGATGGTATCGGCCGGCATTTGGTCGGGGATTTGCGCGATGTTGACTTCGTTGACAAACAGGCCCGGCTCGGGTCCCTGGGTCAAAAAGATGTAGTCGAGCCGGCCGGAGGCCTCCAAGGGGATCTTTTCCACCAGGTCCGGATGGGTGAGCACGGCGCGCGGTGCGATGCGCTGCAGGCGGAGTTCGATTTCATAAAAATTCGAGCTGGCAAAGACCGGGCAGAAGATTACGCCGATACGGGCGCAGGCGGCCATGGCCAGAAAAGTTTCCGGGCAGGGCGGCAAAAAGACCATCAGCCGGTCGCCGGCGGCAAAGCCGTATTTTTCAAGCATGGCCGCCCACTGGCTGGATCTGGCCCGCAGCTGGGCATAGGTATAGGACTGGCAGCAGCCGTGGGCTTCAAATACAAGGGCGTTATGGTCGCATTTTCCCTCAGATTCGGCCCAATGGTCGATGGACTCGGCGATGATATTCATTTCATCGGTGCCGTGCCAGGAAAACCGGCGCTGCATATCGGCCCAGGAAAAGTCGTCCCGGGTCTGGTCATAATCGGTCAGGTTGGCCGATTCCGGGGCTTCGGCGGCGATTCTGGCTTTAATCATGGCAGAACTCCGTAGGGGGCGTGTTGCTCGCAGACGGCCTTGATGATCCGGGTGACGGTTTCAGCGGGGTTTTCCGGTGCATCGGCAGTCATTTCAACTGCTTCCGGCTTTTCGAGCAGGGCCTCGATCACCGTCCGGACCGAGCGGGTCAGCGCCCGGGTGTCATAGCCGCCTTCGAGGGAAAAGAAAATCGGCGGCGGACTGGTTCCGGCGCAGGTGTGGCGGGCCTGGACCAGAAGCTGGGTGATACGGCCGTAAACGGCTTCGGAAAACCGGGCCCGGCCGATGGGATCATCGGTGTGGGCGTCAAAGCCCGCGGCCACTAAAATCAGCTGCGGCCGGTAGCCGGCGATGATCGGCAAAAGCGTGCGCTCGTATAAATACACCATGTCATCATCGGTCATGTCGCGGTCAATGGGGATGTTCATGGTATATCCCGTGCCGGCGCCGCTGCCGGTTTCGCTTATTTCACCGGAATAGGGATAAAGCAGCGGGTCATGGGTGGAGTAGTAATACACCCCGGGGTCGCTGTAAAACAGGTCATTCAAGCCGTTGCCGTGATGAATGTCCCAGTCGATGATCAGAATCCGTTCGATGCCGTAGCGGGCTGCGGCAAAGCGGGCGGCAATGGCGACGTTGTTGAAGATGCAAAAGCCCCCCGCGCGCCCGGCCAGTGCGTGGTGGCCGGGGGGGCGGACAAGGGCGAAAAAAGCGTCGCATGTGCCGTTTAAGAGCATGTCCACGCCCTGGACGTTGGCACCGGCGGCCAGCCAGGCGGCCATGTAGGTTTTGGCCGAAGCCGGGGTGTCCGGGGCCAGGCTGGTGATGTGCTGCTCGGCGGTTTTCAGGATCCGCTTGACATGGCTCGGCGTGTGGACGAGCTCCACCTGTTCCACGCTGGCCGGCTGCGGTGAAAAAACGGCCACTTGACCGGCAAACGTCCCGTCGATCATCCGGTAGATCTCGGAAAGCCGCCTGGGATGCTCCGGGTGGGAATGCCCGGTTTTATGTGCCAGGAATCGCTCGTCCCTGGTAACGCCGACCCGCAAGGCCATAAAGCAAGGTTTATAGATCAGGGTTTGAGGTTTAAGGTTTGAGGTTTAGGGTATACGGTTCAAGGTAGAAGGTTAAAGGTGAGGTGGAGGGTTTAGGGTATAAGGTTTACGGTTCAGGGTTGAAGATACAAGGTGCAAGGTTTACGGTTCGAAGTCTACGGTATAAGGTGCAGGAAGGGGCAGGGCCGGCCGATGTCTCTTGCCTTCACCTGCGCCCTGAACCCTCACACCTCACGCCTCACACCTTGCACCTTACACCTTACACCTTACACCTTATACCTCACACCTCACGCCTTACACCTTATACCTTTTACACCCTACACCTTTTACTTGTCTTCTACGAAATTTCGATCCGGTCTTCGATCAACCGGTCGATGACCGATTCGTCCGCAATGGTCGAGGTATCGCCCAGTTCGTCGGTTTTGCCGGCTGCGATTTTTTTCAGGATCCGGCGCATGATCTTGCCGCTGCGGGTCTTGGGCAGCCCGTCGGTGAACTGGACGATGTCTAATGTGGCAATGGGGCCGATTTCCTTGCGGACCTGCTGGATCAGCTCCTTTTTGAGCTCATCGGACGGTTCGTTGCCGGATTTTAAAATCACGAAGGCATAAATGCCCTGGCCCTTGATATCGTGGGGGAAGCCGACCACGGCGGCCTCGGCCACTTTTTTGTTCAGCACCAGGGCCGATTCCAGCTCCGCGGTGCCCAGCCGGTGGCCGGAGACATTGATGACGTCATCGATTCTGCCGATAATCCAGAAGTACCCGTCTTCATCGCGTTTGGCCGCATCGCCGGTGAAATACATGCCGGGGGCCTGGCTGAAATAGGTTTCCCGGAACCGTTCATGGTCGCCGTAGACGGTCCGGGCAATCCCCGGCCAGGGACCCCGGATGCAAAGCACCCCTTCCTCATTCGGGTATTGCACCTCTTCGCCGGCATTGTCCAAAATGACCGGTTCGACGCCGAAAAACGGGAAGGAACAGGAGCCGGGCTTGATGGGGGCCACCCCGGGCAGCGGCGCGATCATGTGGCCGCCGGTTTCGGTCTGCCACCAGGTGTCGATGATCGGGCACCTGTCCCGGCCCACGTGATGGTAATACCATCGCCATGCCTCGGGGTTGATGGGTTCGCCCACGGTCCCGAGCAGCTTGAGCGAGGAAATGTCGTGTTTTTCCACGTGGTGTTCGCCTTCCTTGGCCAGGGCCCGGATGGCGGTCGGGGCGGTGTAGAACTTGTTGACCCGGTATTTTTCCACAATGGCCCAGAACCGGTCAAAGTCCGGGTAGTTGGGCACGCCTTCAAACATCACGCCGGTCAGCCCGCAGATCAAAGGTCCGTAGACGATGTAGCTGTGGCCGGTGATCCAGCCGATATCAGCGGTACACCAGAAGATCTCGTCATCTTTTAAGTCAAAGACCATCCGGGTGGTAATCGCCGAATAGAGCAAATAGCCGCCGTGGGTATGGACCACGCCCTTGGGCTTTCCGGTGCTGCCGCTGGTATACAGGATAAACAGCGGGTCTTCGGCGTCCATGGGTTCGGGCTTGACATAGGTGTCTTCGGCCGTTTGCCCCACGGCTTCGTGCCACCAGATTTCCTTTTTGGGATCCAGGCCGATGCCGGAATCGATGCGGTTGACCACCACCACCTTTTCGACCTCCGGGCATTTTGCCACGGCCTCGTCCACGTTTTTCTTCAAGGGCACCCCTTTGCCGCCCCGGTAGCCGCCGTCTGCGGTAATGACCATCTTGGCGCCGCAGTCCTTGATGCGGTTGGCGATGGCGTCGGCGGAAAAGCCGCCGAAGACCACGCCGTGAATCGCCCCGATCCGGGCGCATGCCAGCAGGGACACTGGAAGTTCAACGATCATGGGCATATAGATGATCACCCGGTCGCCTTTGCCGATGCCCTGGGATTTCAATACCGCTGCAAACCGGTTGACCCGGGTGTAGAGGTCTTTGTAGGTAACGGCTTTGGTGTCCGACGGGTCATCGCCTTCCCAGTAGTAGGCCACCTTGTCGCCGATGGCGTCCAAATGGCGGTCGAGGCAGTTGTAAGACGCATTGATCACGGCGTTGCCGAACCATTCGACCCGGGCTTCCTCAAAATCGTATCGCAGCACGTGATCCCACTCTTTTTCCCAGGTCAGGTATTTTCTGGCCTGTTCGGCCCAGAACTCTTCCGGGTTGTCGATGGACCATTTGTATAGCCGTTCGTATTCCTCTTTTCCTTTCACAAAAGCGGTTTTCTGGAATTCCGGCAGATGGGCATCATAGGTTTCGGGATTCTCAGCCATGACGTCTCCTTTCTTTGGGGGTCATTGGTTCGTGTCTTCGGTTTGCGGTTCATCAAACCGGCAGCGTAACACCACAATGTCGTCTTCACGCTTTTTGTGGATTTTGTAGGGCAGCCGGTGAAACAGCCGGATCATGCCCTTGTTGTAGGGTTCGGTATAGGCGACAAGGCCGTCAATACCGTTGCTTTTTGCCGCTTCGGCAAGCTTGTTGAGCAGGATTACCGCAATGCCTTTGCCCTGCCATTGGCGGGTAACCGAAAAGGCGACTTCGGCCGTGTTATTTTTGGGTTCGAGCATGTAGGCGCCGATGCCGATGACGGCGCCGAAGCCGAACTCGCCGGTAATGGCGAGCAACGTCAGGTTGCGGATATAATCGGTTTCGATGATGTTTTCCACGTCGTTTCGCAGAAAGCGGGTTTTTTCGTAAAAAAACCGGGCGATGACATCCTTCTTGTCCAGGTTGTAGAAATGTTCCTGGATGCGCCGGTCGTCCACCGGCTTGGCCGGCCGGAAGGTGACGCTGGTGTTTTCGATTTTGCGCGTCTCCTCGAGTCCGGCCGGGTATACGCTTCGAAGCGAGTCGCCCAGCTGACGGCCCGGCGTGATCAGGCCCTGTTCTTTTGCCCTTTCAAAGAGTTTGTCGCGAAAATCCGGATGCGCCAGGGAAATCATGGCGGTGGTGCGTTCCTGCAGGTTTTTGCCGGACAGGTTGACCGCCCCGTATTCGCTGACCACGTAGGAGACGTCGTTTCTGGGTACCGCCACGGCGCCGCTGCTCAATTCGTTTACGATCCGGCTTTGTTTGCCGTCCATCGATGTCGACGGGATCAGCAGGATGGATTTGCCGTTCGGCGAGGCGGTAGCACCCCGGACGAAATCGAGTATGCTCGATACGCCGGCGAAATAGTTGTAGGGCAACGCATCCACGGTGGCCTGGCCGGTCAGATCCATTTCCATGACCATGTTGACCGATACCATCCGGTTGTGCCGGGCGATGACGGCCGGATTGTTGATGTAATCGGACGGGTAGAACTCAATGGAGGGGTTGTCGTGGACGAATTCATAGAGGTGCTGGGAGCCCACCGCGTTGGAGGCAACGGTCTTGCCGTCGTTTAAGCCCTTGTAGAGATTGGTGATGTTGCCCGTGGCCACCAGGTCCATGATGCCGTCGATGGCGAACTGGGTGTGCACGCCGAGGTCGTTTTTGTTGGCAAGCGCGAGTAAAATCGCCTTGGGCGTGGCCCCGAGGCCGAGTTGGAAGGTCGAGCCGTCTTCAATGAGGTTGGCGACGAGTTTGGCGATTTTGTGCGCACTTTCGAATTCCGGCAGTTGGTCGATGGTCAACAGGTCTTCCTCGTATTCCACCACCACGTCCACGTCGTTGACGTGGATGAAACTGTGGCCCAGCACCCGGGGCATATTCGGGTTGACCTGGGCGATGACCAGCTCCGTGGAACGCACGGCGGCCAGGCCCACATCCACGGAAATACCGAGGCTCATCCAGCCGAAATCATCCGGGGGCGAAGTCTGGATCAGCGCGGCGTTGATCGGCAGCAGGCGTTTGCAAAACAGGTCGGGGACCTTTGAGATGTCAATGGGGGTGATAAACGGCTTGCTCGCGGCCAGGTGTTTGGCGCCGGCCGAGCCCGGATAGAGGTTTCGGATGCTGAAGTGTTCGACTTGTTCCGAATTGGCAATCCGGGTGATCGGGGAGTTTTGAAGACTCATCAGCCGGACGATTTCCAGGTCGGTAAATTGTTCGGCCGCCGCCACCAGTGTTCTGGCCAAATGCTGCGGCTCGCCGCAGGATGAGCCGATAAAGACCCTCTGTCCCGATTTGAGCAGATTGACGGCTTTTTCGGCGCTGCATCGCTTTTCCAGGTATTCATCCGGCCAGTAGTTTGTTCGCATACCTCAACTCCGCAAAAAAAAGAACCGATTTTTTCAATTCTAAATAATAAACATGCGGCGGATTTGTGCCAATGGATGTTGTATGGGGCTGGGGTTGTTCCGGTTTTCATTACTGGCGTCTGGATGGCTTCGGGATATTGAATTTCAGAGCCAATCCACTGATCTGTTTTATAAACAGCGTATCACAGTCAAAACAACGGTGACAATAAAAAATCCGGAGTCATGCATGGCGCATCCGTTAATGGGACGTCAATCGCCTGCGTCGATATGCCGTGTATTTTCGGTATAAGGTGATCAATGAGACTCTTTTCCAAAGACTTCCCGCACCCGGCTGCCCAGTTGATGGATGGAAAACGGTTTCTGGAGAAAGTCGATGTCATTGTCCAAAATTCCGTGGTGGGCAATGACGTCGTGGGAATAGCCGGACATGTAAAGGACCCGGATGCCGGAAATTCTGGACGAAATCTGCTCGTATAGACTTTTGCCGTTTATTTGGGGCAGCACGACGTCGGTGAGCAAAAGATCCGGCAAAACGCTTTGATCGTCGATCATGGCCATGGCCGCATTGCCGGAGGCGGCCGAGCAAACCGTGTAGCCTTCCTGCTCAAGTGCGGAATGCGCCATGTTGCGCACCATTTCATTGTCTTCTACGATCAGGATAGTCCCCGCCCCGTTGACGGCCGTCGCCGCCGGTACAGCCGGCGTTTCGTTTTCCGTGGGCGCCTGGCGGGCGGCGGGCAGAAAGATGGTAAAAACCGTTCCCTGCTCCGGGGCGCTTGCGACTTGAATCGTGCCGCCGTGCTGCTTGACAATGCCGTGAACGGTGGCCAGGCCGAGGCCGTAGTCGAGTTCCCCCTTGGTGGAGAAAAAGGGTTCAAAGATCCGGTCCCGGGTCTGGGCATCCATGCCGCAGCCCGTGTCGCTGACCTTGAGCACCCCATAGGGGCCGGGTTCAATGTCGCTGGGCCTTTGCCCGCTTTGTGCATCCAGATCCAGTCGGGCGGCTTCTATGGTCAGCCGGCCGCCGGCGCCCATGGCCTCCTGGGCATTGATCATCAGGTTCATCAGGATTTGTTCCACCTGGTTGGCATCGGCCATGACCCAGCAGGTTCGGCAATGCGGGATGACCG
>JBNJEA010000168.1:0-5898 GCA_051745395.1 Thermodesulfobacteriota bacterium | reverse complement strand
GCCCGGGCACCTCGAGGGGCCGGGCGGCGGCGGCGTCGATTGTTTCGCAATCGACGGCATCGGCGGTCAGGCACCGGGCCCGGCCCGGCGGCATGTCCAGACCATAGCCCAGATCCGTATGATCGATTTCAATGCGCTCGTCTGTGAGCAGGTCGATGAAATACGTATCGTCAATGGCGGGCAGTGTTGCCTGCCACTGGGCATAAACCCGGTTTTCGGCATCGAGGTTGACCACAATGACCAGGTGCTTGCCCAGTGCCGCCTGGCGGCGCAGCACGGCGATAAAGTTGCCCTCCCCTTTTTCGATCATCTCCAGTGCCGCTTCATCCCAGAAGCACGGATGGACCTTTAACAGCGTGGTCAACCGTCGAATATGGTCGACCTGGTTGACTGGCGCCCCCCAGTTCAAGGGCGCGGCATCGTGGACATCGATTTTTTCCGTGGCAAACCATTCCACCCCGTTGGCAAAGGCAAAGCCGCCGTTTTGGGCCAGCAGTGCACAAAGGGCCGTGCGCATCCGGGCATAGGTCTGCGAGGTCGCCGCCAGCCGGTTGTTGTCATGGGTTTCGGCAAAATGGACCATAATACCGTCGCCCCCCGAAATGGCGTCGGCGCCGGGCAGATAGTGTTCGATCTGGCCCCGGTCGTAATTCTGAAACAACTCGGAATACGCCCAGTTCAGATTGGCCGTGTTCAACAACTCGCGGGTCACCGAAATCTTGCCCCCCAGCCCTTCCAAAAAGAAAATGGTATCCGGGTACTGGACCCGGACACAGGCGATGATGTATCGCCACGCCGCCGCGGGAATCATGTAGCCGGCATCGCAGCGGAAGCCGTCCACCCCCCGCCTGCACCAGGTCAGAAATACATCGGCCATAAACTGCCATAAATCCTGGTTGCTGTAGTCGAGCTTGGTCAAATCCTCCCATGAGACCCCCCAGGCGCCGGGGACTTCGATGGTGCCGTCATCGGCCCGCTTGACCCAGTGGGGATGGGTTTCATGCAGACGCGCCCCCCAGCCGGTATGATTGATGGCGATATCGAGAATAATCTTGGCGTGGCGCCGGTGAACGGCATCCACGAGTTCCATGAACTGCTCCAGGGGCGTGGCCCTGGGATCAAATTCGGCCAGCGCGGTATCCACGAGCTTGAAACTCTGGGCCGCATAGGGGCTGCCGAACCGGCCCATCCGGCCGTAGGTCGTCGGTGTCGGGGTAATGGGCAGCAACTGGATATAGCGACACCCCAATTCATGAATAATAAAATCGAGTTCCTTGATAAACCCGCGAAACGTACCGGAGGGCGGGATGACCGTATAGCCCCTTTCGTCGAGTTTTTCAAAGTCCGTATCCGCCGCCGGCTCGCGGCGCACATCCTTGTTCGGCCCGAACTGTCGAATAAAGGCATTATATATGATATTGCCGCAGACGGATTCGGCCGGCTCCACATTCACGGCCGTATTCTCGCCCGGCGGCCATACCGGGTGGCCGTCCGCATCCGGCAGAAAATAGGCCTTGGCCTCAAAGTGCCCCACGTCGCAAAGCGGCAGGGTCAACTCGAATCGACCCGGCGCGACGGCGGCCATGGCAATATCGAACCAGTCCTGGTGCAAAGGCGCCTCGTTTGCGTCCACTTGCCGGATAATTTCCTGCCGGGCCACGGCGGCGGCGCCGATATTGGTCCGCAGCCACGCACTGCCGGCCATTGACGCATCAACGGTCAAATAAAAGCTCACCACGTCGCCCCGGAATGCCAGGTGCCGCCGGCCCGGTTCGGGATGCTGTCTGACGGTTTCGGATACAGCCATAGGGATTACTAAACATTTACAGGGATTAACGGTTGACGACGTCGAAAAAAACGCCTTGCGCAGGCGACAACGTACACAAACAAAATAAGTGACAATTGCGCCGACGTCAAAAAAAGAAGGCGTTGCCGGCCCGGGTTTTCTGCAGGGGGCTCGAAAAGGCCAATCACTCGGATACCGGGCGGTCCCCGGCATCCGGCCCAAAGGGTTGGATCATCAGGATCAGCTTCGGCAGCAGGGTCAGCGACCCCAGCAGGGCGATCAACATGGCCAGGCCCGTAAAAAGACCGAAAATGATGGTCGGGACGAAATTGGAAAGCGAAAGGATGGAGAATCCGAAAATAATGGTGATCGAGGTATAATACATGGCATAGCCGATGCTGCCGTGGCAGCGGTGCATCGCGCTGATATAATGGCGGTCGACCTTGATTTCCCGCCGAAACCGGTGAATGTAATGGATGGTATCATCAACGGCGATGCCCACGCTGATCGAGGCGATGGTGATGGTCATGATGTCGAGCGGAATGTTGAACCACCCCATGGTGCCCAGCACCGCGCCGGTGGCCAAAAGGCTCGGGGCAATGGCGATCAAAGCGATTTTCAAACTGCGGAACAGGATCAAAAACATGCCCATCAGGATTGCAACCACCACCCCGAGGGTTAAAATCTGGGACTCGAACAGGCTCTGCAATACGTCATTGTATAGCACCATCATGCCGGTCAATTCGACATTTTCTTCTTTAAAACCCAGCTCGTGCGTCAGGTCGTGGCGAACCTCGTTGATGAAATCATTGCGCCGCAGCGATTCGTGCGAATCGATCACCCGCAGGTTGATCCGGCTCTGGTCGTGTTCGACGGAAACAAAGGGCTTGATCAGCATATCGCGGTATTCTTCCGGAAACTCGTTAAACAGCAGCGACAGTTCGAAGCTGTCCAACGACCCGCCGGTAATGTCTCTGGCGATTTTTTGCAGTATGGCCAAAGACAGCACTTTGCCCGCATGCTCCCGCTGATGCAGATAATCATGCACGTCCTCGATCCGGTTGAGCCGGTAGGGGGTAAACCAGTATTTGCCGGGCTCCTGCTCGGCTTCGAATTCGGCAAAGGCGTCAAATGCGTCGGCTTCGCCCGGTGCCCGCCCCTGCGCAGACGGCTCTTTTGCCGCCTCGGCTTTTTCGAAATCGATAATCACGTCCAGGGTCGTGGTGCCGCCCAGATGCCGGTCAATGACCTTTAATCCCTGATAGATATCCGTGGACGACTTGAAATAATTGAGAAACGAGTTTTCCACCCGCAGCTGCGCGATGCCGGCGGCCCCGAAGACAAGGCCGGCAAGGCTGATCACTATCACCGCCCGGCCGTGGAGTTCCGTGAACCGAGACAGCAGGCGCGTTACCGCCAGCCTTCCGCCTCCGCCGCCTGCCGGCGGGGGCACTTTTCGAAACAGAACCAGCGCGGCGGGAAAGAAGGTAAAGGTCATCAACAGTGACATCACGATGCCGGCCGACATCATCCAGCCGAAGGTCTCCACCGGCAAAATATCGGAAAACCACAGGGAGCCAAAACCGGTGCCGGTGGTCAGGGCGGCGTAAAAACAGGGGGTTTTCATACTGACCACCATATCCCGCGTCAACTCCATATGGCTGGCATAGGGATACTTTTGGAGCAACTCCCGGTAACGGACCACCAGGTGGATGGACAAGGCCATGGTCATAATCAATTGCAGGGCCACAAAATTGGCCGACACAATGGTGACCTTCCACTGGAAATAGCCGAGCACACCGATCATGGCGACAACCGAAAAGGCGCAGCACAATATGGGCAGCACAATCCAGCGGATCCGCCGAAAGATCAAGCCGAGGGCCAGGATTAAAAACACCAGCACGCCGCCGGAAAACACCTGAAGATCATTTCGGACAAAGCGCATCAGGTCGTCGGCGATCACGCCGAGACCCCCCAGAAACAGATCGCCCTGATCTTCGTATTTGTCGAGAATTTCCCGGATCGAAACGATATTCTGATGCCGCTTTTTGTCGAGCTCCACCTGGTAGGCTTCGATGCGCTGCTGGATTTGATCAAGCTTTTGTGCCTGTGCATCGCTCAAAGCCCCCTGCTCCGCCTTCCGGCGAAGCTGCTGCCGCTGCTCCCACAACTCGGTGTAAACCGAATCCGGCTTGAAATTGATCTGCAGGGCGGTGGTCTTTAAATCGGGGCTGACCAGAAGGTTTTGATACAAGGGACTGTTTTTCAATTCCTTGCGGGCCATGGCCCGATCCACGCCGGGATCGCGCAGGGTCTTGATGTCGCCGAGCATATCCTCCAGCGGCCGCCGGGGATACTGAAGCATGGGAAGATCCAGGATAGTCACCACCGAGTCGACCTCGTCCAGTGCCTCGACTTGATCCTGAATTTCATCGATCTGCTCCAGGGCGGCCTCGGTCATCACATCACCGGCAGCCGGCGTATAGGTGATGATCACGAAATCCTCAATGCCGAACCGGCCGATCATTTTTTGAAAATACAGGTAATCATCGTCGCTTTGCTGAATCAGGGTCTCGGCCGAGGCTTCAATGCGGAAGTTTTTGGCAAAATAGCCCAGTACCGACAGCAGCAAAAACAGACAGACCAGTACAATGACCGGATGTTTGAGCACAACCTGGTTGAAAAACCGGTTTATGGGGGCCGAGCCTTTTGCCATTACATCAACTTTCCGACTTGCTGCACCGCATATGGGGGGATATCATTTTTTCGGGTTCGCACGGACACCCAAAACGTTTCTTTTTCGATGCTCGCGGTCCCGTCAATTACGATTCGGGTTCCAGCTTGCCCGGCTTCTTGAGCTCTTCCAACAAGTCTTCGACCGTACCGCCGGAAAGCACCTGGTTGAACTGGGAACGATAGCTCTGGATAATGCTGACGTCATTGATTTCCACGTCATAGATCTGCCAGCCGGCTTCTGCCTCGTAGAACTTATAGATCAGGTCCACCGTTTCGTCTTTGGCATCGACCTCGACCGGGACGTGGACCTTGCTGCCCTTGGTCTGCGCCGGCTTGTACGTCATCTTGGTTTCAAGGTCTTTGGAATACAGGGAGATCTTGTCAAAATAGGAGGCCTTCAAGCGCTCGACAAACCGCTTGGTAAAAACCTGCTGCTGATCGGATGAAAGCCGGGACCAGTTTTTCCGCCCCAACGACAGCATGGCCATGAGTTTGTAGTCAAAAATCGGATCCACGACTCCGGAGATTTCTTTTTCTTTCCGCTGTTTTTCCATCTCCGGATCTTCCAGAATCTCTATAACTTCTTCGATGTTTTTTTTCAAAATCTTTTCGGGCGACGTCTCCGTTTCGGCTTCGTCCGCCTGGGCCTTGACTTGATACACGGGGGCGGCCAAAATCATCGCCACGGTCAGCAAGCCAACGACTATAATCGATTGTTGTCTCATGGGCTATTCCTTGATTGCTTGTTCGCGGTTTTGTTCATACGCGTTTCTTATGAAAATATACCAGTCCACTGCATCTTTTTTCAATTTCTCGTATTGCCCCAAATGCAGTGAAGTATAATTGACCCGCTCATATACGCTCAACCCGGCCGATGTATAGACATTGCCCACGTAGTAATCCACGGGATCGAGAAAAAGATCGGGCACCATGCCGACAGTATCCCTCAAATTCGAGGGGCCCATAAACGGCAGCACCAGCGGAAAACCACCGCCCAGCCCGTAACTGCCGAGCGTCTGTCCGAAATCCTCCGAGTGGGGTTCCAGGTTTAACCAGTTCCGGGCCGGATCGAAAAATCCGAGCACCCCGACCGTGGAGTTAAACGCAAACCGGAGGGTTTCATCGGCGGCCGGCTCTCCCTTTAGCTGCAACAGGTTGTTGACGAGCCGGACCGGATATCCCAGGTTTTTAAAAAACCGGTGAACAGAACGCCGCACCGGTTGCGGGGCCACCCACGCATAGCCCGTGGCAGCCGGCTTTAGCACCCAGAAATACAACTTGTCGTTAAAGGTGGTCATCGCCCGGTTGTACCCGGACAACGGGTCATAGACCGATTCCTGCCCCGACTGCTCGAATTCCTCAAAATCATCGAACTG
>JBNJEA010000167.1:0-5904 GCA_051745395.1 Thermodesulfobacteriota bacterium | reverse complement strand
CCCGGGTTCATACACGGTTGTATGTGAGCGAGCGTAATCACTTTTCTGTTTCTAATGCAAATGCAAAACATATGAAAAGCGGCTTTATGGGGTATCTCATGCGTTTGTTTTACCCACATGTAGATGGTGTTATTGCAGTATCTAAAGGTGTAGCAGAGGATCTGGCTGTCAACATTGGTATGTCAAGGTCATCCATTGACGTTGTCTATAATCCGGTTGTAACGGAAAGATTGCTCCGTGAAGCGGCTGAGTCCTGCGACCATCCGTGGCTCAAGCCAGGGGAACCCCCGGTGGTTTTGGCTGTGGGGCGGCTTACACCGCAAAAAGATTTTATTACCCTGCTCAATGCTTTCGCAATACTTCGTCAGTCGCATAAATCCCGTTTGCTAATTCTTGGTGAAGGTGCATTGCGTTCTGCGCTGGAGGCGGAGATAAAGAAACTTGATTTGGTTGACTTTGTTCAAATGCCAGGTTTTGTGGACAATCCGTATCCGATAATGCGGGCCTCTTCCTTATTTGTATTATCCTCTGCGTGGGAAGGACTTCCAAATGTTCTCATTCAGGCGATGGCATGTGGCACACCAGTAGTTTCCACTGATTGCCCCTCTGGCCCTGCAGAAATATTCAGCCCGTCGGTAGCCGCCCACGAGTTCGAAGATGCAGTAAAAAAGTGCTGTCAGCCACAACAGGCTCATGGCCGAGTACAACATGCCCTGCTTGGCAAAAAAACCCCATTCGTAATCGTACAGGCCCGCCAGATAGTAATCTGTCGGCGTGGTCAGGGCCATGATGCCCCCCAGCGCATAGCCCAGATAGACCAGCCACCATCGGTTTGTTTTTTCGCAGACCAGAAAGGTCAAATGCAGGTTGGCCCCGATCTGGATCAGCGCCAGGAAAAAATGATCTACCCGGGAGATGGTCAGGGCAGTGTCGGGGTTATCGATAATGGTGAGCAGGAAAATATCGAGGTTTAATCCCGCAAAAGACAGGCAGATGAGAGAAAAAAGCAGGGTTTCGGTGCGGATGCGCTCAAGCGTCAGGACGAAAAGCGACAGAAATGCGGCCGTAAGCAGCGACAAAAGCGGCGGCAGCCCGTAGGTCACGATGCGGTCGAGCACGTAAAACGGGGGGTAGTCGGCGATCAGCCACAGGCTCAGCCCCGCCAGTGCGACATAGAGGCCGGTCATCACGGCCCGCATTACCGTGGCGAGCCGTTGTTTCCAGAAATATGTCGACAGGGTGGGCATGGCGTATATGTGACATATTTTTACAAAAATGTGAAAAAATAATCAATCAAAGGCCGCGGCATTGCGTGAAAATCAATGCTGGTCATGGGATCCGTCCGTTTTTTCCATCAACCGGAGCCATTGCTTGCCGAAGGCCCGGATCTGCCAGGGTTTTAATTCCTCCACGGCCCGAAGTTCGTCAAGGTTTTTCGGCACCTTTTCGGCGATCTGCTGCATGGCGGCCTTGCTGACCAGCATGGCCGGGTCGATTTCCAGTTTTTTGGCTTTGTCGTCCCGCCATTTTTTCAGCGCCTTTGTGCGCCGGGTGACGGCCGGGGAAACGTGCGCCCGGCTTTTGCGGGGATAGACCGGCAACCGGTCTTTGGGGGTTTGTTTGCCGGTGCAGATTGCCGCGACAAGGGACTGGCCGTACATGTGGTACTGTTTTTCACTCAGCAGCCGGGTGCCATAGAGCCGGGAGGCGGTATCCGGCTTGATTTTCGCAAGTTCCAGCAAAACCTTGTTGCTGATGATTTTAAACGGCGGGCGGTCTTTTTTCCGCGCCGTTTCATACCGGAACCGAAGCATTTGTTCGAGTACGGCCAGGCTTTGCTGATCGAGCCGCCCGGCGCCTTTGACCCGGAGAAACAGGGGGGCTTGTTCATCCCCGTGATTGCGGTTGTTGTCGGGCCGGACGCCGGCAAGTGCCGCACAGGTCTGCCAGACCCATTCCAGGCGCTCTTTTTCTGCCAGGGCGGACTTTAATTCATGATACAGGGCCACCAGGTAGCGCACATCATCTGCCGCGTAGGAAAGCATTTCGTCGTTGAGCGGGCGCCTGGACCAGTCTTTTTTCTGAAATTTCTTGTCTAAGGCCACATCGAAATGCCGGTGTAAAACCGCATCCAGGCTGGTGTGGGTATACCCGAGAAACCGGCTGGCCAGCTCGGTGTCAAACAGGTTGGAAATGGTGATGTAAAAATCCCGGTAAAGCGATCGCACGTCGTAATCGGCGCCATGGAAGACCTTGATGATCGACGGGTCGGCAAAGACGGGGGCCATCGGCGAAAGATCGCCGACGGCCAGCGGATCGACAATATAGCACCCTGTTTCGGTGGCCATCTGGATTAAGCAGACGCGTTCTGTAAAGTGAAACATGGAATCGGCTTCCACGTCCACGGCAATAACATCGGCCTCGGCGATGGCCGCCGCGGTTTCTTCCAGATCGGATTCGGAGGCGATGTAGTGATAAAAATTTGTATTCATATGGTATTTACGGGGCCTGCTGCCGGAAAGGGCCCCACGGAGTTTTTCCTTGACCCCATGGGCCATATTTTTTACATAGTGCCTGAACGAAAACCGTCTTTTCCGTTGATATCGTTTCGTATCCCTGTATTATTTCCGGCGATCGTTTCGGGCCGAAACGCCGGTTTTCAAGGTACCTATATATTACCCCATATGGATGGACAGTCAATGATCAATATTACATTGCCGGACGGCAGCATCAAGGGCTTTAACAATGAAGTAGACGGATTCGCCGTTGCCGGAAGCATTTCGGAGGGTTTTGCCCGCAACTGCGTGGCCATGGAAGTCGACGGGGCGCTTGTGGACATGGCCCATCCCATCAGAGAGGATGCCGCGGTGCGGTTTATCACCAAAAAGGATCCGGAAGCCCTTGAGGTCCTGCGCCACACCGCCGCCCACGTCATGGCCCAGGCCGTTTTAACCCTCTACCCCGATGCCCTGATGACCATCGGGCCGGTCATTGAAAACGGCTTTTATTATGATTTCGACATGGCGCCGATTTCCGAAGAGGATTTCCCGAAAATCGAAGCCGAGATGAAGCGCATTGTCAAGGCCAAGCTGCCCATCTGCCGCGAAGAGGTTTCCAAGGACCGGGCCCTGGAATTCTACAAGGATTCGCCGTACAAGCGCGAATTGATCGAGGAGCTCGAAGACGGCACCATCTCCTTTTATTCGCAAAACGGTTTCACCGATCTGTGCCGCGGTCCGCATCTTCCGCATACCGGCTTTATCAAGGCCTTTAAGCTGATGAAGGTATCAGGCGCCTATTGGCGCGGCGACCCGGAGCGCCCTCAGCTTCAGCGGATTTATGGCACCGCCTTTTTCGATAAGAAGGATCTCGACGCCTATCTCAATTTTTTGGAAGAGGCCAGAAAGCGCGACCACCGCAAGCTCGGCGCCGCGCTCGACCTGATCTCTTTTCACGACGAAGCCCCGGGCATGCCCTTTTTCCACCCCAACGGCATGGAAGTATGGAACGCGCTGCTCGAATACTGGCGAAAGGAACACCGGGCAGACGGCTACGTGGAGACCAAGACGCCGATCATCTTACACCGCAGTCTCTGGGAACAAAGCGGCCACTGGGACAATTACCGGGAAAACATGTACACGGTCACCATCGACGAGTCCGAATCGGCCATCAAGCCGATGAACTGCCCCGGCGGCATGCTGTTGTACAAGCGCCGGCACCATTCCTACAAGGATCTGCCCATCCGGGCCGCCGAGATCGGGCTGGTCCACCGCCACGAGCTGTCCGGGGTGCTTTCCGGGCTGTTCCGGGTCCGGGCCTTTCACCAGGACGATGCCCATATCTTTATGACCCCGGAGATGATCGACACCGAAATCCTCGGGGTGCTCAAGCTGGTCCGGCGGATGTATGCCACCTTCGGGCTCGGCTTTCACCTGGAGCTTTCCACCCGGCCGGAAAAATCGATTGGCACGGACAAGCAATGGGACCAGGCTACACGGGGCCTGGAAAACGCGCTCAAGGCCTACGGCCAGGACTACAAGATTAACGAAGGCGACGGCGCCTTTTACGGCCCGAAAATCGACATCCACATCAAGGACGCCATCGGCCGGACCTGGCAGTGCGGCACCATCCAGCTCGACATGTCGCTGCCCGAACGCTTCGACCTGTCCTATATCGGCGAAGACAACGACAAGCACCGGCCGGTGATGATCCACCGCGTGGTCTTCGGATCGATCGAACGGTTTCTGGGCATTTTAATCGAGCATTTCGCCGGCCGGTTTCCGCTCTGGATGGCGCCGGTGCAGACGGTGATTCTGCCCATCAACGATTCGCTGGCCCCGCACGCCGAAGCCATTTGCCAGCAGTTTTTCCGCGCCGGCATCCGCGGCCGCGTCGACGACCGGACCGAAAGCTTAAACCGCAAGGTCCGCGAGGCGCAGCTGGCCAAGATCCCGCTGATTATCACCGTGGGGGAAAAGGAAAAATCGGCCGGCACCCTGGCCATCCGGACCTTGGACGGCGCGGTTCACCACGGTGTGCCCACAGAAACCTTCATCAACGCCGTTTCCGACAACATTGCCCGGCGCGCGCTTGAAATGAATCTTTTCGAGAATTGATTTCCGGGATCCGGTCGGCGGAAAAGGGTTTTTTCGTCATCGGTCCGCTGCTTTGGGTGCTTGTCCGGGATTTAACCTTTTGATAATATGACCCAAGTTTAGATTTGAAACGGTACCGGTGTCTTACGGGCCGTTTGCATTCGCTCCCAACCCGAAAAAGGAGGACGTATGAATGTTTTTATGGATCGGATGATTCGCGCGGCCCGCTTGGTTAGGCGCCATGGGAAAGTCTCGCGTGACCTTCACAAAAAACATTGAGGCTGAAAGGAGTTGGTGATGGGTACCGTAAAAGAAAAGAATATAGGATTGGCTATTGGGTTAAACCTTTTGCTCCCTGGCCTTGGTTACATGTACATGGGGAAGGTTGTTATTGGAATTGCGGCCATTTTTCTCATTATTGGGATTTACGCGACTACCGCTCTTCTATACTTATTTCCAACATGGATTATCATGAATGTAATAATGGCAATCGATATGTATATTCTAAACAGCAAGAACAAGAAGAAACTTACTGAGCAGAATATGAAAAAATGCCCAAAGTGTGCTGAGTTGATAAAAAAAGAAGCGAAAGTTTGTCGATTTTGTAATACGGAGTTTTCAACAGAGAGCGCCTAACAAATAAGGGGTTTACCTCAGACTGGGAAAAGCTGCGGCGCTTCGCTATACTGGGCATTATTGCCCCGCTGCAGGGGGTGATATTTCTCGCGGCCGGCATCTGGATGCTTGTGGCCATGGTAATCGGGGCCCGTCAGGCCCTCGACTATCAAAGCACCCTGCGTGCCGTCGGTGTTTGCGTTATCGGCTGGATCATTTATGCGCTGATTCTGGCGCTGTTGTTTTCCCTTCTGGGCGGCGCCCCGCCGCAGCCGGCGTAGTCCGAACATTGTCCACATAGGGGCGCCGGCATCCAAATGACACCGGCGGGACCACTGGGTTTTTATCGGGTCTGACTTCTGTATATACATGACCCGAATCGCTTAATTGAGGAAGCGAAAATGGTGAAAGGGGCTTCTATGACACAATCGATTTTCATTACCGGGGCGTCTTCCGGCATCGGCAAAGCAGTGGCCTATGAAATGGGCAAAAAGGGCTATGCCCTGGCCTTGACCGGGCGTCGCGTCGATGAACTCGAAAACGTCCGCGATGATATCAATGCCCGTTATGCTCCGCCGGCGATTGCCGTGCGGGCATTCGACGTGACCGACTACGCAAAGGCCCCGACCATTATCCGTGAAATGGCTGGGGAGGTGGGCGGCATTGATATCGTGTTCGCCAATGCCGGGATTGC
>JBNJEA010000004.1:0-57664 GCA_051745395.1 Thermodesulfobacteriota bacterium | reverse complement strand
CTCTCCGCCATTCTGGCATATACCGGGCACATGCGGGCATCTATCTTTCTATGTGGCAAAAGACTCTGGATGCCTGCCTTCGCAGGCATGACGGACGGGGCAAATTGCTTTTTTCGTTAGTCTTTAGTAGTTCATGATGCCTGGATTCAGCATACGAAAACACGAACTGAAAAATCAGTGAAAACCCGGATAAATAATCATCAACACGGCCACCGTAAGCATCGACAATGGAAAATAACTGGCCTTGTTAAACAGCGCCATGGCATCGTCGCGGTGCTGGCTTTTGAAAAGCTGCAGCGCGTGTTTGACCAGCAGCAGGTAGCCGATGATTAGAATCGCAACCGGCGCGGCAAACAGCGGGGCCGGAAACCGGATGGCAAACAGGATGATGGTGATGGCGACGGCGATCAAAAGCGATGACAGCATCAGCACGGCCGTCTTGTTTTCGCCCAGCCGTACCGGTATGGTCTGCGCCCGCAGGCGCCGGTCTTCGTCGAGATCCGTCCAGTCCGCCGGGATGTTCTGCCCGCCGATTTCCCAGAAAAACAGGCAGGCAAACAACAGGATCACAAAACCCGGTTCCGGGCTCGGATCCACGGCAAACAGGGCGGCCACCGCCCCCATGTTTTTGACGAAACCACTGACCACGGCCCGCCAGGGACTGACCCGCCACAGCAGGCAATAGACGGCTTCAAGGGCTGCGCCGGCCAGAAAAATCAATGTACAGACGGGGTTTAACAGCCATGCCCCGATCATGGCCACCACGGACCAGCCGATCGCCCATGTGAGGCCTTCCTTGAAGCTCAGCAGGCCCTGGGCCATGGGATGGCGTACCAGCAGGGAGTCCAGGTAGTTTTCCGGCGCCGTGTCGGGCTTTACGTATTTGTCCTTGTCCGATCGATAATCGACCACGTCATTGAAGGCGTAAACGGCCGTGTAGCCGGCAAAGGCCGTCAGCAGGCCGATCAGGATCACCCGGACCGACGGCACGCCCCCCAGGTAGAGCAATACGGCGGCACCGGGCGTGGCCATGTCGAGGATGCCGTGCGGCGTGCGCGACAGCGCGAAAAAGAGTTTGATTCGATGGATTGCATTCATTTTATCTACAACATAAATCTGAAAAGCCCGTATTACCACCTAAATTTGATGGTTTCGTAAAAAGTCGCTCTTGGGACGGCAAAGTAAAAAGTTCAAGATCAAGGCGCCGCTGCATCCCGAGGAATGCAGCGTACTTGGCTGTACGTGAAATTTCGAGGGAGGCAGCGCAACGCAGATATTGGACTTTTTACGAAGCCGTCAAATTTAATGCCATTTGAATACTTTGAGCCCCAGCGAAAAGAAAGCCACGCCCATGGCCGTCAGAAGCAAGATCGGCATGGCGGTTTCCGGCCAGCCCGCCCCTTCGATAAAAATGCTGCGGATGCCGTCGGAAAGCAGGGCCAGCGGCAGTTTCTGGATCACCGGGATGCTCCAGTCCGGAAAGTTGTGGTAGCTGAAAAAAATGCCGGAAAGGATCGTCAGGGGCAGCACCGTCGCGTTGATCAGGCCGTTGCCGATTTCCGTGTTGGCCGTATGCGAGGCGGTTAAAATGGCAAGTCCGCCGAAGGCGATGTTGCCGGCGATAAAAATCGCCGCCAGGGCCCCGAGGCTGCCCTGGACGGAGATGTCAAACACCAGCCAGGCAAAGAAAAACAACAGGCCCGCCTCGATGATGTTCATGGTGATGCGCACGATCATCAGCGCGATCAGGAAATAGGCTTTTTTCATGGGGGTGGCCACCATGCGCCGCAGCAGCTTTTTGGAGCGTTTTTCGATCGTCCCGTAGCTGATGCCCCACATGCACGACATCATCAATCCCATGGAAATCAGGCCCGGGACCAGAAAGTCGATGTAGCGGGTGCCGGTCACGGACAACGGTTCAACGTTTTTCCGGATCGCCGCGCCGGCGGCATCGGGAAAAACATCGGGGGCCGCCCGGCCGCTGATGAGTTTGGATACCTTCAGGTAGGTCAGCTGGGCTTCCGGGTTTGCCGGGTCGAAGTGATAGGTGGTTTCGCTGCCGGCCTGGCGCATGATCACGCCGGTTTTGCCGCGCTTGACCCGGCGGATGGCATCGGCCCACTCGGTTTTGCGGAATACAAAGGTGGTGTCGCCCAGCTTCGGGTTTTCCAGGGTCAGCCGGTAGGTGGCCGGTCCATTGCCGGATACCGTTTTGCGGGCGTGTTGCTCCAGAAACCGGTCCACGGGCGAAGACCCGTCACCGGAAGCCGCCGACGCGGACGGGCCGGGGCCCTGGTTTACCACGGCGATGCTGTGGACGGTTTCGGCCGAGCGGGTAAAGGCCATGCCGAGGCCGAGGGAAATCAAAATCGGAAAGATGATGCCCCAGAACAGCACGGCCGGCTGCCGGGAGACCTCCTTGCCGTGGGCGACGGTCAAGTGCAGCAGTTGTTCGAGTCGAAGTCGTTTAATCATTCAATCGTCTGCCTGTCATGTCGGTGAAAAGGTCGTCCAGGGTTTTTCGGCGGCATTCCATGTTTTTAATGCCCGTGTTTTCGCGCCTCAGGTAATCGAAAAACGCCGGCAGCTGGTTTTCGATGTCGGAGACGGCGATGGTGCCGCGGCCGTTGGTATCCCAGTTGATCTGAAAAGGGGTTTTGCGCTGCAATTCTTCCACGGGCGGATGGGCGTCATCTAAAGTGAATTCAATGACCTTTTCGCTGGTGTCCTCAGCCAGGAGCTCCTCCATGGTCCCTTCTGTCAAAACCCGCCCCTGGTCGATGATCATGATATAGTCGCAAAGCTGTTCGGCTTCCTCCATGTAATGGGTGGTCAGCACCAGGGATGTGCCGGCCTGCTGCTTTAAATCCCTCAAAATGGCCCAGATTTCCCGGCGGGCGTTGGGGTCTAAGCCCGTGGTGGGCTCGTCTAACAGCAGGATCTTCGGCCGGTTGAGAAGCGCGATGCCCAGGGCCAGGCGCTGGCGCTGACCGCCGGAAAGGTTGACCGCGTAAGCATCCTTTTTGTCGGTCATGCCCACGATGTCCATGATTTCGTCGACCCGCTGTTTGCCCAAATTGTAGAAGCCGGCAAACATCCGCAGGATTTCGCGGACGCTTAGCTTATCGATAAAACGGGTTTCCTGGAGGCACAGCCCGATGGCCCGGTGCAGTTCGTCCTGGTTTCCCTTCCAGGGTTTGCCCAAAATCCGGATTTCGCCGCTGTCCGGGACCTGGATGCCTTCGATCATTTCCACCAGCGTGGTCTTGCCGGCCCCGTTTGGACCGAGCAGGGCCGTGAACTGGCCCTGGCCGATGGACAGACTGATCCCCTTGACGGCGTCTACGGCCTTAAAGGACTTGTAAACGTCTATCGCCTCAATATCGGGTGTCATGAATTGTGCAATCCCTATTGATTTAAGTGCCATTTTTTACGGAGAAAAATCGATTTCCATATCATAATTCGCCGCGGGTTCTCAATCAAATTTATTCGTTTCAAGGCCGGAAAAGAAAATGGCGTTGTATGGCAAATATATAAAAAACCGTTATTTTACCCCTTATCAAAACATTTCAAATACGTTTCGCCGTCGTGCGATCGCATCAAAGGTTATCGGCCTGTGGAAGCAGCTGACGGTTTGAAATCCCCGGTGACTGCGGTTATTTTTTTAAAAATATCCGGCCGGTTCAACAACATTTCCATTTAACCTGCACATTGCGAGGTCTTATGAGCCGTACCATTACGCTGATTCCCGGTGACGGGGTCGGTCCCGAGGTCACCGAAGTTGCCCGGACATGCGTTGAAGCGCTGGGAGTCGATATCGACTGGGACGTCCAGGCGGCCGGTATCGCCGTGGCGGAAAAAGAGGGCTCGCCCCTGCCGCCTCGGGTAGTGGAATCGATCCGGCAAAACCGCGTTGCGCTCAAGGGGCCCGTCGAAACTCCCATCGGAAAGGGTTTCCGGAGTATTAACGTGGAACTGCGCAAGCAGCTTGACTTATATGCCTGTGTCCGGCCCTGTAAATACTACGAAGGCATTCGCAGCCGCATTGTCCATCCCCACGGCATCAACCTCGTCATTGTCCGGGAAAACACCGAGGACTTGTATGCCGGCATCGAGTTCATGGAAACCTGCGGCGAGGATAACCCGATGATTCGTTTTATCCAGGAGCACCGCGGCATTACGCTGGGCTGCGATACGGGGGTGAGCATTAAGCCGATATCGGCCAAGGCCTCGGAGCGGATTGTCACCTTTGCCTTTGAATACACAAAGGCCTACCACCGCAAAAAGGTCTGTGCCATCGACAAGGCCAACATCATGAAATACAGCGACGGGATGTTTATGAACACGGCCGAACAGGTCAGCCGGCGATATCCCGACATTCCCTATGAACACAAGCTCGTGGACAACATGTGCATGCAGTTGGTGCAGTACCCGGAAGATTACGACGTCCTGGTGCTGCCCAACCTCTACGGCGATATCATCTCCGACCTGGCCGCCGGGCTCGTGGGCGGGCTGGGGGTGGCGCCCGGGGCCAACATGGGCGACGATTGCGCGGTATTTGAAGCCACCCACGGCAGCGCCCCCGACATTGCCGGCCAGGACCGGGTCAACCCCACCGGCATGCTTTTGTCCGCTGCCCTGATGCTCGATCACCTCGGTGAGGGCGCGGCGGCAAAGACCCTGGAAAATGCCGTCGCCGATGTGATCCGCGAAAAAAAATACGTCACGGCGGATATGAAAACCAGTGACGATACGGTCCCGCCGGTCGGCACCCGCGCCATGGGCGAGGCCATCGCCGCAAGAATCCGTTCCGGCCCGGAAACGGGGGAAACGAAGGGAAGGGTGTAAGGTGTGAGGTGTAAGGTAAAAGGTTTAAGGTGTAAGGTAAAAAAACTCAGTCCCTTAGTCCCTCAGTCCCTCAGTCCCTTAGTCCCTCAGTGCCTCAGTCCCTCAGCCCCTCAGTCCCTCAGTCCCTTATTGAAAAACGGTTGTGAAATTGGAAAAGACGTTTTCAAACGTAGAAAAATATTATATATTATGAAATGCGTTACAACTTATTAACCTCCTTCCGGTTTGCCGGGATCGCATTTCATGTCCAAAAAGAAACTCGTAAAATCCGCAACTTCCCGCATGGCCCGCTTGGGCAGTCTGGCCGGCCGGGTGGGGTTTTCCATGGCCACCAACACCATGGCCAACTACCTGCGGCATGCCGAAAACAGCGATGAGCAGCAATCGGCTGTTATGATGAAAAATGCCCTGCGGGTCAAGGATGCCCTGGGAGAACTCAAGGGCGTGCCCATGAAAATCGGCCAGATGCTGAGCCTGCATGAGAACCTGCTGCCCGAGGAAGTCACGCGGGTATTGCAGTCCCTTCAGCAAAAGGCCCCTTCCGCGCCGTTTGAAGACATTTACGAAATGATCGCCTGCGAGCTCGGCGACCGGTTTGAGCAAATCGAGCACATCGACCGGGAGTCGCTGGCGGCCGCTTCCATCGGCCAGGTGCATCGGGCGGTGCTCAAAGACGGCCGCCAGATCGTGTTCAAGGTGCAGTATCCGGGCATCGACGAGGTTATCCGCAATGACCTGAAAAACCTGAAGGGGTTGCTCAAAACCGTTTTTTCCATGTTTACGCGGATGGAAATCGATGACATGTGGCAGGAAATGAAAGACCGCATGCTCGAGGAACTCGATTATGAAAACGAAGCCGACAACATGCGCCGCATGGCCGATTGCTTTGCGGGTGACGAGCGGGTTGTTATCCCGGAAGTGTTTCCGGAGTTGACCACCCGGCATGTGCTGGCCATGGAGTTGGTCACCGGCATCAGCCCGGATGATGCGACGGGCGGTCATTATTCCCGGGCGCTCAAAGACCAGTGGGGCAAAAGTCTTGCCGGTTTTATCCTGAAGGGCCTGTTTCATCATCAGTTTCTCCACGCCGATCCCAACCTATCCAATTTTTCCTTTCGCGAAAACGGCGGGATCGTGGTCTACGACTTCGGGTGCATGAAGGATGTGCCCGATGCGCTGGCCCTCGGCTACGTGCGGCTGGTCAAGGCGGTGCTGGAGCACAATTATCCGGACATGCCGGAGATTTTGAAATCCATGGGGGTTCACAGGGCCGACGGCAGCCCGGTGCCCTGGCAGATGATCAAGGACTACGCCGACGAGATTCAAAAAATTGTTGCCAAAAACAGCACCTATACCTTCGGTGAAGACGGCGATATTTACAAACGGCTCCAGGCGCTGGGCCAGAAGTATATCGACGAATTCATGACCATGGTGTTTTCAAAGGACATTATCTTCATTGACCGGACGTTTAACGGGCATTTCGGCAATCTCGGCCGGCTGAAGGCCCGCGCTGACTGGCGCCGCTTTGTTGTGGATCATATCGCCCCGCAGTTTCCCGATGAAGCCATTGCGTCATGATGGAATGCTACGGCGTGGCCCCGGTTCCGGCAGCCCCGGAAAACGCCTGTCAATCCACCGTCCGGGCGGGATCGGAAATCTGGTGGTTTCCTCCGATTTTGGTTGATTTCGCCTCCCGTATAATGAGATAATACAAAGTATGAGTTTCGTTTGCTCAACCGGCGTTGAAAACCGCGCCAATCGGAAACTTTCCCACCGGCTCTATCCGGCATGCATTTCGAGTCGCCGGATAAAAGCAATAAATCTAACTCTTTACAATGCAAGGAGGATCTATGGCGGACACGTATGCAAATCCGGCCCCGCTGGGTCTTATGGGCTTCGGCATGACCACGGTTTTGCTCAACATCCACAATGCCGGGTTTTTTCCGTTAAGCGCAATGATTCTTTCAATGGGGATTTTTTACGGGGGCATCGCCCAGATCATCGCCGGTATCTTTGAATATCGAAAAGGCAATACGTTCGGATTCGTGGCCTTTCTCTCGTACGGACATTTCTGGCTGACCCTGGTCGGGCTCATTGTTTTGCCGAAACTGGGCTGGGGGGTCGAAACATCGGCGGGTTTTATGGGGTGGTACCTGTTTATGTGGGGGCTTTTCACCCTGCTGATGTTTGTCGGCACCCTGCCGAAAAACCGGGCGCTTCAGACCATATTCTTTACTCTTTTTATCCTGTTCTTCCTGCTGGCCATCGCGGACTGGACCGGTTCGGAACTTATCGGGATCATTGCCGGATTTGAAGGCATTCTGTGCGGTGCCAGCGCCATTTACCTGGCCATGGCCGAGGTGATCAACGATAGCCACGGCAAGGTGCTTCTGCCCATCGGCGAGCCGAAAAAATAGCCTTCGGCCAAAATAAAAAATTGATCGCATTTTAAACAGGCGGCGGCCCTTGCGTGGGCCGTCGCCTGTTTATAACACAATCCTTTCCTTTCCATTGAATTGACATTTCCGTGCAGGTTTGATAGCCGTAACGGTGTTTTACCATGCACCCATGATCCTCCAGCTTTATGTGGCAAGCCCTGCAGTCGGCGTAGTTGCCATCCCTTACGGAATCGATAATCGCGCGTAGATTGAAGGTCAATGGGGTCTAAAGACAACCGTTCCCATATCCAGATCCTGCAAGACCAGACCTTTTTTTTGATCAAGGAAACGGGCGCGTATACCTATCACACGTTCAACGTCAGCCGGGCGTTTCTCCCCCTGGCCCGCATGCTGGCCAGCACCGAGTATGTCACCGAAGAAGAGCTTTCCGGGATTTTGGACAAGATCTTTGAAAGCTTTTATCTGCATCCCATTACCCGGCACGGCAAAACGGTGACGAAATACCTGCGCAAGGCCCGCATTATCCCCAACGAACAGTCAACGGAAAAACTCATCCGGTACGTGGTCGAACAGGTCATTTTGCGAAGCCCGGTGCAGGTGCCCGAGGTGGTGGTCAACGAGTTCTGGATGTTTTTCGACGAATTGTTCAGCGAGCCGGAATTAAAGGGTCTTGTGGAATTAAACCTCGAAATCACCCGGACCGTTCTGCGCTGTTACGAGCCCTTGATCGTCGAGATCATCAATCTGCTCAAGCAGACCCGGCGGGTGAACCAGTCCGTGGTCAGTGACCTGTTTTCGCGCGTGCGGATCGTCCGGGGGGACCTGGTGATCATCCGCCGCCAGATCAAGGCGCTTCGCTACATCAAGCCGTTTTTCCAGACCGACCCCCAGGATTTTAAAACCCAGGCCGAGATCGTGGCCAATATGGTGCGGGAGTTCGGCCCGTTTTTTATTAAGCTGGCCCAGGTTGCCGCCGCGAATGCCGATTTTCTGCCCGAGGAAATCTCCAAAGAGCTACTGGTGTTCCAGGAGGATGTGCCGGCCATGACCGCCGAAGAGGTCAATGGGGCGTTTGAGGAGTGTTTCGGCAAAAAGCCCTATGAGTGCTATTTTGATTTTGACATCAACACGCCGCTGAAATCCGGCTCCATCGGTTCGGTTTACGTGGCCAAAAAGCCGGTGGTAAAAAACGGCGAAGAGGTTTTGGTGCCGGTGATTATCAAAATCGGGCGCAAGGGCCTGGACCGGGAATTTCTCATGGGCCGCACCGTGCTCGGCGTGGCCATTATCAGCAGCCATTACTGGGCGCCGCATTCCAAGCTCGCCCCTTTCCTGGAGGCCATGCAGCAGCAGGCCGAGGAGTTTGTCAAGGGCTTTCAGCAGGAGCTTGATTTTGAAGCAGAGGCCGAAAACCAGAAGCGCTTTGCCGAGCGCAGCCGAAAATCCGATATCTGGAAGGTCCCCGAGATTTATTCCGCTTCTTCGCGCATTATCGAAATGGAATACATCGAGGACGGCGTCAACATTTCCCAGGTGTTACATCACGTGCCCAACAAGAAGCGGGCCCGGTTCGCCCGCCAGAGCGCATCGCGGTTTCTCTACACCATCATGCTCCACGCCTTTGTATACCAGGAATTTCACGGCGATCTGCACCCGGGCAACGTGATTTTCAACATGACGGGCGACATGTATTTTGTCGACTGGGGAAATTGCGTCGATCTGCAGGGCAAGTGGAAATACCTGTGGGACTATGCCATCGGCGCGCTGTCGGCCGACGTGGATTTGCTGACCGAGGCGCTGATCAATATCAGTTCCAACCCGGAGCAGAACAAGCGCCGCAAAAACGAAATCAAGTCCATCCTGTCGCAGACCCTGGAAAACAAAAATGTCACGCCGCTGGGCAAAAACGCGGTGTTCCGGCTGCACAAGGAAGGAATCGCCGGTCTACACCGCCGGCTCCAGGTGGTGTTTCACCTGATGTCCAACACCCAGCACCTCGGCCTGGTGGTCAAAAGCGAATACCTGCACCTGTCGCGCTCCATCGCCGCCATTGCCGGCACCTACCTCAATCTGTACCAGGGCCTGTCGCGCTACCACCTGCTCTATGATTTCGTCAAGACCGTCGGGCAGTTCCCCATGGCCCTGATGCTCGACCGGGTGGCCGACCGCCGGTCGGCCCGGTATTTGCGGCTGCTGCACATGCTGCCGGCGATGCCCGCCTACAAGCGTACGTCTTCAAAGCTTCTGGCCAGTGAGGCGCGGTATTTGTTGAATTGAGTTGGAAAGGGACTAAGGGACTGAGGCACTGAGGCACTAAGTAAGGCACTGAGGCAATAAGGGACTAAGGCACTAAGGCATTGAGCCCAAAAGCCTTTCCCTCAGTCCCTCAGTCCCTCAGTCCCTCAGTCCCTTTCCCTTCAGCGCCTGTCGGCTTCTATTTCATTGAGCTTGATGCGGGCGGCTTCGTTGTCCGGGTTTTCCTGGATAGCGGTGACGAGTTCGTCAATGGCTTTTTCCGTCATTCCCTGGCGGTAATAGTGCATGGCCTTGTGATAATGATCGCCGTAGTCTTTTTCTTTCTTGTCGCGCATGCGGGTGGTTTCCAGCAGGCGTTGGTGGGCTTTGGTATTTCCCGGGTCCAGATAAATGGCTTTATTCAGGTACTGCACCGCCGCTTCGTATTCTCCCTGTTCGGCATAAACGTTTCCGACCCGAAGCGCATCCCGGGATAGTTCCTTTAACTGCTCTTCCATCCGCTGGCGGTCTTCTTCTTCGATTTTACGGTCAAATTTTTTCAGCTTCAGGACCTCGTCGGCCATGCCTTCCGGCGGGGCAACCTGGACATTGATATGGGTTTCATCGGCAGAGGCGGAAAACGGCATCAGAGCACCGGTTCCCGCCACCAGAAAAAGGGACATGGCACATATCATGAAAACTTTTTTCATGCGGGCCTCCTGAAAAATAAAATATTCCTGTTCCCAATATAGGGCGCAATCCGCTCCGGTCAAGGCGTCGAGCAGAAACGGGTGCCCCAAGAAGTGCGCCGATGACAGTACGCTGGACAACTCCCTGTGCCTGTCGGTTTTCTGCAACCAAACCGTTTTGTTCAATAAAAGAGCAAGCCAGATGTTGAAGTGATTTTGTGACCAATCCTATCCAGAAAGCAACACGCTTTGCTGAATCGGATCAAACCCGCTGCACCCGGTCATCAGGCCGTGTTTGCGGGTGTATGGGTACTGGCGGCAGATTTCGGGCTTTACGTCGTGGATTTGACAGATCCAGTGGCTGCCGTCGGCGGCCTTTTTCAGCCACGGGCAGACCGGCGCATACCGGCGGGTGCCCGGTTCCATCCAAATGGAATAGGAATAAACTTTGCCGTTTCGCCGGGTCACCCCGACCCAATCCAGTATATCGCGCCGAGCGAGCCGCTGCCACATGCGGTAATCGCTTTCCGTCACCTGGTCGTGATAATCGAGCTGCCGGCAGCATTGGCCGCATTGTCGGCAATTGAACCGGTCCATGCCGGTTTCGATCCAGACGCCTGTGTCAGAGGCTTCGCTATCGCTATTTTGCGGATAGGCCGGGGCTTGAAATACCCGGGAACAGATATCGGATAAAAAAGTGCCGGCCGGTCGGGTCTGCTCAAGGCGCCGGCAGAGCAGTGTGGCAAGCTCCCGGCCGGTTACCGGTGCCATTCGATATTTTTGCCGGCGGCCGGCAACAGAAATCCATAGCTTGTCCTGCCGGTGATCTTGCATCACGGTGACGTTTTCGCCTAAAATCATCGGGCACAGATCAAGGAAAAGGCGGGTCTGGGGCGGGTACAGGTTGAAATCAAAGCAAATGGCGGCGATTGCCTCTTCCGGTGACAATGCGATCCGGTCTGGTTCGGACACCTTGTCCCCTCATGCGTTTTTCGATAAGGGTTTAATGAAAGAGATTGTAATAGTTACAATGATAAGGGCTTTTGTTTGAAATTCCAACAAAAAATAATGTCTGGCGAAAAAAACAGCGGCCGGGGTGACAGGCCAATCC
Source organism: Thermodesulfobacteriota bacterium (assembly GCA_051745395.1). Lineage (GTDB taxonomy): Bacteria > Desulfobacterota > Desulfobacteria > Desulfobacterales > Desulfosalsimonadaceae > JBNJEA01. The sequence continues at coordinate 46,382 of JBNJEA010000004.1, read as the reverse complement.
AGGTTCCCGCTGCCGGCAGGCAACCGAAAGGGAGAGCCGTTGAAACCAAAAGACCAACGACCACTGGTCGGCGTGGCCGTGGTGGTGATCCAATCGGGCCGGATTTTACTGGGCAAGCGGAAAAATGCCCACGGATCCGGCACCTGGCAGTTGCCCGGCGGGCACCTGGAATGCAACGAGACCATCGAAACCTGTGCCAGGCGCGAGGTTTTCGAGGAAACCGGCATGCATATCGGTGATCTATCGCGCGGCCCGTTTACAAACGATATTTTTGAAGCAGAGGGCAAGCACTATGTCACACTGTTTGTGATTGCCCGCAGTTGCCGGGGCAGCCCGGTTGTAATGGAGCCCCATAAATGCGAACGATGGGACTGGTTTTTTTGGGATCGGCTGCCGGAACCGAAATTTTTGCCACTGGCCCATCTCATCGAACTGGGATTCGATCCGTTCGACGGCACGCCGTGATGTTTCTTGGAAACGATTCTGGGGAAAAATCCAAATCCAACCGGCCGGGTCTGCTTTACAAAGCGGGCATCGTGTTTATTCTTCTACCATGATCAACCGAAACAACGGGAGGAAGACCATATGTATAATAAAGTCGTGATGGATCATTTCAAGAATCCAAGAAACGTCGGTGAGATGGACAATCCCGACGGCGTGGGCGAGGTCGGCAACCCCCTTTGCGGGGACATGATGACCATCTATCTAAAAATTCAAGACGATCGAATCGATGACATCAAGTTCCAGACCTTCGGATGCGGCTCTGCCATTGCAGTGTCGAGCATGCTTACCGAAATCGCAAAGGGCAAAACCATCGAGGAGGCCAAGCAGATCACCAACAAGGATGTGGCCAACGCCCTGGAGGGATTGCCCAAGAACAAGCTGCACTGTTCCAACCTGGGGGCCGATGCCCTGCACCAGGCCATCCAGAACTATGAGGACCGCAAAGCCGGTGTGGTCCGGGAGCAGGATCCGCAGAAGGAGCCGCACGAGCACTCCCACGGCGATGCGTGCTATTGCCCCTATTGCGACGTGGAACTCGATGAAGGCACAACCTTTTGCGAAGCCTGCCAGCATCAGCTGGATGAAGAACACTAAGCAAAAAAGGTGGACCGCCATGGATATTATCAATCTGGATCACATTTCGGCAAACCCGATGCTGCCGGAGGTCAAGGATGCGATGATCGAAGCCATTCAAACCGATTATCACAATCCGTCCAGTCAGCACCGCGCCGGCGAGCAGGCCGCGGAGCCGATTGAAAACGCCCGGCAGCACGTGGCGGAACTGGTCAATGCGAAAAATCCACAGGAAATCGTGTTTAACTCCGGGGGCACGGAATCGGTCAATCACGCCATTAAAGGGGTTGCCCTTGCCAATCGCGACAAGGGCAACCACATTGTGACCTCGAATATCGAGCACAATGCCGTGCTGCGCAGCATCAAGCGCTTGAAATCCCAGGGATTCAAGGTGACCTCACTTGACGTGGGAAAAGACGGCCGGATCGATCCCAAAGCCGTGGAAGACGCCATCACCGATCAGACGATTCTGGTAACGATCATGCACAGCAACAACGAAACCGGCACGATCCAGCCCATCGCCGAAATCGGCGAGATCACCCACAGAAAAAAAGTGCTGTTTCACACCGATGCCGTGGACTCGGGGGGGATCGTTCCCGTGGATGTCCAGGCATTGCATGTGGATTTACTGAGCTTTGCGGCCAACACGTTTTACGGGCCCAACGGCGCCGGCGGGCTCTATGTGCGCCGCGGCACCAAGATTTTCCCGCTTCTCGACGGCGGCACCCAGGAAAACAGCAAGCGCGCCGGCACGGAAAACATCATCGGTATTGCCGGCATGGGCAAGGCCGCCGAGCTGGCGGTCAGGGACCTCGACAGCCGGTATGCGCACCTGGCCGATTTAAAGGATTACCTGGTGCGCCAGTTGCCGGAATACATCGACGAGTATATTGTAAACACCAACCTGGATCACAGCCTGCCCTATCTGCTCAATATTTCGCTGAAGTATATCGAGGGCGAAAGCGTGATGCTGATGTTGAGCGAAGAAAATTTCGCCGTGTCCACCAAGTCGGCCTGTGCCACCGGCTCGCTGCGGGCGTCGCACGTGCTGGTCTCGCTCGGGTTAAGCCATTCCGACGCCCAGGGCACCCTGGTGATCTCACTTGGGCTGGAAAACACCAAGGCGGATATCGACGGGTTCCTGGTGGCGCTGCAAAACATTGTCACCACCCTGCGCAACATGTCGCCACTTTACAAGAAGGGCGAAAAACAAGCCACGTGATGATCATTATAAGGGCACGAGGTTGTTTGGCAGATACTTCTTTGTTTGCCATGCTTGAACCTTCGTGCCTTTTACTTTTTTAATGACTTTCCATTTTTTGATCAAATCATTTGAAAAAGGGCCTTGGCTGAGCGGGGGCGGGGAAAAAGAATTTTCTCGCTCAAAAGTCTTTTGCCGGGTCAGGCCATTCGCGGCGCTAAATTTCTCAAACTCGGGCTGCCGCCCTCAAACACTAAGAAATTCTTAACGCGCCGCGAATGGCCTGACCTTTCGGCAAAATGCCTTAATTTCGCTCGAAAACCCCTTTCCCCCGCCCCCGTCAGGGAAACGTTCCGGTTCATCAGGCATTCCTTTCAGGTAATACAATTTTCCCGGATTTGGTTAACCAAAAAATTCGGTTCCGCAAACCGCTGCATGCCCAAAAAAGCACGTTTCCTCGCCCGTCATGCCTGCGGAGGCAGGCATCCAGTTTCCAGGTGGTGAGAAAAGCCCTGGATGCCTGCCTCCGCAGGCATGACAGCTGGAACGACGCGTTTTTTTGTTAGATCTCTGCCGGCTTGATTGATGATCAAATTCAGTAAGTAAAATCATAATTGGAATATTTCGGATAATTAGGCAACCTTATTCCGGATTTATCGAAATCGCAATCGAAAAGCATTTCATATGGATCCGGATTCCAGTTTCGATAGAGTCGAGGTCTGAGCAGGCGATGGGGGGCTGCTTTGAGCGATTTTATCTGGAGGCCCGTAAGTTTTTTTAGGCGCATCGGGTGGGGGAAACCCCCGCCCGATCAAAGCCGGTATGTTTTGCATGGTTCAAGGGATATTTATATAGAAAGGCTTTGGCGAATCGGGCGGCAAGGGCGGGAGTGGGGGCAGGAATGCCCCCGCCCGATGCGCCTTAGAAAACAAGGGCCGGAAGATAAAAGCGAAAAGCAGTGCCCCATCGCCTGCGGCAAGCCCCTCGTTTCACAGCCCGTACTCCGCCCGTTCAATCAGCTCCATCTGTAAATCCCGGTTCAACGTCACAAAATAGGCATTATACCCGGATATGCGCACCAGCAGGTTCCGGTAGTTTTCGGGGTGCGCCATGGCGTCTTTTAACGTGTCCGAGGTGACCACGTTCAACTGCATCTGCATGCCGCCGAGATCGAAGTAACTTTTCACGTAGGCATACATCCGGTCGATGATGTTTTGCCGGCTGTCTTCGCCGCCGGGGACCACCTTGACGTTAAAGGCGATGTTGTTGTTCATGTGGACCGGGTCCAGCCGGGCCACGTCCCGGATGTTGTCGAGCAGGCTGGCCGATGCGTGTGGCTCCGGCGTCAGGCCCGGCGTAAACGACTGGCCGGCCTGCTTTCCGGAGGGTAGGGCGCCGCTTAGGGTGCCGTAGATGACGTGGTTGGACATGGACCAGAAGCCCACGGTATACCGACCGCCCCGGTAATGGGGCTGGCTTGCAAACCGATCATGAGCGAATTTCGCCACCCGATTGGCCATGGCCACGGCCTCGTCGCTTCCGGAGCCGAACAGGGGTACCTTGTTTTTCACCATGGCATAAACGGCCGGGTGGTTTTCAAAATCGGCATCCACCGCGGCTTTCAACTCGGCAAACCCGATGGCCTTTTCTTCAAATACGAGTTTTTTGATCACCAGCAGCGAGTCGGTGACATCGGCCAGCCCGATGCAGGCCGCACCGGAGCTGTTGTACCGGGCGCCGCCGTGGGTGACATCCTTTGCATTGGCGATGCAGTCCTCTATCACAGAAGACAGCATCGGCGTGGGCCGGATCACCTGGTGGGCGCGGCCGAGCATGTTGTTGTAGGCCACCGAGTTGTCGATTAAAAAGCCGAACTGCTCGGCAAAAGCCTCGAAAAACCGGTCAAAGGTTTCAAAGTCGCCGGCCGCCGCCGAACCCGTGTCCGGGCCGAGCTTCCAGTTCATCAGCGGGTGGCAGCCGTTGTTTAAGGCCATTTCCAGGGCGGCGACCATGTTTAGCATCTCGAAATTAGTGTGGCCGATGTGCCGGCCCGAAAGCGTGGGCTCCACGCAGCCGGTGGCCGACCAGTTGCGCATGTCTTCCACGGCATAGCCGAGCGGTTCAAGCGATGCCATGACGGCCGCATCGTTGTGCAGCGACGGGGTGGCCGCGGTGATGAGGTTGACCTCGCAAAGACGCTTTAAATAGGTGTCGCTGTTTTTTTCCGGATCAAAGCGGGCGTTGACGTTGGGATCCCGAATGGAAAGCATCTCTGTGACCTTTAAAAAAATGTAGGTCATGTCGCAGACCGCGTCTTCGCCCGTCGGGGTCAGCCCGCCCAGGGTGATGGCCTGGTCCGAGGAGCTGCCGCCGAAATACCAGTTGGCCAGGTCCGGGGTCAGGGGCAGGTGATCGGTGCAGCGCATGTAAAAACAGGCCACCAATTCGACGGCGTGCTGGAGGTAGTCGGCCCGGGCCTGCATACTTTCCCGTTTTGCCATGTCGGCTTCGAAATACGGCTGTAGCCACTGGTCCAGCCGGCCCAAAGACAGGCCGGCGTTGGTGTTTTCCATGTGCAGTCCCACCCAGGCAATCCACATGGCGTTGACGGCTTCGTCTAAGGTCCGGGCCGGATACGCGGGGACCCGTTCGCAGATTTCGGCCAGGCGTGTCAGTTCGGCTTTTCGCTTGGGATCGGTTGTTTCTGCCGCTTCCTTTCCCGCCTGCTCGGAAAGGTGTCTGGCATAGGCGACAAGTCCTTCCAGACATAGGATCATGGCCTCCAAAGTGGCCTTTTCTTCCGGTGAGCGGTTTTTTTCTGCCAATTGGGCGTGGACTTCTTCGATCATGCCGTTGGCGCCTTTTGCCATGATCTTCGGAAAATCCGGGATGGTGTGGGAAAGCGCGGCCTGCTTCCAGATAAAATAAACGGCAAAGCGCTCGTCAATGGCCTGGCACAGCGGGCTGTTGTAATTGTTGCGCACCCATTCCTTGAAGTTGCGGTGGACCCAGAAGGGAAAGACCTCCCGGTGGAGCAAATCCACGGTCTCTTTTGAAATATCATAGGGGTTTAGCGACCGGTGGGGCACGGTCAACAGCTCGCCCCAGATCATGGTGCCGTGGCTGTCCGGGTAGACCACCACGCCGACTTCCTTTGTGGTAGTGGTGCCGGCGATCAGGTCGTTTGTCCGGATGATGGGCTTGCGGTTTTCCATGAGGTATTTAAAGGCATGCCCCTGGCGCAGTTCCGGTATCCAGGGGTTGTCTTCGGAATCGGTTTCAAAGCCGTGGGTTTTGTACCATTCGGTCACAAGGCGGGGCCGTTCCGAGCATACCTCGGCGCAGGTCGTAAAATGGATATCCAGAAATGCCTGGATCCTCGGAAAATCGGCGATGCTGTATCCGGACAAATACGGGTCTTCCAGGTATTTCACGCCGGCGTCGATTTTGTCCGCTTTGAGCCGGCAGGCGTATCTCTGCCGCATTTCATCGCTTAGTTCGGTCCGGGGAGCGGGTTGTTTTTCTTTGAGTTCCCTGCGTTCGGTATCCCGTTCTTTGGCCATGGATTTTTTCTGCTTTTTGTGCAGCAGCAGCGACAGGTAGAAAAAAAACAGGTTCATGTAGCTCTGGTTGCCCACGGTTTTGAGCTCGCTTTTCATCAGCATAAAGATCTGCTCGGTGGGCGTGGCCGAAAGCAGGCGGCGCACGGCGGCATCCGAGGCAAAAATCAGGGTGACTTCGCAGTCGGCGGGCAGATGGCGCAATACCGAAACCCGGCCGTCGGCAAACCGGATGGCCGTTTCCACCGAATGGCTTTCCGTGCGGATGCCTACGGTGAAATCAAACCATCCCCGGTCGGTCTGTAAATACTTTTTTAAGCCGGGCCGGAAATGAAAGCTGGCAGCCACGGTGTGGAGCAGGGTCTTGACCAGCAGGAGGGTCAGGGTCCGGCCGCTTGGCAAATTGTCTTTCGTCGGGCTTTGGGTATCGGTTTTTAACAGCATGGGGCACCTCCGGTTACAGGGTGATGCCGGCGGCTTCAAAGATGGACCGGCAGTTTTGTAAAGCGGTTTTGTCCTGGAATTGGTCCAGTGTCTTGTCCCGTGTCTTTTCTGGGGTCTTGTCGCGGGTTTTGCCGTGCTGTCCGTCCGGGTCGGCGGTACCGAGTTTGAATTCCTTTTGCTTCCACAGGGGATGGTAGGGCAGCAGTCTGGCCTCACCGGCGCCGCACTGTTTCAGAAATGCGGCGATGGCTTCCAGGTTCTTTGGTGTATCGGTAATATCCGGGATCAGCGGGGTGCGGGCGAGCACCGCGGATCCGCCGTTTCGGGACCGTTCGTGCAGTGTCTTGAAGTTTTCCAGAATCCTTTCATTGGAGGCGCCGCAGAAGCGCTTGTGGTCGCCGGGGTCCATGAGCTTGATGTCGAAATAGATCGTATCAATCCACGGGGAGAGCTTTTCGGTAAAGGCATCCATGTCAAACCGCCCGCAGGTTTCCACCAGGGTGTAGATACCATGTGCTTTCAATGCCCTGAGCAGGTCGGCGGTATAATCCATGAACAGCGTGGGCTCCCCGCCCGAAAGCGTGACCCCGCCGCCGGAAGTATCATAGAAGGGCTTGTCCCGGACCACGGTTTCCACCACGTCTTCGACGGCCATGGGGCGGCCGATCCGTTCGAGCGCGCCGGACGGGCAGTTTTTTACGCATTGAAAGCACAGACTGCAGGCGGTCCGGTCAACAAAAAACAAGTTGTCCCGGGAGAGGGCGTTTTCCGGGCAGATGCCCATGCACGTGTCACACCCCACGCATTTGTTGGCCTCGAATCCGATTTCCACGCCGGCGCGTTTGCTTTCCGGGTTGTGGCACCACACGCACGACAGCGGGCATCCCTTGAAAAAGACCACCGACCGGATACCCGGGCCGTCGTCCAGGGCATTGCCCTTGATTTCGAGTATAAGGGGGTGCTTGCGCCCTGGATCGAATTGATTTTTTTCTCTCAAAACATCCTCCGATGTGCGCCTGGATAACCAAACGCCATTCTTCAAGAGTGCGCCAATGTTTTTCCCGATGCTGCTTCGCGGGGCCTGTGATTTTTCATGGCCGCCTTGAAATCCGCCAGCATGGCGTCGATCATGTCGTCTTTGATGGCAAGCGGGCTTTCGTGCATGTAATCGAGCAGCGTGTTGTTGATCCCGGCGATGTAGCCGTGGGCCTGGGACCAGAAACGGATCATCAGAAACCGGGCCTGATCTTCGGTCATCGGCGTGTCGGCATCGGCGCAGGCGGTGATGTGTTCCATGAAAAGGGCGGATACGGTCAGCGCGGTTTCCAGCTCCGCGCGCGCGGCCGGCTCCATGGGCGTGTCCACGTAGTCCTTGAACTTGGGCACGTGCCAGGTAAACATCAGGTTGTAGAGTTTGGCGTGTTCTATGCCGAAGTCGACAAACGCCCGGCACATGGCCGCGAACCGGTCCATCGGTTTGTCATGGCCGTCGGCTGCGCTCCGGCAGGTGTAATGAAGATTTTCAAACCCCCGTGTCAACAGCGCCAGATAGATTTCATCCTGGTTGTGAAAGTAATTGTAGACGGTCTTGGCGGCAATGCCGAGCCGGGCGCCCAGCTTTCGCATGGAAAACCCGCGATAGCCCGTTTCGGCGATAAGCGCCAGGGCTTCATCCAGGATATTTTGCCGGATTGCGGCAACGGTTTCGGGGTTGCGTTTGGCTTTGGCCATGGGGTCTGAAAAAATTCTTTCCGTTATCCGAAAATGTCTGATTAATTAAGGTAACAGCGTTACTTTTATTTGTCAACCGGCATTCAACCGGAAAAAACGCTTTTTGATCAACGACCGGACGGCATTGCTCCGGCAACCTTTTTTTTGCCCTGGAAGAGTATTTAAGCCGCCCGAAATTTCTAGGCCTTGACAAGCTTTTCCCCTGTGGTATTATATAGTCAAAAGAAAAGCGAGCCGAACTTCCCCGCATGAAGAAAAAGAATTTCCGGTTGCCGCTGATAATCCCATTCCTTTCTTTTTTGAAATGCTGCCCGCCAATTGTACTAGCATGCTGTGTTCGAGGTTCAAGATGCGCCCCGTGCGTCGGAAGGTTTTGCCCGTACCGGCAGAGTTGCCGGTGAATAAGCATCTGAGTGCGCGTTTGTTCAAATCGCAAGTGCAAAGCATTCAACACCGCTCCCGTCTGTACCAGAAATTTTTCGGATCACCCAGGGGGAGCCCGAAGCAATCGAGAGTGTAACAAGAGTCAAGAAATTTGAAATCAGTCCGTGTGCCGTATAGCGGGATGACAGTTAATCCCGGGGTTTACACGCCGTTTTACCGCTTGCATCGGCAATGTTCGTATTGCTCCAGTTGCAGTTTCTCCATCGCAATTTCCTTTGATATCGCAGGCCGGCGTTTTTTGCGCCATTATCCCGGCTCCGGTTTGTTTCGGCAAACCCAACCCGACAAGTGCGTCCAAATGCCTGAGCCCCGGATGTATCGCATGAAAATCCGGGCCATGCCGGGCATTAAATAATCCTATTCCGATCTGATTTTCAGCAGATCGATATTTTTCTACCAGGAGGGAAACAGTATATGGAAACCTTGAACGCCCATGTCGCCAAGGTCAAGGAAGGACAGCGGAGTTTTGAAAATGCCTTTCAATCCGTGGCCCGGATGATTCTTGAGCAGGGCTTTGAAAAAACCACGGTCAACGGCAAAACCACTTATGACTTCAACGTGTTCCGGCAGGGCAAAAAACACATTGTTGGCATGTATGACGAAATCAACAGTTTTGTCTCCTATGTAAAGGATGCCTCCGAAGGCGGCTCTTCCAAGGAAATGGCCTTTGTGCTCGTCGGCGAGCCGGGCAACGGCAAGACGTTTTTTGTGGATTTTCTGTGCGCCAAGTACCGGGATTTTCTGACCCGGGAGCAAAACGCCAAGTACACGTTCCGGTTTAAAAACCTCGAACGGCTCGAGACCTACGGCCAGATTAAAACCATCGAATCCCAGACCTACGAAGATCCCATGGTCCTGGCCATGAACCTGTTCGAGGGAAACGGACGGTCCGCGGAATACCTGTCCTCATCATTCGGGTTTTCCGATAGCGAAATTGAGCAATTATACCAGAATTATCGGCCCTTAGGCGCCTGTTCCGGCTACATCTGGCATTCCATCCGCACCCATGCAGACGGCGATATCGACACCATGATGGATTTTATCGACGTGGTCCCCGTTCCCCTGGTCGAGAGCATGGGCACTATCACCGGCAAATACCCGGCCAAGGACAAGATCACCTCGTCGGCCGTGGACCTGCTCGGCGAAGAATCCATCCAGCGGCTGCTCCACATCACCGATACCAACAACCCGTACCGGTTTGATCTGCGGCGCGGCGCCCTGGCCCGGGTGGCTGGCGGCGGCATCCATTTCAGCGACGAGATCTACAAGAACAAAAAGGACCTGGTCCAGGTCTATCTCGGCGTGATCCAGAACCGCGAGATCGAGCTCGACGGCTTTAAGTGGCCCATCGATACCCTGGTCATCGCCACGTCCAACAACTCCGAGTTCAACCAGTTCGTCTCGGAAAAAGAAGAAGCGCCCATCGTGGACCGCTGCCGGATCTGCAACGTGTCGCACAACACCAACTACCGGCTGCAGGCCGATTTGACGGCTTATGCCATCGGCAGTGAAACCAAGACCACGCTGGCACGCGAGCACCTGCACCAGGACCCGAACTTGAATTACGCCGCCTCGGTGGCCGTGGTGCTGTCGCGCCTGCCCCGGTCCGAAAAGCTGACCCCGGTGGAGACCATGAAGCTTGCCGCCGGAGAGGTCGCCGGGGAAAAAAGCATCAAGACCCTTTCCGAGGTCATCGATTCGTTAAACCAGGAGCCGGATGTCACCCGCCGCTTCGGCCAGAAAGGACTCGGCCAGCGCAACCTGGGCCGCGCCATTCAGCTGATGGTGGAAAGTTCCGAGACCAACGAGGGCCAGTGCATGTTCGCCTATGATTTTTTCCGGGCCGTGGAACGGGTGATTCTCGATTACGTATCGGATGCCAACGACCGGATCAAGTACCTCGAGGACCTAAAGGGGGCCAAGGGGCTATACCGCGAGCGGATCATGACGGAGATGTTTAACGCTTACATGGACGAGCCCCTGGCTATCCGCAAGGACGTGCTCAACTACGTCAACATGATCATCGGCATAGACGCCGAAAACCTCGGCCAGGACCGGATGTGGAAGTACAAGGATCCCCAGAACGGAGAGCTGCGCGCCATCAAGATCGACGAGCGCTTCATCAACAGCGTGGAAAAGCGCCTCGGCCTGGAAACCGCCGAACAGCGCGAGATGTTTCGGACCTCGATCCGAAAGATTTACGGCCAGAAAATCTCGGTGGATCCCAACTACGACTTCATGGACAACCTGGAGCTGGTCAAGGCCGTCACCGACGTTCGCTTAAAATCCGATATCGCCGGTGCGGGCAGCCTGGTGGGGGCACTGGCCAACCGGAGCAACGAGGAAAACCAGAAGCTCTACAACCGGATCATCGACACGATGCTGTCCAAGCTCAATTACTGCCAGACCTGCGCGCAGAAAACCATCGAGTATTTCTGCACCCAGGACGATGAACGGTAAAGACCACACGAAAAAAACCAATACCGGATTCAACGGAAAAATTATGTCTAGTAAAATGTGGAAAGACAAAAAGAACCACCATCATACCGGAAACCCTGTCGACCATCCAAGTGCCGGAGAACAGGCCGAACAGGCCCCGCACACCGGAACCGAAGGCGAAACGGTCACCGAGGCCTTCCGGGATCTGTATTTCACGGCCGACTTAATGGCCGTGCAGGCCATGGGCCCGCCCGGCGCCAATGCCATCACCTGCCTGCGGTCTTTGGAGGAGCTGCTCGAACGCGACAAGCAGCGGGAAAAAGACGGGTTTCCCCGTAAAATCAAGGTGGGCCGCCTGGTCCGGCCGGGCAAGGGCACGGGGGACAAGGTATCCGTGGTGCCCACCACCGTGGAGGAAAAATTTATCCACGACCGGGTCAATCCCAGCGAAGAGCAGGAAAGCAGCAGCGGCGGTTCGGGCGAAGGCGAGGAAGGCGAGGTCATCGGCGAACGCCCCATCGACGACGAGGGCGGCGGCGGTGAAGGCCAGGCCGGGCAGGGCGAGGGCGGCAATCACGAACTCGAATCCGATGCCTACGAAATCGGCCGGCTTCTGACGGAAAAATTCCAGTTGCCCAACCTCGAGGAAAAGGGCAAAAAGCGGTCCCTGAGTCATTACACCTATGATCTGACCGACAAGCACCGGGGCACCGGCCAGTTGCTGGACAAAAAGGCCACGCTGCGAAAGATCCTGGAGACCAATATTGCCTTGGGACACATCGACCCCCGGGCCGGCAGGATCGATCCGACCCGGTGCCTGGTCGCGCCCCGGGACAAGGTGTTTCGGATCCTGTCCCGGGAAATGGATTACGAATCCCAGGCCCTGGTCTTTTTCCTGCGCGATTACTCGGGCTCCATGTGGGGCAAACCCACGGAGACGGTGGTGGGCCAGCACGTGCTGATTTACAGCTGGCTGTTGTACCAGTACGCCCGCCAGGTGGAAACCCGTTTTGTCCTCCATGACACCGAAGCCCGGGAGGTCGAGGATTTCTATACCTATTACAACCTGCGGGTGGCCGGCGGCACCCGGGTGGTCTCGGCTTTCCGGCTGGTCAACCAGATCATCGAGGCCGAAAGCCTGTACCGGGATTACAACATATACGTGTTCTACGGCACCGACGGCGACGACTGGGATATCAACGGCGCGGAAACCCTGCCGGAGATCCGCAAAACCATGGGCTATGCCAACCGGGTCGGCATCACGCTGGCCGATACCCGGACCTACGGCACCAGCCGGATGGAGGTGTATCTGCATGATTCCCGGATGCTCGAAGATCAGAGAAACAAGATCCGGATGGACAAAATCGGCGAGGAAGCCGATGAAAAGCGCCTGATCGAAGGCATCCGGGACCTGACCTCGGAAGGGGAGGGCGGAAATTAGACCTCAACCTCAAACCTTAAACCTCAAACCTTAAACCTTAAACCCTGAACCTTAAACCCTAAACCTCAACCCCCAACGAATCATTATGCAACTCATCGACCAACATACCAAGAAAATCATGGAAGGGTGCAAGGAGCGGGCCCGGGATGCCGGGCTGTCCTTTGACGCGGAAACCCTGGAGTATATTGTCACCAACCGGGACCTGCTCGAGCTTTCCGCCAAGTCCATGATCCCCAGTCTATACGATTACTGGGTCCACGACGTGGAAGTGCTGCGGGAAAAGGGCCGGTATGAGCTCTACCCGAGCAACCCCTACGAAACCGTGATCAACACCCGGCCGGCCATCTCCTTTTACAATGACAACAACCCGGACTGGTTGAATGTCATGATTTTCTATCATGTGCTGGCCCATATCGATTTTTTTCAGAACAATCTGTTTTACGAAAATACCTGGGGATGCGACTTCAACGGCGAGGCCCTGGCGGACAAGCGCATGATCGCCCGGTTCCGCTCCACCTACGGTCGCTGGGTCGACTATATCCTGGAATTCGCCCGGGGTATAGACAATCTGGTCGGCTACTATGACGCCCTGTACCGCAATGACGCGCCGGAAAAATCCCGCCGGGAAAAACAGGTCGATTATTATTTCGATCATTTTCTCCAGTCCGAAAAGCGGCTCACCGAGGTGGAGTATTTAAAGGAGGTCGAACAATACAACGCATCGCTTCGCGAAAACGGCAGCGAGGTCGGCACCCGGCTGTTTTTCAACCGGGTGAGCAAGATCTATCCGGAGTTTGACGAAAAGTTCAAAACCTGGTCTGAGCGCGGGGTCAGCGGACGCAAGCAGGACATCCTGGAATTTCTCATGGACAACTCCGCGTATTTAAACCGGCATGAGAACAAGTGGATGAAGGCCGTGATCGAGGTGGTGCGCAAAACGGCCGTGTTTTTCCAGCCCCAGATCCGGACCAAGATCATGAACGAAGGCTGGGCCACGTACTGGCACGAGCGCCTGTTTCTGGAAGATGACCGGATCAACGGCCACGAGGTGGACTTTTCCAAGGTCAATAGCATGGTGGCATCGCTGTCCCGGGTAGGATTAAACCCTTATGCGCTGGGCATGCGGCTGTTCCAGGACATCGAGCAGGCCGCAGAAAACGGCAGATACAGCTATGAATTCGAAAAGCTGCTCAACCGCGAGGACCGCCAGGCGTTTGGCAAGAACAACGGCTCCGGCCGGGACTACCTGTTTGCCGTCCGCAAACACCTCTGCGACGGGTTGTTTGTCCGGCAGTTCGTCAACCAGGATTTCATCGACCGCCACCGGCTGTTTGTCTCCGGCCGGCGGTTAAACCGGGCCCGCCGCACATGGGAATATTACGTCAAAAGCCGCAAGGCGCAAGATTACCGGCGCATGCTGCTCGACAACCTGTATCATCCGCCGGCCATCGGCTTTTCCGTCGACGACGACGGCCAGCTCAACCTTATTCACCAATTCGAGGGCCGTCCCTTAGTCGCCGATTTTATCAGCAACACCATGCTGGGCGTCGAATTTTTGTGGGGGCGCCCCGTCACCCTGGAGACCTATCAGGTCAAGCACATTCAACAACCCGCTGACGATCAGGAGGATCCGGAAGTCATATGGGAGAAAGTCAAATATATCATGGATTCGAAAACGCTGCACAAGATGGTTGCGTAAATCACACCAACGCCGAAAACCTGGAAAAAGCCAGGCGTTTTCTGGAATCCATCAACGGTCATCGCATTCGGCGGACCCTTGATTACGGGCAGTTTCTGGAGCGGCTTTCCGCCAACCCGCAGCTGGTGCTGCGAAATGTGTTCCAGTTGTTCCACGACATGATCAAAAGCTATATCGGCGACGGGCAAGATGATTACCCGGAGGACGCGGAATCGATCAATTACCTGCATTACGATTGTTCCCGCCTGTTTGTTGAAGGCGTGGATTATCCGTTTTTTGCCGACCGGCTGTTTGCCAACCGCATGGTGAAGGTGGTCGAGACCTTAAAGCGCAGTGCCCAGCAAAACAAGATTTATATTTTCAAGGGCCCGCCGGGTTCCGGTAAAAGCACGTTTTTAAACACGCTGCTGCGCAAGTTCGAGGAATATACGAGAACCGGCGAAGGCGTGACCTACCGGACGGTCTGGAACGTGATCCCTCAGGATATCGGCTTTGAAGACACCAACCACCATTGCGATCTCCACCCGGACAAGCCCCTGGAAATTCCATGCCCGAGTTTTGATCATCCGATCCTGCTGATTCCGAAAGCCTACCGGATGCCGTTTTTTGAGGCATTGTTCGACGGCCAGGAGATCTTAGACCGGCTGGTCAATGACAAGGAATACGACTGGATCTGGCGGTCCGAGCCGTGCACGATATGCAGTTCGCTCTACCAGGCCTTAATCGAGCGGGTCAAGGACAGCGCACGGGTCTTTGACATGATCAAGGCCCGGCCGTACCGCTACAACCGGCGGCTCGGCGAGGGGATCAACGTGTTTATGCCGGGTGACAAACCCCTGCAGGAAGACCGGGTGCACAACGAGGAATTGCAGAAGCGCATCAACAGCGTGCTCGGCGACAGCAACCGGGTCAAGTACATCTTTTCCCAGTACGCCAAGACCAACAACGGCGTCTATGCGTTAATGGACATCAAGGGCCACAACAAGACCCGCCTGATGGACCTGCACAACATTATTTCCGAGGGGCTGCACAAGGTCGAAGACATCGAAGAACGCGTGCACTCGCTGTTTCTGGCGGTGATGAATCCGGAGGATGTCAGCTCCATCCAGGAATTTCAGTCCTTCGAGGACCGGATTGAATACATCAAGGTCCCCTATGTGATGGATTTGAATACCGAGGTGGAAATTTACCGCAACACTTTCGGCAAGCAGATTGATCAGCGGTTTTTGCCGAGGGTGCTGCACAATTTCGCCCGGGTGATTATATCGTCGCGGTTAAACATGGAATCGCCGGCGCTTTTGGAATGGATCGATTATCCCGGCAAATACCGGCGCTATTGCGACCGGAACCTGCACCTGCTCAAGATGGAAATCTATTGCGGCAACATTCCCAAATGGCTGTCCGAAGAAGACCGGAAGCAGTTTACCTCCGACCGGCGGCGCAAAATTATCGCAGAGGCCGAAAGCGAAGGGGAAAAAGGCATTTCCGGCCGGGAGTCGATCAAGATATTCAACGAGTTTTACTCCCGGTACGCCAAGGACGGCAAGCTGATTAACATGCGGGTGCTTTACGATTTTTTCAAGTCCGTGCACACCGAGTTGATGTCCCTGATCCCGGAAGGCTTTCTGGCGGCGCTGATGAACCTCTACAACTATACCGTGCTCCAGGAGGTCAAGGAGTCGCTGTATTCCTACAACGAGGAGCGCGTCTCCCGGGATGTGCAGAATTACATTTTTGCGGTGAATTTCGAGACCGATACCGAGGAAAAAAGCAGCTTTACCGGCGAGCACCTGGAAATCACAGAGGAATTTTTCCGCAACCTGGAACGGCGGATGCTCGGCGGCCGGGAAAGTGAAATCATCGGGCGCGTCTTTCGCGAAGAGACCCAGAAACGCTATGCCACCGAGACCCTGCCGTCGGAGATTATCCAGTCCGGTCGCCATATCCGGGACACGGCGTTATACCAGGCCCTCTATGAGCGCTATGTCTACAACCTCAAGGAAAACGTGCTCGACCCGTTCATTGAAAACGAAAATTTCCGGCGGGCCATTCGCGATTTGGGCGAAGACGAGTTCAAAACGTATGACAAGCGCATCCAGGAAGAAGTCGGCTTTCTGATCCACAATCTGGAAAAACGCTGCGGCTACAACCGCGAAGGGGCCAAGGAGGTCTGCATCTACGTGGTGGACAACGATTTGGCGCGGAAGTTTGATGAACCATAGCTTCGGAAAACCCCCCGCCCCACTTCCTGAGCGGTGTTATAACAGAAAACAACTTCCAAGCCTTCATCTCTTGGCTGAAGGAATTGGGGGAAAAGGGTTTGCTCGTTTGTGCGCCATTTGCCGGGCGTGGCATTTGACCCGCTAAATTTCTCAAACTCGGGCTGGACGCCCTCAGACAGTGAGAAATTCTTAACGCGGCTCAAATGCCACGCCTTTTCGGCAAATGCCGCAATCTCTCTCGCTAAATCCCTTTTCCCCCAACCCCTTCAGGGCAGCCGTGTGCAATCCCCAAATTTGAAAAAACCATATTCTCGGAATAAAAATTTTTCGATCTGCTTGTGCAGGGTTTTCCAGAATGTAACTTAAAGCCGAGAAGACAGGCACATGGGCAATCCCATGTGCCTGTCGGCCGTACACAACAAAACAGTCCCTTGGATCCTTTTCCTGTGCATTGAGGGACGAGAGACATATCCCTGTATCTGAGGGCTGCTGAAGGAAGGGGCGCCCTTCCCCCGGGCACTGTGCTGGGGGAAGGGCGGGAAAAAAGGGTTAATTGGGCCGGATGGCACGGATAAAGCAGGTATCGTCATCGTCATCGCCACCCGTATCCCCGGTGTCGCCGTTTTCGTCTCCGTCGCCGTCATCGGTCTGGGCTGCAAATGTCGGAAAATCCCGGTGGGCAAACGAATCGTAGACCGCGGTCATGGAGAAGAAATTGTCATCAAATACCGGCTCGCGGTTGGCATTGGCGAGGATATTGCCGGATTGTCCCAGCGCAAACATGCTTTCAATCCGCATGGGACCGTCTGAGCCCAATTCCACGCAATGGGCATAGGTCGAGCGGGAGGCAAACGGAATTTCGTGCAGCGGGTTTTCATCGAGCGGTTCCTCGTTGAACAGGTCGTGGTTGAACTCGATGGTGTCGCGTTTGTCCTCGCCCCACGGGCGTTCGCCCAGATCGGCAAGCACATTGTCCAGGGCCGCAACAATGATTTGATCGGCCGTTTCCTCGGTATCCGGTGTGTTCACCACGTCGTCGAACCAGTTGTGGTTGTTTTCAATATCGCTTTCTTCATCCAGCGCATGTAAAATCACGTTAAACAGGATGGTCGGGTTTTTCCATTCTCCGGTTTCTTCTTCGGTCCCTGAAGTATAGATACCGGACTGCCCGGTGCCCAGTTCGTCTGTAAACGTCAGGTCGATGACTTTGCGGATCCAGGCGTCGGCAAGTATCCAGGCATCGGAGCGGTCGGTGCCGTCCACCCAGTTTTCCTGCCCGCCGGCGACGAAATGGCCGTCGAAACCTTCCATGATTTGCAGTGCATCCTGGCGCTGCTCGGTGGAATGGTTTTCCACCGCGTCACGGAAATCTTCCTTTACGAATTCCCACGGATTGCCGCCTTTCCGGATGGAATCCGTGGTGGCAATATTTAATGCCAGGTCCCGCACGTCTTCAAAGCTCAGGTTGTCATTGCTGGACAGGTAGTCTTCGATGACATGCGCCCGGTGGAAGGGGCCGAAGGAATAGCTGAAGTTGTTGTAGGAATTGTTGTATTCGTCACTGGTCTTGTTGTTCCAGCCCCCGTAAAATCCCTGGTCGGGATTGCGGTCCGTGGACAGGGGCTTTAATTCGGTATCTGCCCCCCATTCCGCCGGCTCCTCCTGAAATCCCTGGGGCAGGCGGTATTCCCCTTCCGGCCGGACCGGGTCCATCCCCGACATCCAGTAGGCGATATTGCCGTCCTTGTCGGCATAGCAGAAGTGCTGGCTGACAGCCACGTCTTCGAGGGCGGAGCCGAATTCGTCCATGCTTTCGGCCCGGGCCAGGTCCAGAAATGCCGAAACCGTTTCAAATTCATGCCCCCGGTGCGAATAACGCCAGGTGATGATGGGGCCGTCTTCTGCTTGCGTATAGGTATCGGGGTTGTAGGGCATCGGGTTGATCACCGGCCCGTGGTCCGAGGTATAGACCGGCACTTCCACATCGCCGCCGCCGGCGACTTCAATGGTTTCGGTCCGGGCGGCTTGAACATCGTTTGGGCTTTCGATGTAGTAGTCGGTGGTGTGGGCATGCCCGACCTGCATGGACCAGGCGTGATGCGGGGTCCGGCCGATGACGATACCCGGCAGGCCCGGAATACTCATGCCGGATACCTTAAGATCGCCGGCTTCAATCGATCCTTCCTGGCAGATGGCCGGCACGGAAAAGCCCATCTGCGGCCCGGAATACAGGATCGGATTGCCGGATTCGGTCTTGTCGCCGTCAACCACCCAGGCGTAGGAGCCCATCTTGACGTAGGCGTTGATGGCCTTGAGCTTTTCCTGCCGCGTCCGGGCGCGGGATTGAATGGTTTCCGCGGTTTTCTGCCAGTCAGCCGGGTCAAATGATTTTTCCGCCGTTTTATTATCGGATTGTTTTTCCGCATCCGATGCGTCTGCGGTTAGAAGCGACCTCTCCGGGGCAGCCTGTTCTTTGTCGGCCGCGACGGTCTGGCTGCTGCCGTCATCCGGAATATAGGTCTGCGCGTCGGTGTCGTTTTCCCAGCGCAGGTCACTGAACCGGCTCTCGCCTTCGGATTCCCCGAACACTTGCTGTAAATATCCCATCAACTGCATATTGGTAATCTGGCCCATCGTGGAAGCTCCCGGATCGAAGCGCCGCAACAGCATCGTTTCCCAGGCCAGCACATCTTCGGGCGTCCATTTTTCCACCGGCAGCGGTTCTCCCAGTTCCAGCTTCTGGCCCATGGCGCGAAATTCAAAGGGCAGCTTGGAAGGATCGGCGGTAACCTCGCCAATGCGCTCGTTGATGCCGGCGACATAGCCGTCGATAATGTCTTTTGTTTCGGCGTCCAGGGCCTTGTAGCCTTCTGTGAGTTGCGTATCGCTGTAGCCCGTGATCCGGACCCACATGTCCTGTTCCAGGTAGTCTTCGCCGAAAATGGCGGCAAGGGTGCCGTTTGCCGTGCGCCGGAAGGTTTCCATTTGCCAGAGCCGGTCCCTGGCCGCGGCATAGCCCATGGCCTTAAATACCTCATGCAGGCTGTCGGAGTCTTCTGCTTCGATAAACCAGACCCCCTTGTCATCGCGTTCGGTGGTGACCTCGGCATTGGTAAAGCCGGGCATCGCCAGTAAAGCGACCAGGGCAATGGTGGATAAAAACCATCGTAACTGTAACATGTTTCCTCCTTTTTGCGATTGTTGTATGAATGCAGGGAAATAAATTATGGCATGCGAATTTATTTCCGGTACCTGAAGATTTCGGGGCGGTTTGTTGTATCTTTGGAGTAAGGCTCGGGGATTGAAAAGGCAAAGTGGTTATAGAATAAAAAGGCTGTAGCCGCGCAAGAGCCATCTATTAGCCAATCCTGAAATGTATTTGTGGGTAGAAACAATTTTATTGTTAGCATTTATACGGTTCGATTTCAACCGACAAAACCAAAAATCGTCACACCGTTTTACAAAACAAATATTTGTTCGATGAAATAAACGCTGTTTGATATGAAGACCATGATTATAATGTGGGATATGGAATAAACCGATTTCGAGACAAAGGAGGAAATGAAATGACAAAAGGCCCCCGCATCATAGAGCAGGCAAATTCGGCTTACGGCTACCCGCTGCTGATCAAGAGCCTGCTGCACACATCCATTGTCACCAACCCGGACCAGGAAATTGTCTACCGCGATACCAAGCGCTTTACCTACCGGGATTTAAATGCCCGCATCCGGCAGCTCGCATCCGGGCTGGCCGGCATGGGTGTTGAAGCCGGCGATATCGTGGCCGTGCTCGACTGGGATTCCTATCGCTATCTCGAAAGTTATTTCGCCATCCCCGGGCTGGGCGCGGTACTGCACTGCGTCAATGTCCGGCTGTCGCCCGAGCAGATCCTGTTTACCATGCAGCACGCCGAGGACACGGTGGTTTTGGTTCACGAAGACTTCGTGCCCATAGTCGACAAGCTCAAGGACCAGCTGCCTTCGGTCAGGAAGTGGGTCCTGATGCGGGAAACCGATCAATCCATCGAATCAGCGACTCCTTTTGACGCCGAATATGAAGAGGTGCTATGTAAGGGTACGGCCGATTTCGAATTTGCCAATTTCGATGAAAACGCCATGGCCACGCTTTTCTACACCACCGGTACCACGGGAGACCCCAAGGGCGTCTATTTTTCCCACCGTCAGTTGGTGCTCCACACCCTGGGCGTGGCCGCCTCGGCCGGCACCATGACGGCCAGGGGGCTGTTTAAGGCCGATGACGTCTACATGCCGATTACCCCGATGTTTCACGTCCATGCCTGGGGGCTGCCCTTCGTGGCCACCATGATGGGGGTCAAGCAGGTCTACCCGGGCCGGTACGAGCCGGAAATGCTGTTTAAGCTCCTGATTTCCGAGAAGGTCACCTTCAGCCACTGCGTGCCGACCATCCTGCAGATGCTGGTGTCATCTCCGGCGGTGCAAAACGTGGATTTAACCGGCTGGAAGGTGATCATCGGCGGCTCGGCGCTGCCCCGGGGCCTGGCCGATGCGGCCATGAACCTCGGCATCGATATTTTTACCGGCTACGGCATGAGCGAAACCTGCCCGGTGCTGTCCTTGGCCCTGCCCACGCCGGCCTACGAAGACGCTGACCGGCAGATCCAGCTCGACATCCGCACCGCCACGGGGCGGCCGATTTACATGGTGGATTTGAAAATCGTGGACCCGGAAATGAAGCCGCAGCCCATGGACGGCAAGTCAACCGGCGAACTCGTGGTCCGTTCGCCCTGGCTGACCCAGGGATATTACAAGGCCCGGGAAAAGGGCGAGCAACTATGGGAATCCGGCTACCTGCACACCGGCGACGTGGGCCACATGGACGCGGCGGGTTATGTCCGGATCACCGACCGGATCAAGGACGTGATCAAAACCGGCGGAGAGTGGGTCTCTTCGCTGGAGCTCGAAAGCATAATCAGCCAGCACCCGTCGGTTGCCGAAGTGGCCGTGGTCGGCGTGCCGGAGCCGAAATGGGGGGAACGGCCGCTGGCCACGGTGGTCCCCAATGATCCGGAGAGCTTTTCCGAACAAGAGCTGCGCAAATTTGTCGAGGGCTACGTGGAAAGCGGTCAGCTCCAGAAATACGCGGTGCCCGACCGGTTTTTGGCCGTAAGCGAAATTCCCAAGACCAGTGTCGGCAAAATTAACAAAAAGCAGATTCGCGAGCAGGTCAAGGGGCAGGCATAAGGGATCGTCACAAAATAATTTTGTGGTTATCCGGAGTTTTTCGGGGAACCAATAATAATTTTTCCGGATAACCACAGTAAATTTTTTAGGAACCTATCCAATTTGCCCGACTTATTTTGTGACGACTCCTAAATGAAGCGATTTCCGGGCGGCAGTAAAACCTTTCTTGTATCTGCGGCAAACTTGAAAAATCGTTTGATTTAAAAAAGAGTAGCTATTTACTTTACTGTTTTTGTACGCTATACATATAACATCTAAACATTTTTTTCTGATATATGCGTAGTTTCACGGCATGGTAAAATGGAAAAAAGCCTGTAAATGCCGCATCCGCGGCGCCGGATTTGCGGGCGAATAAATCGGATTTTACGGAACAGAAAAGGATCTCACAGGTGTTTTACAAACAGGTGCTCAAAGTACCCAGAGGTTTTGGCCGTGCAGGCGATCGCTTATTATCCCTATGTGTTAAAAGATGTATTTGAAGCCAATCAATTTGAAAACATTGTTGATTCAAATATTTTAACACCCTACATTCCGGAACATATCCAGATTCCGCGGATTGATGATCCGCGCAGAACCCAGGTATCGCCTGCGGGCGAACCCCGTTATCCGGGTTACGTCAAATCCTCCCAGATTAACCAGATTTTTAACTACATCGGCTTCATCAAGCGGATGAACAAACAGGAGTACGCGATATTTTTGCCCATTCTGTTCCAGGAATTAAACCGGTTTATCCGGGTGGTTGAAGAAATCGTCTACACCCCGACCATCTCGATTTCCGCGGATATTTTGGCGGAAATGAATGAAGGGCTGGAGAATTTTTTCGAAGCCTACCACAACCGCCGGCGCAACAAGGCTTACTGGGTCGAGGAAATCTGGAAATACCAGAAGATTTATTTGGAACATATCGATATATTTTTGCAGACCCTCGAAGTCAACGGGCAGGTGTTCGATTTGAAATCCGACCCGTTGTATGACGAAATCGCCGGGTTTTGTCGGTACTACTTTCACAACCGGGACTGGGACCCGCCCAGTGCGACAGATATCAATTTTGTGGCCAATTGCTGCACTAAGGCGGCATGCGATAATGAACCCAAGACGATCTGGTCCGGGGACCAGCATATTACCCGGATTTTATGGGCGTTGTATAACCGTTCGGCCATTGCCGGGGCCTTCCCGCAGATTTACCTGCGCGCCAGTTACCTGCCCCTTCGCTTTAACCAACTCTTTCCGCCCCCGGAACGAAAACCGACGCCGGCGTCGGAACCGGCGTAACCCCTCCGAAACGAACCATTCGTTTTCATCTACAACCTGTGGAATACGAGTGTTGGCCTAGTGAATAACTGGGATTTAATTAGAATGACAATTTTTTGAATTCTGTCATAGTCCAAATACCGCTTTACGTATTTTTCATTATAATTCGGGTTGGGCAAGAATTTCACGAAACAAGGAGATCTCCTATGTTGCTGTTTCATTCGTCATCAAAGGCAATTCATCCGGAAAGGGTGCTGCCCTGGCAGCAGGGTTTTCGTGCCGGCATTGGAAAATCATCGGAAATTTCCCGCTCTTCCGGATTTTCCTTTGAAGAGCGTCTGGCGTATCTCCGGCAATACGGCGATCACTGCATGTCCTTTTCCACCCTGCAACCGGGGATGCAGTATTTTGACATGCCGGGGGTGGGGTTTATCGCTTACAAGAACAAGTGGGGCTCGCAGATGGTCCTGGCCGATCCGGTATGCCGCAAAGACGACCAGGAATTGCTCATCGGCGAATTTATCCGCCGGCATAAACGCTGTGCGTTTGTGCAGATCAGCGAACCCGTGGCGGAACTGATGCATCGCAAATTCGGATTTTATGCCACCCAGTTCGGCCAGGAAACCGTCATCGACCTGGAGAGCTGGTCGACATCCGGCAAGAAAAAGCAGGTGCTGCGCACCGCCTTGAACCAGACAAGAAAAAAAGGCGTGGTCATCCGGGAAGGCGATGGGGATACCCGTTACCGGCAGTTGTCCGATCAGTGGCGGGTCACCCGCAAAATCAAAAACCGGGAAATCGGGTTTCTGATCCGTCCCATGGACATGGCCTACCAGGCGGAAACCCGCAAATTCTTCGCCTACCAGGATAACGAGTTGATCGGGTTTATCTTTTTTGATCCCATCTACCGCGACGGCCGCATTGTCGGTTATGTGCCCAATATATCCAGATTTTCACAAAATTTCCGACAGGGCATCTTCTATTCGATCATGGTTTATGCCATGGAACAGTTCCGGGCCGAAGGCCTGGAAGAAATGAATCTGGGGCTTTCCATTCTGGTGCTCGACGATCAAAACAAGGGGCATGAATCGGGGATGCTCAAAAACATCGAGCGCCTGATCTACCGCTACGGCAATTTCATCTACAATTTCCGCGGCATCGAATTCACCAAGTCCCGGTTCTGCGGCCGCACCAACCGGTTTTACTGTGCGCACAAACATTACATGCCCGCGATGAAGCTGTTGTCGGTTTTCAAGCTGGCCAACGTGTTTTAATATGAAATCAACGATTTCAAGGAGGCCGTTATGAATTATTTTGTCACAGGCATCACCGGCACCGTGGTTCCGGTGATCATCGAAAACCTGATGCAAAAAGACGATAATCCGCATTTTTATTTTGCCATCCGCAAGGGCGCCGATGGCACGGACGTGGCCTCCCGACTCGAATCCGCCATCCGGGACCTGGAACTGGACTGGCAAGTCCGCAGGGAAGTCTCCCGGCGCGCCACCGCCGTTGAAATCGACGTGGCCGAGGACCGGCTGGGCATCGCCCCGGATCTCTATGAAGAAGTGGTGGCCCACACGGAAAAAATCCTCCACGGTGCGGCCGATGTCCGGTTTGATCAGCCCTATGAAAAGATCAAGGTCTCAAACGTGATCTTTACGCAGAAGGTCTATGACATTTTCAGCGACATCAAGGCCCGCCGCCGGGAAAACGGGCAGTCCGAGGCCGCCATGTACTATATCTCCACCGGATATGCCTACGGCATCTACAAAACGCCGATCCCCGAAGATTATCCGGAATTTCATCCCGGCCCGCCGGACAACACCTACGCGCAGACCAAGGCCGAAGCCAAGGCCTTTATCCTGGATAAAATCAAGGCAAACGACGAGCGCATCGTAATCTTTGAGCCGACCATCATCGGCGGCTCGGCCGAAACGGGCCGGACCCGTACCTATAACCTGCACTACGTCGTGATGATGCTGGGCTACCTGGGCAAGCTCCCCTTTTTGACCACCCCGGACAACACCCTGGATATCGTGCCGGTCGACTGGGTGGCCGCCATTGTTTCCGATATCATGGCCGGTGATCAATACCACCAGGGCGTGCTGCGAATGGCGGCCGGCGAGAAGGCGGTGACCATCCGTTATCTCCATGATGTCGGTTATAATTATTACGTCGAAAACGACCCCGTCGAGGGCCGGGTGATTCCGAAAATCCGCTTTATCCCCCACTGGATTTTCAACACCGCCATCGGATGTCAGAAGGCCTTTTACCAGGTGATGTACATGGTGACCCGAAACCGGCGGTACCGGAAACTGATCAAGGGCATCAGCCTGCTGGAAGGCTATTTCCCCTACATTACCGGCTACAAGGTTTTTGAAAATGCCAAAAGCCAGGCCGTCATTGAGCAGTACACCAACTGCGGCCCGGCCCCGGCCATTCAGGACATTTGCGACAGCGAGGGCAATCTGCTGGAAAAGGGCTATTATGAAAAGGTGCTGGCCGATACCTTACAGACCGGCTGGGGCGGCATGGTCGATTTTGACCGCCTGCGGAAAAAACAGGCCGATTACAGCCGGCCGCAGGCGGCGTATGAATCTTCGCGGAAATAAAGGTATGGGGTAAGGGGTATGAGGTATAAGGTATAAGGTGTAAGGTGTGAGGTATGAGGTATGAGGTGTGAGGTGTGAGGGGCAGGGTATGGAATAACTGAATCCGGTTATCCCGAAGACACTATTTGTTTCCAAAAAAGGCACCGCCCGGGCATTCGAAAATGCCCGGGCGGTGCCTTTTTTTATTGAAATTTGAAAAACCCGGACTTCTGGGCCAGGTCAGAGGGGGTTGGCTATGCCGCAAGGAAATAGAAACCACTACATTCGAAACAAATCCGAATATCAAATCTTTCAATGACAAAAACAGAAGTACAAAAGGTGATTTTTTCCATTCTGGTTATCCGGAAGACTCCGGTAACAGCAACTGCATTTTCGCGCCAAGACTCATAGGCGCAAAGCTTCCACGCCATTCTTGGCGCTCTTGGCGGCTTTGCGCGAGAATAAAAAAAATTGGTTATCCGGAAAAATCCAGTTACCGGAAGCTCTCTTGATACGCAAAAAAGGGCATCGCTTCGTCTGTCATGCCTGCCTTCGCAGGCATGACGACCGGGACGAATCGCTTTTTTTTGTTTGGTTAGGGTCTCACGGATGGCCGAATTCACTTCGCAAAACCATAACTGGAATATTCCGGATAACCAAATAAAAAAATAACTCGTCGACTCGTCACTTACGAAAGCCCACCGGATTACCAGATTACGGTTTTGGGGTGATTTAAACCGGCTTGAAGCGGTATTTCAGGCGGCGGTCTTTTCTGTAGGGAAAGATATGGATCAGGGCCTGGGACCGGACTTTTTCCTGCATGTTTTTCCAGAAGGCGACGTCGAACAAATCGCCGTGGACGGCATAAAAATCGGATTGGGCGCATTCCGGAATGGCCATG
Organism: Thermodesulfobacteriota bacterium; assembly: GCA_051745395.1. Lineage (GTDB taxonomy): Bacteria > Desulfobacterota > Desulfobacteria > Desulfobacterales > Desulfosalsimonadaceae > JBNJEA01. The sequence continues at coordinate 20,156 of JBNJEA010000004.1, read as the reverse complement.
TACCGTTTGAATTCCTCGGGAAAGACGTCGTTTTCGTATACCGGAAACCACTGTTCATCGGCCATTTGGTCGCTGACGGTTTCGGCCCTGGGAATTGTTCGGAAGTTGCATTCGGTGAGCAGGCACAGTTCATCATAGTCGTAGAACACCACCCGGCCGTGCCGGGTGACGCCGAAATTTTTCAAAAACAGGTCCCCGGGAAAAATATTGGCGGCCGCCAGATCCCGGATCGCCCAGCCGTAGTCGATCATGGTCTCTATGACCGCGGCCTCGGGCTGCTGGCGGATATAGAGGTTTAATGGCGTCAGGCGACGTTCCGTATAAAGATGCCGTATGACAAGATGGTTTTCCATGAATATTATTTTGCTATGGGCCTTGTTTGCCAGTTCATCGATCAGGTGCGGGGAAAAACGGCTGCGGTCGAGTTTCAGGTGATCAAATTCCTGGGCGTCGACCAGGCGGCCGGCCCGGTCGTGCCGAAACACCAGCTCGTAGCGGTCCCGGATGTGCTGTGTCGTGGTTTGCTTGGGGTAGTCAAAGTGGTCCTTTATGATTTTGAAAACCACGTCGAAAGACGGCGTTGTAAACACCAGCATGACCATGCCTTCGTCACCCCGGGCGATTTCGAACTGTTCGCGGCTGTCTTCGAGGTTTCGGATCAGTTCGCGGAAAAGTTCGGCTTTGCCGTGCTTGTGATACCCCAGTGTGGTGTAGAGTTCGGAAACCGGTTTGCGGGGGATGATGCTTTTGAGAAATTGAATCATTTCGGCGGGATTGCCGACGTCGACGTGAAAATAGGACCGGGCGAAGCTAAACAGGATGCTGACGTTGTCTTCATCCATGAGCACAGCGTCGACAAAGATTTCACCCCTGACATTGAGCAGGGAGATAACCAGCGGCACGACCGCATCACCCGACAGGATGCGGCCGACGATGTAAGCGGCCTTGTCGCGATAAAAGACCGGGTCGGCGATTTCGAGCCGGATGTTTCGGTCGGGCAGATTGCGTGCGGTCATTTCGTGTGAGATGACCCGGGCCACCCGGTCGACGTCCCGGTCAAAGCGAAAAAGCGGCAGCCGGTCTTTGCAGGCCGAAAAGAGGTTGCCGACGATCGATTCGACGGAATCGCCGTTGTCGCTGCTTTGCCCGTAGACGGTGCAGACGGGGCAGGGCTTGTACTCGATTGCGGGCACCGTGAAATCGTCTACCGTAAATTCGATTCCGGCGTTGACGCCCATGATTTGAAACAGCCGGCGGGTGACGGAATTAAAAAAGGTTTCCGCCAGATGATAGTCCCGGCGATGGGCAATGATGCCGGAAAATGTTTGTTTTACGAAAGCCCACAGCTCGATCGGTCCGGCTTCTTGGCGGACCATGACATCCAATTCGGAAACGGTCTGATCGACGATTTTTCCGTAAAGCGACAGGCGTTCGACGGCGTCGTCGGCAAAGCCCTGCCAGTCGGCTTCGATAAATCGCGCCGGCGCCCGGCGGGTGATTTCGACAAAGGTGTCGTGATAGGCATCGAATGCCGAAAGAATGTGGACGGCGTAATTGTGGTTCGGCTGCTGCATGGGGTTATTTCATTCAAAATTTACAGTTGATTATTATTTCAAAGAATGAAGAAAACGCAATGGTGAATTATTGAAAATCAGTAGCAATGGAGGCGAAACCATGGCGCACCAAGAACTGCCACGCGGCGTTGAAATTACCGCACCGGTAAGCGGCGCGTTCGGGGAAATCCTGACGCCGGACGCCCTTGAATTTATTGCCACCCTGGCCCGGGAATTCGATGATCGCCGGCACAGCGTACTGGAAACCAGAAAGCAGGTGCAGGCCGACATCGACAGCGGCAATTTCCCCGATTTTTCCCCGGAAACAGAGGAAATCCGGGAAAGCGACTGGACGGCCGCCCCGGTCCCCGACGATCTCCGGGACCGCCGGGTGGAAATCACCGGCCCGGTGGATCGCAAGATGGTCATCAATGCCTTGAATTCCGGGGCCAAAATCTTTATGGCCGACTTCGAAGACGCCCACACCCCCACCTGGGAAAACAACATCCACGGCCAGATCAACCTGCGCGATGCCGTGCGCGGGCAGATGACCTACGATTCCCCGGAGGGCAAACATTACCGGTTAAGCGATCAGCCGGCCACGCTCATCGTCCGGCCCCGGGGCTGGCATCTCAATGAAAAGCATGTCTTGGTCGACGGCCGGCCGATTGCCGGCGGAATTTTCGATTTCGGGCTGTTTTTCTTCCACAACGCCCGGGCCCTGATGGAAAAGGGCAGCGGCCCCTACTTTTACCTGCCCAAGTTTGAAAGCTACCTGGAGGCCCGGCTGTGGAACGATATTTTCGTCCGGGCCCAGCAGATGGCAGATATCGCCCCCGGCACCATCAAGGCCACGGTTTTGATCGAAACCATCCTGGCCTCGTTTCAGATGCACGAGATCATCTATGAACTGCGCGATCACATGGCCGGGTTAAACTGCGGCCGGTGGGACTACATCTTCAGCTTTATCAAGCGCTTTAAAAACATTCCCGAATACCTGTTCCCGGACCGCTCCCAGATCACCATGACCCGGCACTGCATGCATTCCTACTCGCTGCTGGCCATCGACACCTGCCATCGCCGGGGCGTGCACGCTATCGGCGGCATGGCGGCCCAGATCCCGCGAAAGGATGATCCGGAAGCCAACGAGGCCGCTATCAACAAGGTCCGCGATGATAAGATCCGCGAGGCCAAGGACGGCCACGACGGCACCTGGGTGGCCCATCCCGGCCTGGTTTCCGTGGCCAGGGAGGAATTCGACCGGTACATGCCCCGGCCCAACCAGAAGGATCGCCGGCGCGAGGACATCAAGGTCACCGCCGATGACCTGCTGAAGCTGCCGGACGGCACCATCACCGAGCAGGGGCTTCGCAACAACGTCAGCGTGGGCGTCCAGTACCTGGCCTCCTGGCTGTCGGGCACCGGCTGCGTGCCCATCAACTATTTAATGGAAGACGCGGCAACGGCCGAAATCGCCCGCACCCAGATCTGGCAGTGGGTCCATCACCCGAAGGCCCATCTCGAGGACGGCCGCGAGATCAGCCTGGAACTGTTTTACCGGATCCGAGATGATGAGCTGGAAAACATCCGGCATACCGTCGGTTCCGACCGGTTCAAGCAGGGCCATTACGAAACGGCGGCCGGCCTTTTGACCGAAATCATCGCCAATGCAGAATTGGAGGAGTTTTTGACCCTCCGCGCCTATGAACACCTAAATTGAGCGATTTAGCAAACACATTGATTAGGAAAGGATGCCATGACCAAGACCATCGACGAAAAAGCCGCAGAGCTTGAGCAGCGCCATTCCTGCCATCAGATCGACAGCGCGGAAATCGAGGCGCTGCAACAGTCCTGGAAAAACGATCCCCGCTGGCAGGGCATCGAGCGGCCCTATACGGCCAGCGACGTGCTTAACCTCCGGGGCACCATGCAGGTGGAATACAGTTTTGCCACCGCCGGCGCCACCCGGCTGTGGGGGCTGCTCAAAAACGAGGACTACGTGCCCGCCCTGGGCGCGTTGACCGGCAACCAGGCCGTCCAGCAGGTCGAGGCGGGCTTGAAGGCCATCTATGTCAGCGGCTGGCAGGTGGCCGCCGACAACAACCTGGCCAATGAAATGTATCCCGACCAGAGCCTGTATCCCGTCGACAGCGTGCCCAACGTGGTGCGCCGGATCAACAACGCCTTCAAGCGCGCCGACCAGATCCAGGTCCTGGATTGCCGGCTCGACGGTCCCTACTGGTTTGCGCCCATCGTGGCCGATGCGGAAGCCGGATTCGGCGGCCCGCTAAACGCCTTTGAACTCATGAAATTCATGATCGAGGCCGGGGCGGCCGGTGTGCATTTCGAAGATCAGCTGGCGTCAGCCAAAAAATGCGGCCACCTGGGCGGCAAGGTCCTGGTGCCCACCCGGGAGTTTATCACCAAGCTGGTATCGGCGCGCCTGGCCGCGGACCTGTGCGGCGTGCCTACGGTTTTGATCGCCCGCACCGATGCCGATGCCGCACGCCTTATCACCAGCGACATCGACGAACGCGACCGCCCGTTTATCGACAGCCGCGAACGCTCCGACGAGGGCTATTTCTGGGTCCGACCGGGGGTGGAATCGGCCATCGCCCGCGGCCTGGCCTACGCCCCCTATGCCGACATGGTCTGGTGTGAAACCTCAGAGCCGGACTTAGAGCAGGCCAAACGGTTCGCCGAAGGCATTCGGCAACATTACCCGGACAAGTTTTTGAGCTACAACTGCTCGCCGTCGTTTAACTGGAAAGCGCACATGGACGATGCCGCCATCGCCAGATTCCAGCGGGAACTGGCGGCCATGGGCTACAAGTTCCAGTTCGTGACCCTGGCCGGGTTTCATACCTTAAACCTCGGCATGTTCGACCTGGCCAAACGCTACCGGGAAGAAGGCATGCTCGCCTATTCGCGCTTTCAGCAAAAGGAGTTTGCCGACGAGCAGACCGCGGGCTACCGGGCCATTACCCACCAGGCCTTTGTGGGCACGGGGTATTTCGACCGGGTGCTCGAAACCATTACCGGCGGCAAAAGCACCACCGGCGCCATGGCCGATTCCACTGAAACCGCCCAGTTCAAACCGAAAAAAGAATAGGGCAGGGCACGGCAACCAGCACAGAGAAGGAGTTTTCCATGTTTGAATTAAACAAGGGGGAAGACATACTAAAAACCATCGGCGGCATCACCGAGGCCGCCGAAGCGGCAAAGCTGTTTGAAAAGACCATGGTCAAGCCGCATCTTTTGCGGATGGAAAGCATCGAAAACGCAGACGTGCGCGTAAAGATCGCCAACGCCATTGCCATCTGCCGGCCGGAGCGTGTCTATGTCAACACGGCCTCCGAGGAGGACCTGCGGTTTATCCGGGCGCTGGCCATTGAAAACGGCGAGGAGCAAACACTTCCCATGCCCGGACACACCGTGCATTTCGACCTGCCGGAAGAACAGGGCCGCATCGTGGATCGCACCTATTATATCGTCAATCCCGGCGAGCAGATCAGCTCACTGGCCCGGGGCGTTGACCGCGAGCAAGCCGCCAAAGACATCCGGGGCAAAATGGCCGGCATCATGGAAGGCCGCACCATGATCATCGGCTTCTACCTGCGCGGCCCCAACGGCTCGCCCGTTTCCAATCCGGCCGTTGAGATCACCAGTTCGGCCTACGTCTCCCACGGGGCGGAGCTGCTCTACTGCAACGCCTTTTACCGGTTCAACGAAGAGGTCCGGCGAAACGGCCATTTCTTTATCAACCTCCACAGCCAGGGCGAAAACCGGCCCGAGGACCTGCCCCATGCCCGCATTTACATGGACCGCAGCCACCGGACCACTTTCTCCATGAACTGTACCTATGCGGGCAATTCACTGCTGATGAAAAAGGGCAACCACCGGTTTGCCGTGGACAAGGCGGTTTACGAAAACCGGGGCTTTGAGCTGGCCGAGCACATGTTTATCACCGGACTGACCGACCCGGAAGGCGTGACCACCTGGTTTACCGGGGCGGCGCCTTCGGGGTGCGGCAAGACCACCACGGCCATGACCGGCGATCATTTCATCGGCGACGACCTGGCGCAGATGTGGATCGGCGAAGACGGCGGCGTCCGGGCCGTCAACCCGGAGTGCGGCATCTTCGGCATTTTAAAGGATGTCAACTGGCAGGGCGACCCGGTGCTCATGCAATGTCTGCGCAAACCCAAAACCGAGGTCATCTGGTCCAACGTGCTCATCGATGAAAACGGCACCCCGCAGTGGGAGGGCAACGGGGAAGACCCGGCATCGGGCTACAACTTCCAGGGCAGATGGGTCCGGGGCATGACCGATGCCGACGGCAACCCGGTGCCGGTATCTCATCCCAATTCCCGGTGCATGTTTGCCTTCCATGCACTGCCCAATTACAGCGACCGGGCCAAGGTCGCCGAAGGCGCCGAAATCGGCGTGATTACCTACAGCGGCAGAGACAGCGACACCATGCCGCCGGTCTGGGTGGCCAAGACCCCGGAGCACGGCGTGGCCATCGGCGCCTGCATCGTATCGGCGGCCACCGCCGCCGAAGTCGGCGCCAAGGGGGTCAAGCGCTCGCCCTGGTCCAACTCCCCCTTTATTCCCGGGGTGCTCGGCGACTACATGGACGCCCAGTTTCAATTTTTCGGCAGCATGCGAATCGACCCGGCAAAGCAGCCGGTGATGGCCGGGCTGAACTACTTTTTAACCGATGCGGCCCGGGGCGGCGACACCGATGCCCTGCTGGGGGAAAAGCGCGACGTGCCGGTCTGGCTGACCTGGCTGGCGCTGGCGGCCCGGAAAAAGGCCGACACCATTGAGACCCCCATCGGCATGATCCCGACATACGAGGCCTTAAAGGCGCTATTCGAACGGCTCATTGGCAAGCCGTATCCCGAAGCGTTGTATTTGAAACAGTTTTCCCTCTACGTGGACAATATTATCGGCCGGATCGATCTGCAGAAAGACGCCTACAGCAGGGAACACCGCATTCCGGCGCGGTTTTTCGAGATCTTGGACGAATGGCGGCAGGGCCTGGCGGCACTGAAAACCGATTTCGGCGCCGTGGTATCGCCCTACCAAGTCATGGAATCCAATACGTCCGCGGAAAAAACCGGCTAGATTCTAAAAAAATCTTCCGGCTCTATCCAAATCGCAGTCGCAATCTCAATTGCAATCGCTATCAAAACACTTCGATCCCGATTTCGATTACGGGTCCGATTTTCATCCGCCCGAAAGGGGATGGAAAAAGTGCTTGAAATGCGGCCCAGTCTGTTCCAATATAGCAGCTTCAGATCTTTAGACCGGATCGAACATGACCCCTTATTGGACCCATGCATGGCCGAGCAGCATAATGAGTTGAAATCGGATACGCCGTCCGCATCGGAAGAAATCCACGATGCCGAACAGATTGTCGCCCGGTTGATCCTGGCGGCAAAAAACCTCAACCTGTATCCGGACCACCATGCCATTGCCCGGCAGTCCATTGAAGACCTTTACAATCGATTACGCGACTTTACCGCTCGGTACGGTGAATTTGCGATAGAAATCTTTAAAACCCGGATTGAGTACCGGGGGCACAATATGCTGCCCGGCACCGCGGCAAAGGAAAACCTGGCCTACCTTTGCTACCGGGATGGCCTCCAGTGGCTGACGTTTTCGGAAGACATTTCGCCGGCCGAACTCAAGTCGTTTCTGGAAATCGTCAACAGCCACCAGGTCATGGAAGCCGAAGGACAGAGCGACATCGTAACCGACCTCTGGGAGGCCGGTCTTTTCCACATCCGCTACGCCACCAACAACCGCATCTGGGAAAACGAGCCGCTGCTCGATATTGCCAGCCTGAAGGTTGACCGCGCCGATGATAGCGCCGAGGGGGCAACGGGGGCGGTCGGACAAACCCCAAGCATCTGCGATTTAGACAGCCAGCTCTGGCAGCTTCAACCCGAGGAAATCGAAAAGACGCGCCGCATGGTGGCCCGGGAGGAAAACCGGGATTTCAACCAGGACGTCTTCGACGTTTTGCTGGTCATTTTACATGAGCAGCGCGCCAAGGAAGATTTTTCAGTCGTGCTGGAAATCATTCACGGATGTTTCGTCGACGCCGTCTCCCGGGGGCAGTTTCATCGGGTCTGCAATTTTTTAAAGGAATTTTATTCCATCCGGGATACCTACAAAGCGGACGGCCACTGGGCCCTTGCCTACCTGGACGATTTTCTGCGCATGATTTCCGGGCCGCGCGGCCTGGCGGGCCTGAAAGACAAGCTCATGACCATCGGTTCCGGCCATGGGGAGCAGGTCGGATATTTGAAGCAGATGCTTGTCCTGCTGTCGCCCGAAAGCATTCTGTTTCTGGGGCCGATGCTGCCGGCGCTAAGTGCGGATCCCGTCCGCCGGGCCCTGTCCGAAGCCATCTGCGATCTGGCGGCACGGGATATGCGGCCGCTGGCCCACCTGGTGCGCAACTCGGACCAGGCCGTTGCCACGTCGGCGATCGGGATCCTATCGGAAATCCCCTTTCAGGAGGCCCTGCCGCTGCTTCTGGAATCCGGCCGGTCGCCCAATGACACCATCCGGAAAAGTACGGTCTCGGCCTTGATCAAGCACGAAACGACTGCGGTTTACCATCACCTGCTGCCCTTTTTTTCCGACGGCAACCGGAAAATCCGGCACATGGTGTTTCAATTTTTTTCACGGCGCCGTCGCCCGGAAGCCGAGGACGTTTTGGTCGAACGGCTGCAGGCTGATGAATTGACGCGCCGCCAGGGGGCGCTGCTTTTCAGGCTGTATTGCGCCCTTGGCAGCTGCGGTTCGAACCGGTCGCTTGCGTTTCTGAAAAACCGCCTGTTTGCCCGTCCATGGCGGATCGGCAAGCTGTGCGCCCTTCACCGAACGGGGGCTGCCATGGCCATGCGACGACTGGATTCGCCCGATGCCGATGCCCTGATGGCCAGGGCATCAAAAAGTCTCTGGCCCACTGTTCGGCGGGCGCTGAAACGAGCAGGGGAGGATGCGCATGCCCCATGAGGCCGATTCGATAACGCAAGACGACCGCACTTATGAACTGCGGCGTCTCGGTGACGCCTTTATCTGTCATTTCATGCGGCTGCTGCAGTTGGCAAAGATTCATGAAGCCGGCAACTGTTTGACCATCCACGCGGCCGAGCAATTCGTGGCCGCCGGCCGGCAGCTGCTTGAACACGGCGATGACGGTTTTACAGTCGAAGCACGCCGCGGCCGCTTTTTCGTCAACGGCGAAAGGCTGCTGATGCAAAAGCAGAATGCCGTCTACATTTTGTCGCTGCTCGGATGGTTTGAGCAGCTCGAACTCTACGGCCTCCGGTTTCATCGCGATTTTTACGACGTTACGCCCCAGGCCGCCTACCAGTTCGTGGGTAAGCTTATGGAAGCCGCGCGCCACGAGCAGCCGGCACAGTGGCTCGGCGATGTCCTGGCGCAGGAGCGGTTTTCATGGGTGGAGAAACTCGCGGGTCCCCGGGTCAAGGCCGGCAACCCCGCCCGGGAAAGGGCCGAAATGGCCTACCGGATTTATTCCTATGCGTACAATTCCGTCAAAACCGTCGGCCATGAAATTATCAAAAACCATTCCGCCGGCGTGCGCAAACCCCTGCGGGTGATCCAGGACATCACCGACCTGGTTTTCGTGGACCGCTCGGTACTCATGGGGGCGGCCACCATCCGCGACTATGACGACTATACCTTTACCCATTCGGTCAATGTGGCCATTTTGTCCATCTGTCTGGGCCACCAGATCGGCCTGTCGCGCAACAGCCTGGTCCGCCTCGGTATCTGTGCCCTGTTTCACGATCTCGGAAAGGTCGATATCCCCATCGGGATCTTAAACAAGCCCGGCCCCTTAGACAGCGGGGAATTCCGGGAAATCCAGTCCCATTCCCTAAACAGCGTGCGCCGGATCATCAAGCTGGAAGCCGATTCGGAGCTGGTGGCCAAAATCATTCTGCCGCCTTTTGAACATCACCTGAGATACGATTTGTCCGGCTACCCGAAGGTCAAGTGGTCCCGGCCCCTGAGCCTGTTCGGCCGGATTATACAAATCTGTGACGTCTATGATGCCCTGACCTCGTCGCGGATTTACCGGCCGCAACCCTTGAGCCCGGATCGGGCGCTCGGGGCGATGCTGGAGGTATCCGGCAGGGATTTCGACCCGGTTTTGCTCAAGTGGTTTATCAACATGCACGGCATCATGCCCGTTGGCACCCTGGTGAAACTCAACACCGGTCAACTCGGTCTGGTCTGCAGCGGGGGCGATTTCCGGCAAAACAGCCTGCCGCAGGTACTGCTGCTGCAACGCCAAAACGGCGGATACAAAAAAGGCCCAATCGTTGAGTTAAACCAGCATGATCCGGAAACGGGCCGGTATTTCTATACTATCGAAAGCACCCATCATCCTGCCGAAAGTGGCATCCAGCCTGCTGATTTTCTGATGTAACCGGCGGGTTTTTACCGCCTTCAATATTCTGTTTCCGGGCGTATTGGGCTTTAATGATTTGAAAATCGTTTCATGAAAGTGTATGAATAAAGAAAAAATCAGCCGGTATTCTGTTTCTGTAATTTGAAAAGAGATAAACATGAGGATTCAGAGGTTATACAAAGAATTTCCCTTTGCGGTGTCGCTCGGCGTCAAGGGGGTGCGACGGGCCGCCCAGACCGCCGCCGCCCTGGGCCAGACCGGCTTGGAGTGGCTGACAGGCGGCCGTCCCCCCGCTCCCGTGGTGGCAAGAAAGGCCTTTGAGCGCCTCGGCGCCACCTATATCAAACTCGGCCAGTTGATTGCCAGTTCCCCGTCACTGTTTCCGGAGGCCTATGTCCGGGAGTTTCAGCGGTGTCTGGACAAAACCGATCCCATCGACTTTCATCAAATGGCCGGTGTATTGGAAAAAGAACTCGGCCCCGGCTATCTGGGCAAGATTTTTTCCGAAATCAACCCCGTTCCCATTGCATCGGCCTCCATTGCCCAGGTGTATGCCGCCCGCCTGACTTCGGGCGAGCAAGTGGTGATTAAAATCCAGCGTCCCGGTGTGAAGGAAATCCTGATTGCGGATTTAAATTTCCTCTTTATTGGGGCCCGGGTCCTGGAGTCGCTGGTTCGCGGGGCAAAACATGCCGCTTTTTCCGGGATATTGTCCGAAATCCGCAAAACCGTGCTGGAAGAATGCAACTTCATCACCGAAGCGCGAAACCTGGAAACATTCACCCGTTTTTTGGAAAGTACCGGCAAAACCAATGTGGTCACCCCCCGTATCTATTACCGGGCCACGTCCGAGCGGGTGTTGACAATGGAGCGGCTGCACGGAATTCCGCTGACCGATCGGGAACAGTTTTTAAAATCCACCGATTACCCGCAGGCGGTGCTCGGCGCCGCCTTTGAAACCTGGATGGAAAGCACTACCGGCTGCGAATTGTTTCATGCGGATCTGCATGCCGGCAACCTGTTGATCATGGAAGGCGGCCGGGTCGGTTTTATTGATTTCGGCATCGTGGGCCGTATTTCCCGGCAAACCCAGCAGGGGGTCCGGGCATTGGTCGCGGCCATGATGATGCAGGACTATCCGGGCATGGCAGAGGCCATGCTCGCCATCGGCATGACCGGTAAAAGCGTCGATACCCGGCAGCTCGCAGACGACCTTGCGGCGTTGTACGAAGCCGGCGAAGCCATTGAAACGCAAATCAACATGGATGCCCCCGGTAAGCGGCTTTCCGATCCCGAACAATTCATGCTACAGATGGTCAAAGTCGCCGAAGCCCACGGTATCCGGTTTCCCCGCGAATTTACAATGCTTTTGAAGCAATTTCTGTATTTTGACAGTTATGCCGACATCCTGTTCGATGTACCGGAATTCGGGCATGACATGATCATGCGGATGGAGGATTGGGACGACCTTGATGCGTTGTAAAAGGTGCGTGTAAATGACCGACGAAGAAAGGGAGAAAGGATTGCCTCAGAAAGGCGCCCGGCTCCTGGTTGCCGCCCCCGATTCAGCTCAAACCGCCGATCTGGTGAAGCGATTGGACCACATCGGCTACGATGTGGCCGCCTTGTTTCATACCGGCTCCGGGGCTATCGCGGCCTGTGAAACATCCGATTTTGATCTGGCATTAATCGATACGGCCCTGGAAGGCCCGCCCGACGGAAGCGAAACCGCCGAGCGTCTGCATTTTCTGTTTGATATGCCCTCGGTGCCGATCCATCCGGCGGAAAGCGAGAATTCGATTCCGTCCCAAAGTCTGTGCATGCCCTATGGGTACCTGGTCCGGCCGTTTTCGGATCAATCCCTGTCCATGGTTATCGAACAAATTCTTTACACCTCCGCCCTTAAAAAAAGCCGAAAGGCCGCCGAAACCGAGTGCAGGGAAGCCAAAAGCCGATACCGCCTGCTGGCCGACAATGTCCGGGATATTATTTTTACCATGGACCTGGACTTGAATTATACCTACATCAGCCCCTCCATTGAAAAAATCCGGGGCTATACCCCGGAAGAGGTTGTCGGCCGCAATTTTGCGGAAATGACGGCACCGGAAACCGCGCAAAAAGCAAGATCGATCGTGGCAGAGGAACTTGAAATCGAGGATTCGCGGGGCGTGGATTCGGGCCGGTTTCGAATAATCGAAACCGAGCTTTTCTGCAAGGACGGCTCCACGGTCTGGACGGAAGCCAAGTTTTCATTCATCCGGGATCAATTCAACCAACCCGTCGGCGTGATCGGGGTCAACCGCGATATCACCGAGCGCAAGCAAATCGACAACCAGCTCAAGGAAAGCGAGGAAAAATTCCGTACGCTGGCCGAGGCCTGCCCGTTTGCCATCATGATTTATCAGGATGATTACTGGGTCTATGCCAACCCCGCCGCAGAGCAGATTTCCGGCTACAGTCGGCAGGAGCTATACGGGATGCGGTTCTGGGAAATCGTGCATCCCGCCGACCAGGGGTTGGTCCGAAACCGGGGCAGTCAGCGCCAGTCCGGGCGTAACGCGCCCCCCTCCTATGATTTTCGTATTGTAAACAAATCCGGGGAATTGAGATGGACCTCGTTGACCGGCGCCAGTTTTATCTATCAGGGCCAGCCGGCGGGGCTGATAACGGTGATCGACATTACCCAGCGCAAGCAGGCCGAAGAAGATCTGCGCAAAAGCGAGGAAAAGTACCGCAATATTATCGAAACCATCGAGGACGGCTATTACGAGGTCGATCTGGCCGGCAATTTCACCCTTTTCAACGAAATGGTCTGCCGTCTTTCAGGCTACAACGAAGAAGAAATGAAGGGGGTCAATTACCGGCAGTATACCGACGAAGCAAATGCGCAGAAACTCTACGAAGTGTTTAACACTGTGTACCGCACCGGCAAATCTGCCAGTGCACTGGACGTCGAGATTATTCGCCGGGACGCGTCCCGGCGATTTATTGAAATATCGGCTTCACTGGTTAAAGATGCGGCGCAGCAGGTGGTCGGTTTTCGTGGCATCATCCGGGATGTGACCGAGCGCCGGCAGGCCGAGGAGCAAAATCAACGCCTGGAGGCCCAGCTCCAGCATGCGCAGAAAATGGAAGCCATCGGCACGCTTGCCGGCGGCATCGCCCACGATTTCAACAATATTTTACAGGCCATCAATGGCTATACCCAGTTGCTGTTGATGCGAAAGGGCGAGGACCACCCGGACTACAAGAAACTGGTTCAGCTACAGAATTCCGGCGACCGGGCGGCCCGGCTGATCGATCAGTTGCTGACCTTCAGCCGGAAAATGGAAGGCCAGCGCCGGTCTTTGTCGTTGAACCATGAAGTGGGGCTGGTGCACAAGATATTGAAACAGACCGTGCCCCGGATGATTGCCATCGAGCAGGACCTGGATGACGATTTGTGGCCCGTCCATGCCGACCCCGTCCATATCGAACAGATCCTTTTGAACCTGGGCAGCAACGCAGCTGATGCCATGCCCGACGGCGGCACCCTCACCATTGAAACCCGCAACGTGGTCCTGGATCAGCAGTATTGCGATGACCATCTCGGGGCCACTCCCGGCAAATACGTGGTCCTGTCGGTTACCGACACCGGCTGCGGCATGGATGCCAATACCGTTGAACAGATATACGACCCGTTTTTTACCACCAAGGACATCGGCAAGGGCACCGGCCTGGGATTGGCCTCGGTTTACGGCATTGTCAAAAGCCACAACGGATACATCATGTGCTACAGTGAATTGGGGCAGGGCACCATCTTCAAGATTTATTTGCCGGCCATGTCTCCACAACAGGATTCGGAAGTCCACAATGCCGGGGAAAAAGAATTTGCGGGCGGTACAGAGTCGATCCTGGTGGTCGATGACGAGGTGCCCATCCGGGATGCGGCCATGGAGATGCTTTCGCATTACGGCTATGCGGTCCAGTGCGCGGAAGATGCCGAATCGGCCCTTGAGCTCTATCGCAGCCAAAGCGGCGATATCGACCTGGTGATCCTGGATTTGAGCATGCCGGGCTTGGGCGGCCATCAATGCCTCAGGGAACTGCTCAAAATCGATCCGGCGGCAAAAGTCTTGATCGCCAGCGGCTATGCCACCAACGGACACGCCCGGCAGGCCCGGGCCGACGGGGCGGCCGGCTTTATCGGCAAACCCTACCAGATGCAGGAGCTGACCAACAAGGTGCGCGCGGTGCTCGACGAAAGCGGGGATAAGGGTTAATCAATTGCAGTATCCTAAAATTCCAGGTTTTTTCCGATCAATCGCTTTTTCATCACTTCATAATCCGCCGCATCGATATCGCCCCGCTGCTTGAGTGCGGACAGTTGCGCAAGCCGGTCGACCACGGCCGCGTCATCATCGATAGATGTTTCCGGGATAGATGTTTCCGGGGCCGGCGTTTCGGGCAGGCGGGGCGCGGCATCGGCCAGCGCCGCCGGCTCGACCCCGCCGCCGGCCGTGTCTTTTCCCTTATAGGCGATTTTACACATCCCCCCGAATAGCGAAAGTTCAACGGCTTCGCCGTCCGCCATGCGTTTTTTAAACAGCCGGCCGCTTTCGTCGGCATGGCCGTGAAACGCCCTGAAAAAGGCGCTTGCCCTTCGAACCGCCCATACCAGCAACGCGCAGAGCCCCACGGCCCCGCCGGCCAAAATGACGTATTGCAGCTCTATGATACCCTTGATCAGTACCCCCACCAGGGCGGCCATCAGCGGGACACAGGCAAATACGGCCATGATGACGAAAAAAAGACCCAGGCTGGAAAACAGGTGCAGTGAAGGCTTTTTGCTGTGGCGGTGTTTTTTGAAAAACATGCGTTATCGGCAATGCGTTACTTGAAGATATAATCAAATAATAAATCTATCCTGCGGGTTTGCAAAATTCAAGGGTTTTTGATGCAGATTTTTCCGGGAAAGGACAGTTAGCCGACGACGGTTTCACCACCGTCTATCGCAGCGGGTTGATCCATTGCAGGTTCCGAAAGCGGGAAAAATCATTGTCAGAAGAGTATAAAACAGCCCCCCTCTCGACGGCCAGGGCGGCGATATGGGCATCAGTGGTCAGGTTGGCGGCCGTTCCGAAATCGGAAAGGAACTGTTTGAAAATTGACCAGTGCCTGTCTGTGGGTGCAATCACTTGAACCAGCGGTTGTCCTAACCAGTCTTCGACCAGTTCAATCGCCTGGCCGGAGGTGATCGGATTCGGCATGATTTTCGGGTGGGTCGTGATTCGAAGAAAGCCCAGGAGTACCGCCCATGGCAGACCAATGGTTTCGGTTCCGCACAAACAGCTTTCCCACCAGGCCCGGGCGGTGTCATGATCCGGGGCGTCGCGGTTGACGGCGTAAATCAACAGATTCAGGTCAATGATTTTCATTTCCGCATTTCCAGTTTCCGGGTCGTTTCATCATCTTCTAACGCAGATGCCGCCTGCAGTGCTTTGTCCAGGTTAATGCCCCGGGGCATGCCCATGGCATAGGTTTGGGTATGACACTTGGGCTGCGCCTGATCGTTATGAAGATTTCGCAACCCGATTTCAAGGGCGGTGTTGACGACCTGCTTCAATGGAACACGGGACTGATGTGCTTCATCCTTGAGCTTTTGCATCAGGGAATCATCAATGGTAAGTGTGGTTCGCATTGCGATGTTTCTCCCTTGTCAGCAATTTGATGTTTTGATGATTTGTTATTTATCATCTTATCATCAAAATGAACCCTGTCAAGTCCGGTTGAATTTTATCCGAACGTATAAAGATGAATCAGGGATTTTCAGGCCGCTATTCCGCCATCGCAATGCAGGAGACTTCAATTTCTGCCCCTTTGGGAAGCCCGGCAACGCCTACGGCCTGGCGGGCCGGCCGGGCATCCCGGAAAAACTCCCCGTAGACTTCATTCACCGCGGCAAAATCGTTGATGTCTGCCAGAAACAGCTCCACCTTGACCACCTGGTCCAGGCGGCTTCCGGCAGCGTGGACAATGGCGGTCATGTTTTGCAGGGCACGTTCGGTCTGCGCGCGGATGTCGCCTTCGATCAGGTTGCCGGTTGCCGGCTCCAGGGGGATCTGGCCGGAAACAAAGACGAAGCCGCCGGAGCGCACTGCCTGGGAGTAGGCGCCGACGGCCGCCGGGGCGTTTTTTGTTTCAATCACATCGGGTTTCATGTTTTTGGCTCCTGTGGTTTTCGGTTAAAAAAGTCAGCCTAAAATACGTGGTAAAAATTGCAATGCGTATGATTTTAGTGTACTGATTTTAATTGAATTTTTTTTATAAAATCCATATTGCACCTTTGTCACCCAACGGGATTGTCATTACCATAAATCGTGATGTGGCGGCAGCATGCGGCCGCTGTTTTTTGCTGAAAAGGATCTGTTATGTCCGTTAATGAATCCCCCCGGCGGGCCGGTCGGGGGCGCGCGATTTTGATGCGGTTGTGGGGGGCGCTGCCGATACTGGTGATCGTGGCCGTCATTGTCGTGCTGGCGGCCCGGGTTTCCGAGAAAAGCGAACGGCTCGAAGCCGGCCGGCAGGGGCTGGCCACTCTGGAGGCCAGGCAGATGGCCATGGAAAAGGCGGACCGGATCGCGGCGATCATCGGCGGTGCGGCCGACCCGGATGCGGCCATGGCAAAGCTGGTCGAACAATTGGCCGTCACCCCCGAGCAGGCCCGCACCATCCTGCATCTGCCGCTGGGGCAGATGACGGGCGATTACCGGGATCAGATCGACCGGCAGATCGCATATCTGAAGACGGAAATCGCGGAGGGCAGAAAAGAGCCGCAGCAGCGCGGCGCCGATGTCAACGTGGTGGCCCTGACGGTTGCGCCCCGGCCGATTACCGACCGGATCAACCTGCCGGGCGTGGTTAAGCCATGGGTGAGCTACGATATTGTCGCCGAAGTCAACGGAAACGTCGTTGAAAAGTCCATGGAGAAGGGCAAACCGGTAAAGGCCGGCCAGGTGATCGCCGAAATCGATCCCGCCGACTATGAAATCGCCCTGGACGCGGCACAGGCGGCGTACAAAAACGCCGAGGCCAACCGGGTGCGACTGGAAAAGCTGTTTGAAAAAAAGATGGTATCCAAATCCGAAGTCGATGAAATCATCGCCCGGGCGGCGCGATTCCGGGCCGAACGCGACGCCGCCCGTTTGAATCTCAAGCGCTGTACCATCCGCAGTCCCATCGACGGGATGATCGACGACATCATGGTAGAGCGCGGTCAGTATGTCAATGCCGGCCGGGCAGTGGCCGAGGTCATGCAGGTGGAGCGGGTCAAGGTCACCGTGGGGATTCCGGAAAGCGATGTGGGCGCGGTGCGGACCGTGGACGACTTTGAAGTGGCCTTCGACGCCCTGGACGGCAGAACCTATCCGGCCCAAAATCATTTCCTGTCACTGGCCGGTGATCCGGCCGCCCGCCTCTATGACCTGGAACTGGCCATTGACAACCCGGACGGCGAAATCCTGCCGGACATGTTTGCCCGGGTCGACATTGTCAAGCAAAAAAGCGAAAAGGCGCTGTCTGTTCCGCTGTATGCCGTCGTGCCCCGCGATGACGCCCAGACCGTTTACGTGGTCAATGACGAGGCCGCCCACGTGCGAACCATTTCCACCGGCATCCAGGAAGGCTGGCGCATCGAGGTCACAGGCGGGCTTTGCCCCGGCGACCGGGTTATTGTGGTGGGCCACCGGCGGATTTCCGACGGCCAGCCGGTCAACGTGATCCGGACGGTTTCGGACATGGAGGCCATCCAATGATTGTCTCGGATACCGCCGTTGCCAAGCGGGTTGCCGTCCTGGTGCTCGCCGCCATTATCCTGGTGATGGGCGTATGGTGCTACAACGAAATCCCGCGCGAGGATGAGCCGGATGTCACCATCCCCTATGTGTTTGTCTCCACGCCGTACCGGGGCGTGGCCGCCGCAGACATTGAAACCGCCGTTACCGTCCCCATTGAAAAGAAGTTAAAGGGCCTGGAAAGCGTTAAGCACATCAAGTCCGTGAGTTCCGAGGGGCTGTCGGCTGTCAACATCGAGTTTCTGCCCGGCACCGACATCGACGACGTGCTCCAGAAGGTGCGCGACAAGGTCGACGAGGCCAAGCGGGAGCTGCCGGGCGACCTGGAAGACGACCCGGCGGTATTCGAGGTCAACCTGTCCGAGCTGCCCATTGTGGTCTATTCGCTGTCGGGCACCAGCGGCATGGCGTCTTTGAAAAAGATCGCCGACGACCTGGAGGAAGACATCGAATCGATTGCCGGCGTGCTGGAAGTCGATGTCACCGGCGGCCGGGAGCGCGAAATCCGGGTCGAAGTCGATCCGGACAAGATGGCCTACTACCGGATTCCCATCATGGCCTTTGCCGATGTGGTCGCCGAGGAAAATTCCAATACATCCGGCGGTGCCGTCGTGCTCGGCGACGGCCGGTACCAGCTCCGGGTCCCCGGGGAATTTGAAACCCCCGAGGAGATCTACAACCTGGTGGTCAGCGATTTCGGCGGACGGCCGGTGTATTTGAAGGACGTGGCAACGGTGGTCGACGGCTTCGAGGAGGAAGAAAGCCGCTCCCGGCTCGACGGACGCGACGCCATCAACATCGCGGTCAAAAAAAGGGCCGGGGAAAACATTATCGATATCGTTTCCGCCGCAGACGCAATGATTGAAAAAAGCCGCGCCGGCTGGCCCGACGGCACCGGCATCACCAAGCTGATGAACAAGGCCAAGGGCATCCGGCTGATGCTCGCCGACCTGGAAAACAACATTTTGTCCGGCCTGGTGCTGGTGGTTTTGGTGCTTTTGTTTGCCCTGGGCGTACGAAACGCCGTCCTGGTGGGCCTGGCCATTCCCTTTTCCATGCTGCTGTCATTTATGGCGATTTATGCCCTGGGCATAACGCTTAACGTGGTGGTGCTGTTTTCCCTGACCCTGGCGCTGGGCATGCTGGTGGATAACGCCATCGTAATCGTGGAAAACATTTACCGCTACATGGAACAGGGCGTGCCGCGCATCCAGGCGGCCAAAAAGGCCACATCCGAGGTGGCCTGGCCGGTGATCGGATCGACGGCCACGACCCTGGCCGCCTTTTTCCCGATGATTTTCTGGCCGGGGATCATGGGCGAGTTCATGAGTTATCTGCCCATTACCCTGGTGATCACGTTAAGCGCGTCTTTGTTTGTGGCCATGGTGATCACCCCGGCGCTGGCCGCCTTTTTCATGCGGGTCAAAAACCGGGGCCAGGTGCCGGAAAAGCGGGTTTCCGCCGAGGATCTCCGGGCGGCCGGCGAACAGCCGATGGTCATCCGGGGCTGGGTGCTGTCGGCCTATCGTCGGGTGCTTTCCTATTGTCTGCGGCACCGGTTTTCCGTGGTGACGGCAGCGTTTTTGCTGCTGGTGGTGCTCATCCAGGTCTGGCAGCTGGTTATCGGCCTGGAAAAGCCGGTGGAGTTCTTCCCGAGTATTGATCCGCAAAGCGCCTATGTCAACGTGGATCCGCCGGAGGGGGCGGACCTGGATTACATGGACCGGGTGATCAAAAAGATCGAGCTGGCCGTGGCCGGCTTTTCGCCGGAGCCGCCGGCCGGCACGTCGTTTGAGGCCCATTACCGGAAGGCCTATGCGCCGCAGCCGCACGAACTGCGAAACGGCAGGACCGTTTACGGGCCCACCGATATCGACAATATCGAACACGTTTACGCCACGGCCCGGAAAAAAGCGGGCAGCCAGTTGTTTTCCGAGTATTCCGACAACCGCCTGGGCATTGAGTTCGTGGACTTCGAGGACCGAAAGACCCCGTCGATTGAAGATGTCGATACCATCCGCCAGCGGATCAAAAACATTGCCGGCGCCGGGATCACCGTGGCCGAGGCCCAGGGCGGCCCGCCCACCGGGGCGCCGATTAACATCGAGATCTCCGGCGAAGAAGTGGAAGTACTCGGTGAAATCGCCAAACGGATCCGTGGCGTGGTCGCCCGGATTCCCCACGTGGAAGACGTCAAGGATGACTTCATGGACGCACTGCCGGCCGTGGAAATCGACGTGGACCGGCAGAAGGCCGCGCTGTTCGGGTTGTCGACCAACGATATCGGCTTCGGCCTGAAAACCGCCT